>CAMRDW010000238.1 GCA_947041315.1 uncultured Enterovibrio sp.
CGTCGGTTACTTACCGTCTAATGTTATCGTCAATTTTTTTGGGTATACAAGGAAGGTTTTGCTTGAAGTGCTTCGATGATATGGCTATCATTAAAGGACTTCAAAGGCCCAGAATCCCTTGTAAGTAATCCGAATAAACCACCCTGCAAGGTGGTTTTTTCACATCTGCGCCTAGCATACTGTTTAAATGGATTGATCTCAATGATCTATTAAAGGATCTATTTCAAAGTTCTAACCCAGCCTCTTTAAATACCCATAAAAAAAGCCAAGGTTCGCAAATCGCGTAAACTTTGTTTATCCACAATGACGGTGAGTAAATCAGGTACAACCAAGCCTTGTGGATGAAAAAATAGCAATGCAACTAGTGCAGCCAAGCTCTAATAGCCACACACCTAAACGTATAGAATTGATTTACATGGAAAAGCATTTAAAGGCTGAGTATTGCAAACATAAAGTGTTCGCATATAAACGCTTAGCTGCACTAGGCGGCACAATTGGATCCCTCATCTTTCAAAAAAACAAAATTGTAGGAGCCTTTCTCGGCGCTGGAGCTGGGCTTGGGCTATTAGCATTATGTTTATCCTCACAAAAATAAAAGCCGCATCAGAGACTCTCTCTTTTTGAACGGGAATATGACTCAAGCATGTTTGAATGAAAAATCCAATTTAAATCCGCATGCTTGAGCATAATTCATTAATGTTTTAAGGCTTGGGTTCGCGCGGCCAGATTCAAGCCTGGAGACATTCGGGGCTTTGGTTCCCATGCGTTTTGCAATTTCACCTTGCGTGAGGCCTGAACTCTCTCTCATTGAAATCAGAGTTTGAATCAATGAGAACTCGTCGCTGAGTTCATCATACGCCGCTTTTACATCTGGATTTTTAAATGCCTTGGCTTTCAAATTCGATAAACTCATGACTTCACCTCTTTTAATCTTTCACGCGCCAATTCGATCTCTTGCTTTGGCGTTTTATTGGATTTTTTAACAAAAACATTTAACACGTAAATGTGTTGCCCTTCGAGATAACAAAATAACCCTCGTCCAATCCCTTCTTTCGCTTTCGCACGGATCTCAAATAGTCCATCCCCCATAGCTTCAGTATGAGGAGGCCCTAAATTCGCGCCGTGGATTTCTATTAATTCAAGTAAGCGGATCATGCGAGCTTGTATTTTTGTCGGCAAATTTAAAATATCTTCTTCTACGCCGTGATAAAACTCAATCTTCCAAGACATTCAATATCACTTAAACATATCATATATGATAATACAGAATAACACTTTAAGCCTTCACACTGCCACCTAAAAATCCTTTAATCTGTGTTGCTTTGTGCGGGTGGGAAGCCTGCCTTTGAAGCAAAGCAAAGGGGGCAATGCGCGGGGCGGTATAGCTGACCACGCGCGCGAATTTCAATAGGGTCCGCTTATTTGACCATTGCCTAAAGATGCCTGATTTATCCACAATTTCAGAGGATAACGGAAGTGAAGCTTAGGGGGATGGATGATATAAAAGGTGACGTCGTAACTAAAAAAGCAGAAAGAAAGACTCTGTTTTTCTTTCTGCTTTGTGTGTATGGACGATTTGTACCTACAAAATCAGTGGATAACTGGCTTGAGACTAGATATTATAAGTAATAATTAAAGACGATTTACCAAGTCTTTCATTGCATCCCTACATTTATCACGTTGTTCTTTCGCAACTTGTATCTCTCTTCCATAAACTACATAACTATGTTTAGCCATCTTAGTTAAAGGTAAACCTTGATTTGCAGCAACAACTCCAGCGCTATTAAAATCTCTTAGTTCAATACTAAACTCTCTTTCAAAATCGTCACGTGATTTTATCTCATTATTTCTATTCTCAAAACGATCAGGATTCTTCATAAATTCAGCATACATTTTATCTATTGCTTTATCTGAAAGAGCCTTAAAAGCATGAGCTGCACCAATCTTTTGTGTAAACCGATTTCCTAATAAAAAACCTATCTGAGGTAAATTTAAATTATGATTTTTTGCTTTTGTTGCGAAAGTATATTTGTCATAGATAGGGTGAGCAACGGAAGCCCCCCACATCAAATTAAATAACCCAGAAATAGCAAAAATAGATGAATCATCAGCATTAATAGGGACAAGTAATTTATCAGCACCAACTATTGCAAGCTGTGTGTAAATAGAAAAACTTGGATTAGTATCAATAAAATAAACACAAGGACGATCTGCACTTATTCTTTTCTGTGTTAGCTTACGAATGATTGAGTATATATTAAGCCACGGATTATCACTTGCGGATAAAGGTGTTGATTCTGCACGCTCTGACAGAAGAGGAGCAATTAATTCTAAATTACCATCACCTGAAATAAGGAATAAATTATCACTAAGATTTTTGTTTATTTCACTTAACGATGTAATATATTTATTTATATCCGCATTACCGTTTAATGTAGCTTCTGTTATATACCCAACAATGGTTTGAGGCTCATCTTTTGAAATTAATTCTTGTAATACAGACTCACTTTCAACCCCTCCCCCCATTAACATTGAAGATGAATTAGCTTGGGGGCACATATCAACAACAATAACATCTTTATCTTTATTTTCTTCCGCATAAATAGATGCTATATGAAATGTTATTGTACTTTTACCAACACCACCCTTATTATTCCACATTACATAACTTTTATTATCTGACATAACAACCTCATTAAAAACAAATAAAAAACTACCGCAACCCACACCGTTTTATGTAATCATTCACTGTCGATCTCGGCGCTTCAACCAGCTTTGCAATCGCACTCAAAGACAGGCCCATTTTCAGATACTTCTTGATGTCTGCTTTGTGCTTATCCAAGGCATCACTTTATTCAAAGCGCCCTCTCTCTTCAAAACGATCGGGCCACCTTTGGCCTTTCTTGCCGCCAGCGCTTCTTTTGTACGCTAGCTGATGAACTCACGTTCAATCTCTGCCGCCAAACCTAAAACCGTCGCGGTGATCTTGGCTTGCATCGAGCCATCTAAAATCATTTGCTGCTTGGCCACATACACATTCACTTCTTTGCTTACGCAGGCGCTTAAAATCTCAAGAACTTGAAAGGTTGAATGCTGGATCCTTGAAAGTGCTACAAAAACAAGATTATCCACTGTCTTCATTTTTGACACAAGCGTGTCTAACTTTCTTTTCATTAGGTTTTAAACTGTGGGTCAAAAAGGAACGTATTCGTGACGGCGTAACGAAAAAAGCCGCGAAAGACGACTTTTAAAAAACATTGAATGCGCTGGTTAATAAAAAGAAGAAAAGATGAAAAAGTGAAGCTCAAACCAAACCTTTGGCCTTTCAGGACTGACGTTTACAAGATAAGGCTTCTTTGGTGATAATTTTTAGGGGAATTGTTGCGCAGAATGCATAACGCGAAGAACCAACACTTGAGATCCATCTTCTCGATAAACCACAATGTAATTGCCGAGAATGACAAGTTCACGCGTACCTTCTAATGCGCCCAACACGGCCCATTAAAGGAAAATCAATTAACCTGTCTGTTTTTGTTCTAATGTCATCAAAAACGCGCTGCGCCGCATCGGCGTTATCATCAGAGATATAATCGACGATAGCCAATAGATCGGCGCGGGCGAATGCTGACCATTGCAAATTAATCACGCTGACGTTTCCTATCAAGCAGAACTTGAACATCATCCATCACGGTCTCATGGGCAATGATTGGACGAGAGTCTGACAGGGCCTCGTGAACTTTTTCTTTAAACCATTGATCGTAAGAATCAGGCTCAAGAATAAGCCCCGCAGGCAACCCCCCCTCTTTGCTTACGCGCGTGAGTAAAATGCGCACTGCATCAGACACAGTTAAACCAAATTGTGCCAATTTTTCAGCTGCATCCGCTTTGAGTGCATCATCAATTCGAACATGTAACATTGAGCTGTGAGCCATTTTTATACCTCAAGAATTACCCTTTTATTTATTATGTAACTCAATTGAGATACATTCAATGTTTTTTCACCTCAACCCACACCGCTTTATATAATCATTCACCGTTGATCTCGGCTCTTCAACCAGCTTTGCAATCGCACTTAAAGACAACCCCATTCCTAAATATTTCTTGATGTCTACTTTGTGCTTATCCAAGGCATAACTTTATTCAAAGCGCCCTCTCTCTTCAAAACGATCGGGCCGCCCCAGCGGCAAACCTTTGGCCTTTCTTGCCGCGAGCGCCTCTTTTGTACGCTGGCTGATGAATTCACGTTCAATCTCTGCCGCCAAACCTAAAACAGTGGCGGTGATCTTTGCTTGCATAGAGCCATCTAAAATCATTTTCTGCTTGGCCACATACAGATTCACTTCTTTGCTTGCACACAAGCTTAAAATCTCAAGAACTTGAAAGGTTGAATGCTGGATCCTTGAAACTGTGGGTCAAAAAGAAGAAAAGGTGAGATCGGTGAATGAAAATTTAAACGCGCGGATATTTTTAATTAAGCTTGAATTTGCTAAACCTTGAGAACCGTTTTCAATTGATCAATTTAACTTCTTTGATGTGTTTTTCCACTGATCAATTTAACTTCTTCGATGGTT
>CAMRDW010000239.1 GCA_947041315.1 uncultured Enterovibrio sp.
CTTATTTGTATGTGAGAAAAGGGGTAAATCAAGGATTTCTTGAGCTTTTTAAGGCTTGGTACAATCTGCGAAATCGTCGATGGGGACAAAATAAGGGCACATCCGCTTATGAATCAATGACAGGTGAGAAAGTAAGCGATTGGTTAAGTCTGATAGGTTTCCCACCCTCAAACATAACACACTAAAATCTTTCAATTTTTAGAGTGAAAATCAACCTGTGCGACATGAATCAAACTGGGGATCTCTATTGGATCTGTTACCCGAAAACCCCTTTAAATGATGGGTACCCTCTTTGCCATCATCCAGTTTGACTCGTGGAACACGAGCATGCAAACAGCATTCATGCTGAAAGAAGTTCATATGACGCCATTCTTTTTTGATTGTGTCATACGCTTTGTATTCTTTGTCTGATGGCTCCTTTTCCTCATTATCAGTGAAAGTCATTCTCCGTTTAAAATCGATAAAAATATCAAGGCGAGAGGTTTCAACGTCAAATTTGAGAGATTCAATATACTAAGGGCTAGAGATACCGAGTGCACTCAGAAATAAGTCTTCCATAAGAGCCTTCAAGTGAGTTCAATCGATTGAATAAGTAGGATTAATAGACATCATTATCCAATAGGCTTTCAAAAGAACCAAATTAAGCATGGCAGCCTAGATCTATTCTCTTTGATAAATGCATATAAAAATCAAATCGACTCTGGTTTTCTCATTCATTTTTCATCTTAAAAAGCGCTTTAGCGATCTCAATGATTTTCTTTTTTAGATTCACTTTTTATTGGGCATAAAAAAACCCAGCAGGCGCTAGGTTTCTGTCGAAAACAGAATCAATTACTTGATTTTGCCTTCTTTGTACATAACGTGTTGACGGATAGTTGGATCGAATTTTTTGATCTCGAACTTTCCAGGCATGTTACGCTTGTTTTTGTCTGTGGTATAGAAATGTCCAGTCCCCGCTGAGGAGATGAGACGGATCTTTTCACGACTGCCTTTTTTAGCCATTACTTAAGTCCCCTTAAAACTTCTCACCGCGTGCACGCATTTCTGCTAGTACAATATCGATGCCTTTTTTATCAATAATACGCATACCTTTAGGGGTAAGACGTAATTTAACGAAGCGGTTTTCGCTTTCTACCCAAAAACGATGCGTTTGCAGGTTTGGCAGAAAACGACGCTTCGTGGCGTTATTCGCGTGTGAGCGGTTGTTACCCACTATAGGACGCTTGCCAGTTACTTGGCATTTACGTGACATGAAAGTCTCTCCAAAATCGTTTCAGCTCATGCGTCAACCTTGCTAACCAATCCTTAAAAATCAAGATCTGGTTTAAAGCCAAGGTCAATCAAAGGCCAGCATTATACAAAGTCAATGAAGATTGCTCAAGTCCCGAGCAGTTTCTTTTGCTGATTTTTATCTATTAACAAGACCGAAAATATCTAAAGACAAAAGAAATCACATAAATGCACGAGGATTATCGGATTAACAATAAAAATAAAACACTAAAAAAATGAAATATATTCTGCAAAAAACAAAAAACATGAAGCCTTTCTCAATTTATCCATCGAAGGCCTCCTTTCAGACAGATAAACAAAAATCAAGCATACAAAAGAAGGATGCAACAAAAAAATAAAATAATTTAAGTAAGATCAAATAAATAATATTACCTATTTTCCCCTCAGAAGAGAGTAAGACAAGACAATGAGATCCCTTGTTTTTTGTGTTATCTTTGCTTTTATCTTCCCATTTGGTGAACGCAGTTATGCTCGGAAAAAACACAGGCTCTTTGTCAGGAAAACGTATTATTCTCGGCATCAGCGCAGGCATAGCGGCCTATAAGTGCGCTGAGTTAACACGTCGATTGATTGAGCAAGGGGCAAAAGTACGCGTGGTCATGACCGATTCTGCAAAAGAATTTATTTCCCCTTTAACCATGCAAGCCTTGTCAGGACACCCTGTTTCTGAGCATCTTTTCGATCCGGCGGCAGAAGCTTCAATGGGGCACATTGAACTTGCAAAATGGGCTGATTTGGTCTTAATCGCCCCAGCCACCGCAGACATCTTAGCCCGCATTACGGCGGGAATGGGAAACGATCTTCTCACCACCTTATGCCTTGCAACACAAGCCCCCATCGCCGTGGCTCCCGCCATGAACCAACAAATGTACCAGGCTGTTGCGACACAGGAAAACCTGGCTACATTGACGCGTCGAGGTTATCTCATTTGGGGCCCTGCGTACGGTGAACAAGCCTGCGGAGACATTGGTCCGGGAAGAATGCTTGAAGCATCCGGATTACTTTCTTGTGTTGAGACGCATTTTTCGAAAAAAGATTTAACAGAGATCTCTTTTCTTCTGACCGCAGGCCCAACACAAGAAGCAATTGATCCTGTTAGATATTTAACAAACAAAAGCTCAGGCAGAATGGGCTACGCCATCGCGCAAGCCGCAGCGCAACGCGGGGCAAAAGTGACTTTGATAAGCGGCCCAGTAGCGTTAGAGACGCCTGAAAACGTCTTTCGAATTGATGTTGAAAGCGCCGAAGAAATGCACGCAGCCGTCCAAACACATGCCAAAGATCATGAAATTTTTATCGCCTGCGCGGCCGTAGCAGATTTTAAAGCCGCAGACATTGCCACACAAAAAGTAAAGAAAAAAGAAAGCCTTAATGAAATAACCCTCACCTTAATAAAAAACCCAGATATTGTTGCTTCTGTTGCCAGCATGACAAAAAATCGTCCTTTTACTGTGGGTTTTGCCGCTGAAACACAGCACCTTGAAGCCCATGCACAAAAAAAACGCATACAAAAAAATCTCGATTTAATTTGTGCAAACGATGTTTCAAGGAATGATCAAGGCTTCAATAGCCATCAAAATGCACTTCATCTTTACTGGGATACGGGAAATAAACCCTTACCTTTAAATGATAAAACCGAACTTGCAAAGCAATTAATAAACGAAATCATTACCTTGTATAAAAAGGCGAAATAGAAATTGACAATGAAAAGCATCGACCTAAAAATTCTCGACCCCCGCGTTGGTACCGTATTTCCCCTTCCCGCTTACGCAACACAAGGCTCTGCTGGGCTTGATCTGCGAGCCTGTCTCGATAACGCTCTCACAATAGAGCCAGGGCAGACCCATCTTATTCCAACCGGCCTTGCGATTCATATCGCTGATCCGTCCCTCGCCGCCACTCTTTTGCCACGCTCAGGGCTTGGGCATAAACACGGTGTCGTATTGGGTAACTTGGTGGGGCTTATAGATTCTGATTATCAAGGAGAGATCATGATTTCTTGCTGGAATCGTGGAGAAAACACCTTTGTGATTGAGCCTGGCGAACGAATTGCCCAGCTGGTCTTTGTACCTGTTGTTCAAGCTCAATTTAATCTGGTTTCGGCGTTTCATACGTCAAAACGCGGCGATCGCGGTTTTGGGCATTCAGGCACAAAATAACAATCCACTCACCCAAAAAAACAAAAACGCTATGAATTTCATAGCGTTTTTTGATCTGTTTACAATAAATGGCACTTATATATCCATTATTGCTTCTGAGAGTGCTTAGATCTTTGCATCATTGAGTCTCACCGTTAAGATACCCTCTATTCAGCCTCAACTTGGACTATTACCAATAAAAATGAAACTCATTTCATTTAATTGGTATACAAACCCAAAGCCAACAAAGGAAGAAATCAGTAATGGCTGGGCAAAAAAAACACAACCGCCGTGAGGAAATTCTACAAGCATTGGCTCAAATGTTAGAATCAAGCCAAGGTAGCCAGCGCATCACCACTGCAAAATTAGCCGCGCAAGTGGGTGTATCCGAAGCCGCTCTTTATCGTCATTTTCCTAGCAAAACGCGCATGTTTGAAGGTTTAATCATCTTTATCGAAGATGCCCTTCTTTCGCGCATTAACCGTATTTTAAATGAAGAAAAAGATACCCTCACCCGCCTTCGGCTTATTCTTCAGCTTATCTTGGTCTTTGGTGAAAGAAATCCCGGCCTCAGTCGCATCATCACAGGGCACGCTCTGATGTTTGAACAAGATAAACTGCAAATTCGAATCAACCAATTATTCGAAAAAATCGAAACTCAATTGCGCCAAGTGCTACGTGAGCGTCGCCTTCGTGAAGGAAAAAGCTTCCCAATTGATGAAAGTATTTTAGCTGCGCAATTACTGAGTCAAGTTGAAGGAAATTTAAACCGTTTCGTGCGCTCTCATTTCAAATACCCCCCCATGGCAGATTTTGAGCAGTATTGGTTGCTCTTAAGCTCACAATTAAAGGTATAAAAAACATTTAAAAGGCAACGGGTCTAATCCCTTTTGATATACCCCTTGTCTTGCAGTCTTGTTGAGTGTCACCTTAAAGCTATTCCCTTAAGTTGGGTGTCCACTTAAAGCTTTCCCTTAAGCTGGGTGTCCTCTTAAAGCTGCTCCCTTAAGTTGGGTGTCCACTTAAAGCTAATTCCCTTAAAGCTGGGTGTCCTCTTAAAGCTGTTCCCTTAAGTTGGGTGTCCACTTAAAGCTAATTCCCTTAAAGCTGGGTGTCCTCT
>CAMRDW010000240.1 GCA_947041315.1 uncultured Enterovibrio sp.
CGCGCCCTGCATCAAAAAGACCTTAAGCGAGGCTCCCAAGCTGAAACTTATGGGCTGCATCTTGCCTGAATATAGAGAAACAGATATAAGGGTTCTTTGACTTTTTCAGATTTTAAAAAGACGATGACAATTCACATTTACGGCATTAAAAATTGCGATACCATGAAAAAAGCCCTTACTTGGTTACAAGAGCAGGAAAAAGCCTATCTTTTTCATGATTACCGAAAAGACGGGTTGGATGAAGCCCTGCTCATGTCTTTTGTTTGTGCGCTCGGTTGGGAGGCGCTTTTAAATAAACGAGGCACCACGTTTCGAAATTTGAGCGAAGAGCAAAAAAACAATCTAAATGAACACAATGCCATCAAACTGATGTTGGAAAATCCGGCCATCATAAAGCGCCCACTTTTATGCGTTGATGGCACGTTTCACCTTGGTTTTAAAGCTGAGCAATATCAGAGTATTTTTTAAGCCTTACACCCAAAAGACTTAACCTTAGGTGCCTGCGCCACGCAAGTGAAACCCTTGAGCATAGATAACCTCTGTGATTGGGCGCAACGAGCCTCGCCAACATCCAGGCAAAATCAAAAACGACGACTATATGTGACGAGGTTGAACGAGCCATGCCCCCCTGCAACGTCGAAGGCGACAGGATGAACGCGTGGGATAAATGAAGCCTAAAGGGACATGCCCCACACTGAATAAGGACAAAAAAGATGGCAAAAAATACCGAGAATACCCTGTTGTCTTTGGCAAAGGATCTGATAGCGCGCCAATCTGTCACCCCAAACGATGCGGGTTGTCAAGCGGTGCTGATTTCACGTCTTGAGGCTTTGGGCTTTTCCATTGAGTCGATGGTCTTTGAAGACACCACCAATTTTTGGGCGCGCCGTGGCACCAATGCCCCCTTGTTTGCATTTGCAGGGCACACGGATGTTGTCCCCTCTGGCCCAATAGAACAATGGGATAGCCCTCCTTTTGAACCCAGCGAGCGTGATGGTTTTCTTTTTGGCCGAGGCGCAGCAGACATGAAAGGCAGCCTGGCTGCTATGGTGGTGGCCGTCGAACGCTTTGTTCATGCGTATCCAAATCATCCAGGCTCCCTTGCTTTTTTAATCACCTCCGATGAAGAAGGGCCTTTTATCAATGGCACCCCTCGCGTGGTAGAAACCTTAATGGCCCGTGATGAACGCATTGACATGTGTCTTGTCGGAGAGCCTTCAAGCTCAGAAGAAGTGGGAGACGTTGTAAAAAATGGTCGGCGCGGCTCTTTGACTGGGGATCTTTTGATAAAAGGGATCCAAGGGCATGTGGCTTACCCCCATCTTGCACGCAATCCAATACAAGAGGCCTTGCCCGCCTTGCTTGAATTAAACGCAATAAAATGGGATAACGGCAATGCCTTTTTCCCCCCTACGTCTTTGCAAATCGTCAATATAAACGCGGGGGTTGGCGCGTCCAATGTGATCCCAGGTGAATTAAATGTGCAATTTAATTTGCGCTTTAGCAGCGAATTAAACCATGAAGACATTCAAGCCAAAATCGAAGCCCTTTTGGATAAACACGCCCTTGAGCACACTTTAAAATGGACATTAAGCGGCCAGCCTTTTTTAACCCCAGACGGCCCTTTATTGGATGCGGCGGTCAAGGTCATTGAAGAAATGCGTGGAACGCCCCCTGCATTATTAACCACAGGCGGCACCTCTGATGGGCGTTTTATCGCGCAAATGGGCGCACAAGTTATAGAGCTTGGCCCCGTGAACAATACCATCCACAAAGCCAATGAATGCGTCAAGATCAACGATCTTACAATCTTGACAGAGATGTATCACAACATATTAAAGGCGGTACTCACCGTATGAAATGGACCCTTGAAGCCCTCACAGGCCAAACCGAAACACACCTTATTTCTTTCGAAGGACTCAAATTACACCCTGAGATCAAAACTGATTTTATTGCCCTCAAAAACGCAGCAGAGCAAGCAGGCTTCACCTTGGGTGTTGCAAGCGGATTCCGATCTTTTGAACGCCAAAAAATGATATGGAACAACAAATTTTTAGGGTTACGCCCGCTTTTAGACGACCAAGGAAACACCTTAAATCCTCAGCTCTTAAATGAAGAGGAAAAAATCAAGGCCATATTACGTTGGTCCGCGTTACCGGGGGCAAGCCGCCATCATTGGGGAACCGATTTAGACGTGTACGCCATCAACCACCTCCCCCCAAAAACAGAGTTACAACTAGAGCCATGGGAATACCTAACAGGGCATCAAGCCACTTTTTTTCAATGGCTTAAAGATAATGCCCCCGCGAATGGTTTTTATTTTCCCTATGAAAAAGACCTTGGCGGCGTGGCCTTTGAGCCTTGGCATATCAGCCATAAAAACGCCACAGCGCCTTTGCTTAAGCAACTCACCCCAGAAACCCTGAAAAAAGTCATCTCCTGCGAGGTACAAGGGCAAAAATGGCTCCTTAATAAGATGGATTGGATATATGATCGGTATATTGCGAATGTCTCTAAAGGCTAGAAATGGATTTTCTTACCCATCCTTATGTGATCATCTTTATTGTATTGGCCGTGATCATCAGTAACATCATGGCCTTAAAATACACGGCACACACCAAATTCCCACTCAAGAAAAAACCAGAAGAAAAAGAAGAAGAAACGCAAAAAAACACACCAGAAAACCACAATAAAAATCCCCCTCCCCCACGTTCTTAAGAGGGGGCTTTCTTCTTTTCATTGCCTTTATCTGCGCCATCAGAGCAGTGTGCATTTTCACCTGCTTTTTAGGCTTGAGTTCAATAAAAAAGCAAACGTTTGCTTTTTAGCTAGAGGCATAAAATCATTCTGGTATGATGCAAGAATAACGAATCGCTGTTCCATATAATCGTAAGTCTGATTGCGCCGGAAAAATCACGCAGCTTCAAAGGCAACGGATATATAAGAAATTTATAACAAGGCGCTCTGTGATTTTAACGAGCAAGAAGGATCACGTATTTATTGGAATGGGTATAACACAGACAGCGAACAAAAAAACGCAGTGTCCCCAAACGATTTGAAATGCAAACAAAGGCAAAATGAACACAGCAGATGAAGGAAGGTTAAGGCCTGAACTTAAACGCGAAAACCTTGAACTCAAAAATCAAAGGAAAGGGCGTCTTTCATTGTGTTGACTCATCAAAACCAACAAGCTGCAGCTTCAAGACCAAGGGGTATCGCGTTTATTTTCATTTTAAAAGAGGAATGCATCAATGAGCCTTGCTGATCAAATTCTTGCCGTAAATGACACCCTCCCCATCCGCACCGCGCTTCCCGTTCATAACGGAAAAGTACGGGCCGTATATTGGCTCACAAAAGAAGACAGCAAAAGACTCATCAAAGAAAAAGACTATCCCGTACCAGAAGAAACCGCTTTAGGTATCATGGTGATAAGCGACAGGATCTCCGCGTTTGATTGCATCTGGCACGGGGAAGAAGGATTAAAGGGCGTGCCAGGAAAAGGCGCCGCCCTCAACGCAATTTCTCATCATTGGTTTGCCCTTTTTAAAGAAAAAAATTTAGCGCAAAGCCACATCCTTGATGTGCCCCACCCTTTGGTTTGGATTGTCCAAAAAGCCCAGCCTTTAAAAATAGAAGCCGTTTGCCGTCAATACATTACAGGCTCGCTGTGGCGCGCCTATGAAAAAGGGGAAAGGCGCTTCTGTGGCATTTCACTTCCTGAGGGATTAACACAAAACAGCCCTTTGCCCTCTTCCCTTATCACCCCCTCAACCAAAGGCATTTTAAAAGGGATCCAGGGTGTTCCAGAAGCGGACGACGTCAACATTGAGCGTAAAAACATCGAAGACCATTACGCAGCCTTTGGCTTTAAAAACGTTCAAGACATTGAGCAATATGAAACATTGCTTAAAGACGGCGTCGAGGTCATCCGCGAAGCCTTGGATAAAAAAGGGCAAATCTTTGTCGATACAAAATTTGAATTTGGCTATGTGAAAGACCAAAAAGGCCAAGACACACTGATCTACATGGACGAAGTCGGCACACCGGATTCTTCTCGTATTTGGGATAAATCAGAGTACGAAAAAGGCCAGATTGTTGAAAATTCAAAAGAAGGATTTCGTCAATTTTTACTCCAGCATTTTAAAGACCCCGACATCCTTTTAAATAAAGACCGAATGCCAGAGCGCGAAGCCCTCGCCCAAGAACACGCCCTGCCCGTCGAAACCCTCCTGGATATTTCACGCACCTATTTGAATATCGCTGAAAAAATCACAGGCCAAAAAATCACCCTCAGTCAAAACCCAAAAGAAGAAATCATCCGCGTATTAAAAAATGAATATGCGTTGATTGACTGAATCCATGACGAAAGAAAGATCAAAAAAAAGCCCTGAATATTCAGGGCTTTTTTTGCGGGTATATATAAAGAAAAAAATGAGACGCATTTAAATCACTTGCGTATTGATT
>CAMRDW010000241.1 GCA_947041315.1 uncultured Enterovibrio sp.
TATTGATTCCTTTTTCTTTTCCAGATCCTTTAAAGACCAATGAATGATATAAATCAGTGTATTTTTCACACTGTGTTTCATTTGTAAATAACTGATTAAATCGCACCCTTCCATTTTCGCCATATCTTTTGGCCTTTTCTGGTTCATTTTCTAAAAAGAGCATGGCATCAGACAAGGCTTGTGCATTTGCGGCTGTAACAATCAATCCAGTTTCACAGTCTTGATTCACATAACTGGAGCCCGTACCGACCTCACAGGTAATCAAAGGTTTTGAAAACAATTGCGCTTCTAACAATGAAACACCAAAAGCTTCACTTCTTAAATGCGAAGGAAAAACAAACGCTTTTGACAATTCCAACAATGAAATTTTATCTTCTTCAGTTACAAAGCCTAAAAAAGTCACATTGCTTAAATTTAATTGTTTTGCTTCTTCTTTCAATTCATCCATTAATGGGCCGCTTCCTGCAATCACAAGAGGTAATTTATTCTTGCTCACGGCATGGAGTAAATACGTTATTCCTTTGTAATATCGCAATACACCAATAAAAAGAAAAAAACCACGCCCTAATCGTTTTTCCCATTTCAACGTGTTCTCTTTATTCCTCTTTTCATAATGATCAGGGCAAATGGCCAAAGGAATTAATTTTACTTTGTCTTTGTACTTTTGAAGATTAAGACTGTTTTTCGCATATTGAGGGGAAGTAGCAACAATCGCATTCATTTTATTTAAAAAAAGAATTTCTATCGGCTTATAGAGTATTTTAAGGAATTTTTGTTTTACAATATCAGAATGATAGGTAACAAGACTTGGCTTTTTTTTACCAAAAAAAGATAAAAGATCACCGCTTGGCCAAGGATAATGATAATGGATCACATCCGCCCATTTTGACAATGCATAAAATTTTAAAAATAAGTTTATCCCAAAGCCATTCGATGATATTTCAAAATCTTGCTTTACAGGAATAATTTCAACCCCATTGATCATATACGGGTCTTTCTTTATTTTTGTGAGTGTCAATATTTTTGAAGTCACACCGTGTTTTTGTGATCCCTCACTAATAGACCGAATCACCTGTTCTACACCGCCATTTGTTTCTGGATAGCAGGTTTTGTAAACATGCAATACTTTCATTATTTTCTCTTTCGATAGGTAAGACTCGATATTAATTGATAAGCGTCAAAACAGTGTTTTCAATTATTTTAGGTATAAAACCCAAGACACTAGATGCGCGCTTGCGGCAAACGAGTGAAGGCTCTGAGCATAGATTGACTATGTGATTGATCTTAAGCGAGAGCAGTCAACCCCCACGCAGTTTCAAAGGCGAGGGGTATAAGCATTGAGCGTTTTATTTTTATACACGGATGAGCTGAAACCTATCATCTTGTCAGTAGTAATAGATTTTGTAATACCTGTTCTGTTGTTTTTTCCCATTTAAAGTTTTTTGCACGAGCCAGCCCTTTAAAAGAAAGCGCATCACTGACATTTTTATCCGTTAATACCCTAAAGATTGCATTTCGAATATCCAGCTCTGAATATGGGTCGATGTGCAAGGCACTCTCAGAAGAAACCTCTGCTGTTGCGCCAATACCAGAGGTTATTACGGGAATACCTGAGGCCATGGCTTCAAGAACAGGTAAACCAAAACCTTCATATAATGAAGGATATACAAATAATGACGCGCCTGAAAATATATATTTTATCTCCTCATCAGAAACATAACCCGTCATATAGGCTTCTTTTTTTTCAATGAGATGCTTAATCTCATTCATTAAATCTGAATTTTTCCAGCCATGACCGCCAACCAATACCAAAGGATATTCCTGACGTACATTTTCGGGTAATTTTTTAAATGCACAGACGAGTCTGGATAGATTTTTCCGAGGCTCTAATGTGGCCACAGATAAAACATACTTTTTATATTTTATCTTATGTTGATGCAGTACATTTTCAGATTCTTCTTCTGAGAAAGGTTTAAAATCCTCCGAAACAGCCAAATGAACGGTTGAAGACTTACCAATACATTCAGGAAAATAACGATGTACTTCCTCTAAAATGAAGTCTGTGTCCACCATAATATGGCTAGAACATTTTATCGCTTTTTTTAAGTTCGCGGTTAAATATTTTACCCGTTCTTGAGGATGAAATTGAGGACAGGTTAAATAAGATAAATCATGAACCGTTGTTAATATTTTCCCATTGTATTTATAAGGGATATAACTTGGTTCAAAATAGACATAGCCTTCCTTTGCTAAGGCATTTAATTTTTTTGATAAAATGGATTGATTTAAAATAGATCGTAAAAAATAAGCGCCGGGGATCATGCGCGCAATAGAAAATATTTTTCTTTTAAAATTAAAATCCAAACGCTGAGAAGCTCGGGATGACGTTAGACTTGAAGAATGAAGAGAGTTAACAAGTTCAGTGAGTTCATCAAGATAAAGGAATTTACCCGAGTGAACGCCCACCACCTCAATTTTTTTATCCAATAATAGCTTTAATATATTGAATGTATAATACCCTATCCCGGTTAACGGTTGTTTTATTGAAGTCAGATTAATTAATACTTTCATTGTATTCAAACATGTCTCTTAATGTAGATAAAATGGGCGTTTCAGGCTTGTAATCAATCGCTTCATTGAGCTTTGAATTATCACCACTGAGCCTTTTTATTTCATTGTCTCTCGTAAAAAGAGGATTTACCGTCACCGCTATTTTATAGCCTGCAATCTCTTCCATATTAGAAATAATATTTTCTAACGAATGCATTTTCATTGAACAAATATTAAATGTCTCAGAATAAACACTGCTTTTAAGTAATTTTACATAGGATTTCGAGACATCTTTGACATCACTGAAATCGCGTGAAACATCAAGATTACCTAATTCAATTGTTTTTTGTTTTCTTCTAAAATGATCCACTATTTTAGGAATAAGAAAATGCGCTGCTTGCCCTGCCCCCGTATAATTAAAAGGCCTTGTGATGATAATGGGTAATTTATCAAACAAGGTTTTAACCATAAATTCCATGGCGAGCTTGCTGTTTGCATAGTGATTTATCGGTTGCGGCGCCTGCGTTTCTTTTATAGCAAGCGATGCGTTAAAGGGATTACCATAAATATTGGCACTGCTTGCAATGATAATTTTGTTTACAGGAATATTTAATTCAATCACAGACTCTAAAATATTCAGGGTGCCAAACACATTCACTTGGTATAATGCATTTTGATCATGGTGCTGTACAAATGACAATGCCGCCAAATGAATGATGTAATCGGGCTTTATTTTTTCGAGTTCTGCTTTAACGCGACTTTTAATGGTTATATCACACTCCAAAGGCAAACCTTTAACGATATACCCTTGTTGAATCAATTCTTTTTCAATGTACTTACCTGTAAAACCAGACAATCCTGTGACCAATACCGTTTGCATCTCTTTAGCACCTTAAAATGAATTAGGCGCGCTTTGCGCGCCCATTGTTGTGGACTAAAACGAAAAACCCATTTCATTTCGTTTAATATCGGCTTCAACCATCATTTTACAAAGCGCTTCTAAGGTTGTTTTAGGCTCCCAACCCAGCTCTTTTTGGGCTTTTTCTGGGTTACCAATCAACAATTCAACTTCTGCTGGGCGATAAAATTTAGGGTTTACGCGTACCCGGATTTCACCTGTTTGTTTATCGATTGCTGTTTCATGCTCTTGTGAGCCATTCCACTCAAGCTCAATGTCAGCCGCTTTAAAGGCCATAGTGACAAAATCACGGACGGTTTCCGTTCGATTCGTTGCTAAAACGTAAGTTTCCGGTTTTTCGGCTTGTAAAATACGCCACATACCTTCAACGTAATCTTTCGCAAACCCCCAATCACGTTTGGCATCCATATTACCCAATTCTAAAACATCCAATTTTCCGAGTTTTATTTTTGCAACGGAATCCGTGATTTTCCGCGTCACAAATTCTTGCCCACGAAGGGGGGATTCATGATTAAATAAAATACCACTGGTTGCAAACATACCGTAAGACTCGCGGTAGTTAATCACCATCCAATGGGCATACAATTTAGCGACGCCGTAAGGGCTACGTGGATAAAAAGGCGTTGACTCACGCTGTGGGATCTCTTGCACTTTCCCAAACATTTCAGAAGTGGAAGCTTGATAAAAGCGAATTTTTGGATTCACAATTCTTATCGCTTCCAATAAATTAACAGGACCTAATCCAGTAATTTCAGCGGTCGTGATCGGTTGCTCAAAAGAAACCCCCACAAAACTTTGTGCTGCCAAGTTATAGACTTCATCAGCATTGCTTGTTTGCAATAAACGAATGCTGGCAGACAGATCGGTTAAATCATATTCAACCAATTCAAGGTTCGGATTATTTTTAATACCCAGCTCTTCTATTCGCCAAAAATTGACCGAGCTGGTCCGCCGATACGTTCCAATGACTTTATAG
>CAMRDW010000242.1 GCA_947041315.1 uncultured Enterovibrio sp.
AGTTGGTCATTAAGTTGGTCTTCAATAATATCGTCGTAAGACATCAAAAAACTCCTTGCTCAATAAAATGCGGGCACTATGTCATGCTTTCATTTTCATTACCATGCACAAATTATCTCATGAAAACCCGAAGACACACAAAAAATCCATAAAATAAAGAAAAGACCTTTCTTAACCATAAATTGGTTTGAACGGAAATGAATAAATTCCAAATTGTTCCTTAAATACATCAAGATAAAAAACGTGATCCAAAAAAAGTTGAGGTTTTTCCATCTTGCTTCAACTCAAAACGACGCTATAATTTGCAAAAATACCGAGATACGACAAAATGCAATCACCTTTCAATACGTCTTTTTTCCTCTTCTTTTTCATCAAAACGTATTGCTTTTTGTTTCTATTTAAACCCCCATTTAAATACACTTGTTTTAAACTGAACCTCCTTTTTCGGGAGGTTTTTTTGTTCAAAGGCCCAGGTTATATACCCAAAGGAAGTGAAGATACGCGCCTGCGGCAAGTGAGTTAGGTCCCATCACATAAGATGTAATGGGGTTGAACGAGCCTAACCAACACCCACGCACCTTCAAAAGCAAGGGATAAACATGATAGGAGAAATAAAAAAATGACCGTTTCGCTCCACAATAAACACATTATTAGCATCCCAGAACTGACCCGTGAAGAGCTGGAACTTATCATTAAAACCGCAGAAAAATTAAAACGTGACCCGAATCCAAACCTATTAAATAACAAGGTTATCGCAAGCTGTTTTTTTGAAGCCTCCACCCGCACTCGTCTGTCTTTTGAAACCGCAGTTCAACGTCTAGGAGGGAGTGTGATTGGCTTTCCCGACGCAGGAAATACCTCATCAGGAAAAAAAGGCGAAACCCTGTCTGATACTGTGCAAGTCATTTCTTCTTATGTCGATGCCTTCGTTATTCGTCATCCAAAAGAAGGGGCTGCGCGCCTTGCCAGTGAATTTTCAAATCAAATTCCTGTTATTAATGCAGGAGACGGTTCAAACCAACACCCCACTCAAACATTACTCGATTTATTCAGTATTTTTGAAACTCAAGGTCGATTAGACAACCTGAACATTGCCATGGTAGGAGATCTTAAATACGGCAGAACAGTGCACTCCCTCACCCAAGCTTTATCCAAATTTGAGAATAACCGTTTTTACTTTATCGCCCCCGATGTCTTGGCTATGCCCGATTATCTTCTTGAAGAATTAAAAGAAACAGGCCGTTCTTTTAGCTTGCACGCCAAGATGGAAGAGGTGATCCCGATGCTTGATATTTTGTACATGACCCGCGTACAAAAAGAGCGTTTTGACGCTTCGGAATACGCCAACATAAAATCAGCCTTTGTGTTAGATACCCCTCTGCTTGAAAACGCCCGAAATAACCTTAAAGTGCTGCACCCTCTTCCTCGGGTAGATGAGATCACCATTGCCGTCGATAAAACACCCTATGCGTATTATTTTCAGCAAGCACAAAATGGTATTTATGCACGCCAAGCGTTATTAGCCCTTGTCATTAACGACGATTTATAAAGCAGGGATCAAGATGATAATGAAAGAAAATAATCTGCAAGTTGAAGCCATTAAAAACGGCACTGTTTTAGATCACATTCCTGCAAACATGGGATTTAATGTGATGAGGTTATTTCAACTTCATAAAACAAATCAACGCATTACAATAGGGCTTAATCTTCCTTCTTCCGCGCTTGGCGTCAAGGATTTGATTAAAATTGAAAACCTTTATATTAACGAAGAGCAAGCCAACCACCTCGCGCTGTACGCTCCAAACGCCACGGTGAATCAAATTGAAAATTACCAGGTCGTCGCAAAATTACCTTTGTCTTTGCCTCAAAATGTACTCGGCATGTTTCATTGTCCGAATACAAATTGCATCACACACGATGAAAAAGCCGTTGAAAGTCATTTTAAAATCATTCAAAAATGCGAAAACATTCATTTTAAATGCAAATATTGTGAAAAAGTATTTTCTAAAGAAACCATGACCCATCACCAAGTTTAAAAAAAAGAGTCTCGTTATCTTCTTTATTTCCCTTTCAATCTGAAGGGGAAAATACCTTTATTTCATTTTTAACAGGGTATTTTTAATAGCCATCTCAATATGATATACCCAAGACACTTGAAGATGCGTGTAGGCAGCAAACGAGTGAAGGCCCTGAGCATAGATGGGCTATCTGATTGGCCTGAATGAGAGCAGGCAACACCCACGCAGCTTCAAAGGCTGCGGGTATACCAATTCCATTACGTCGTTACTCCGAAATTGCGCCGGAAAAATCACTGAGGACAAAGCGTGAATTGTCGATAATTAGTTATACCCAAGACGCTTGAAGTTGCGCGCCTGCGCCAAACGAGCCCTCCCTCAGCGAGATGACGGATGTGATGGGGCAAAACGAGCAGCCAACACCCATGCCCTTCAAAGGCGACAGGTATAAATATTCGTTTTAAAACAAGAAGCAAGCCTATATTTATTGATCCCCAATAATGATTTACCGATTAGATTTCTGTTGTTTTTGGCCTATTTTGAGATTGAGCCGTCGCGCTTTTTTGCAGTCTCTTTTCATTCTTATCGCGCTCATATAAATCGTAATTCATGCCAAGATTAAACTTAAACGTGAGATGCTTGTTTTTTTTATTTTTCTTATAATATCCGTCATGCGCAATAAATAAAGGTTCAGTAAGACTTGAGTCTGATAAAGCTCGAGCAAGAAAATACTGGGTGTTTTTTGGTTTAATATAATGATGCTCGCCATCCCCGACTGGAATAATATCCCATTGCGTGCTCTTATCTGTGCATTCGAGAAAAGAAGCCCAAGCATAACTGTCTTTTTCTGGATTGGACGCCACTAAACAAGGAAACCGAATGTCTGCTTTATTTATATTTATAAGATGCTGGTTTGTTTCATCAAATATAAATTCACTGTCCATCATTGATGAATCACTTTTTATATTTAAACGAACACGAATACCTAGCGAGCTTGGATTGGCCGAGACTTTAGTCCATGCTTTTTTTTCCATATGGTGATTAGAGGTATCCGATCCTTTTCGACTGACATAAAGAAAATATTTAAAATCTTTAAATATTAACTCCTCCATCCCCGTTTGAGGAAAAGAAGAAGTATAAAAATTATTTTTTTTAAATGACATGACTTGAGCCGGATTCCCAAATTCACAAGGAGTCAACCCTAAATAATCCCATTTCAGATTTCCATTTGCGACTGTTGAAGGCGTTGTTACGCACAATTTAACGCCTTTATGTGTTGTAGAAATCCTGCCAAAAATATCAAATATCCATCGACTTCCATTCTTCATACAATCATCTATATAGAGAGAGGACGAATAACCATTATCATGAGGCTCGACACAATATGTGTATTTTTCGGAATATTTAACACGCCAAAGAATGGGTTTACCTTCTACTGCAGCAAGAGGGAATGAGGATTCTGGCCTTGATTGTGAAAAAGCACTGGCAGAACAAAGAATGAATAAAATCAATATTTTTTGCATACTTTCAAAGACCTATGAATTTTTATTACCTACATACCCAAACTAATTAAAGATACGCGCCTGCGCCAAGCGAGTGAAGGCCCAGAGCATAGATGGACTGTCTGATTGAGCTGAACGAGCGTGCCCAACCCCCACGCAGCTTCAAAGGCGACAGGTGTAATAGGATTAATTATCGTGGCTCCTCTCATTCTTATTTATCGAAATAATTAGATGAATAAGAATGATACTCATTTTAAATATTAATGTTTCGATTGCGTTCTTTTTTTATTTTCAGCTATTCAGGTGGGCTATTTAATTCGCGCATTTGATAGCATTTAATTTTAAAAAAGGATTTTGCTGAATTCACACGAAAACAGGCTTACCTTCTGCTGCACCCAAGACACTTAACCTTGCGCGCCTGCGGCACATGAGTGAAGTCCCTGAGCATAAATGGACTACGTGATTGGGCTGAACAAAAAAGCAGACAAGCAGACTTAAAGATCAGCTTCATTCATTATCAATTTGAATTTCAAAAACAAGATAATACCCCAAAAAGAAACAACAAATAAAACAAAAAAAACAAAAGAAACACGAAAAAGCTACCTTGTTATGCATTTAGTTTTACACTTGAGCGTCATTTCGCACCTAAGCGTGGTATTTTAAAAACTGACCTTGAAATTAAAATTGAAAGACCAATCTTTCACGTCGCGTTACCTTGAGGTTTGAGTTTGTGAGCATTTTTTGTGAGGCTGCCTAGAAAGCAATATTATTCTTTTGATGGGCAGAATGAGTGAATATACCCGTATCGCCTTTGAAGCTGCGTGGGGGGTTGGCACCTTGTCTCTTAGTCACATTTAATAAATTGAAATTTTTTCTAAAATGACGATCTGATCTAGCACAATCCACAATAAATCTTATCCATT
>CAMRDW010000243.1 GCA_947041315.1 uncultured Enterovibrio sp.
TCATAAAAGTGTTTACCATAAAATAAAGGGCCTAGCGGCCCTTTATTGATCTTCATATCCCCCTCGCCTTTGACGCTGCGTGGGTCTTGGCTCACCTCATTCAGCTCAGTCGCATAAGTGAATCAATGCTCTGGGGCTTCATTTGCTTGCCGCAGACGCGCAATCTCAAGTGTCTTGGGTTATACATTCAATATTATTGTGTTAAAAGAAAATTGACTAAACGATAGTAATCTTCTGGTTTTTTGATTGTTTTCGGTGTGACGTGGTATTTTCCGTTAACAATAAGAGCCGGAACTCCGGTTAATCCCGAAGCTTGAAATGCTTTATCAAAGCGGTTTGCCAAGGCGTTTACAGCAAAACTTTTATAAGTACCATCAAATTTATCTGCATCGACTCCTTCATCTATAAATATTTGACGTATTTCTAGCTCTGAACGAGGCGGTTTTTGTTGATCGTGAATACGTTTAAAAATGGCTGGAGCGGCTTTGTCTTCTACTCCTAACATCACCGCGGATGCGTAAGCTTTACTTAAGGATTTCCCCATGTTTCCTCCCATAAATGAAACATGGTTTTTGTTAAATGGGGTATTTGCTGGAATTTGTTTTTTGAGATCACTCATGAGCTCTTGACTGCGGTAGCAATGAGGGCAATAAAAAGAGAAAAATTCGGTTAATGAGGGTTTTTCTGATTTTGGAAGATCGAGTATTTGGTAATCCTCTCCCGCTTTAAACTGAGCCGCTTGAACTGAAAGCGCAAACAAACAAACAGCGGCGGCTGCGAATATTTTTTTTAGCATTGCTTTTTTCTCCGAGTTTAATGTTGTAAATCATTTACCATTGAGGCGCTAAAGAAAGTGGCGGCTCGTTGAGTGTGGATATTTGATCTTTTATTGCAATAATTTGATTTTCCCAATATGTCACCTCAGAAAACCAAGGGAATGCACGAGGAAACGCAGGGTCTTGCCAGCGCTTGGCGAGCCAAGCCATATAATGAACCATTCTAAGACCACGTAAAGGTTCGATTAGTTTCAGCTCTTGAAACGGGAAATCATAAAAATCACCGTACCCTTCCGCCAGCACATCTAATTGCGCAATTTTGTCGGCGCGTTCTCCGTGAAGGAGCATCCATATATCTTGAATTGCGGGTCCATTTCTTGCGTCATCGAGATCCACAAAAAATGGCCCCTCATGCCATAAAATGTTGCTTGGATGGCAGTCTCCGTGTAAGCGTATTGGGGTCCAGTTTTCGTTCCAATGATTTTTTAAGCAATCGATTAATTTGTCCAGGGCTGAAAAAAATTTGTGATGAAGGGAGTTTGGAATAAAGCCTGTTTCCTCAAGCGTTTGTCGCGGAACAAATAAAAATTCATCAAGCCTGATGCTGGGCCTGTGTATGAATGTTTTTTTTGCTCCTTCAAGATGAATACGCCCTAAAAAGCGCCCTATCATTTCGAGTTGGTTCCAGTTATCCACTTCAGCGGCTCGACCTCCAAGGCTTAAAAAAAGAGAAAAATAATAGCCTTCGAATTCAAATAACGTGGATCCATTGATGTTTATTGGGGCTGAAACAGGGATTTCAGCTTGATTAAGCTCTATTGAGAATTGATGTTCTTCAAGAATTTGCTCTCGAGTCCAACGTTGTGGTCGATAAAATTTTGTGACGAATCGACGCCCTTTATCATCTTGAAATTGATAAACGCGGTTTTCATAGCTGTTTAATGCAAGTAGACCCGAATGAGGGTAGATACCGACAGACTCTATGGCGTTCAATAGGGTGTCAGGTGTCAGGTTTTGAAAATTAAATTGCGCCTTATTCATGGTCTTGCTTTTGTTAATAAAGGGTGGGTTTGATGGTAGCAGATATTCATTTTCATGTAGCGACAAAGAAAAGAAAAAGGAGGAATAAAGCCTCCTTTTTATTCGTTTATTTTATCGGTCCAATGAAACGACTTTGTGTTTCGATGCTTGTTTTGTTTTTTCCAGATCCGCGTTTCAATTTAAATGTGATTTTTGTAATGGTTTTTTTTAATTTAGCGCCGCTAACCGCCAAGCTAATGGGAAGCGTGAAGATTTCTCCTGCTTTTAATGTGACATCTTTTTGTCCATACCACTTTAACCCTTCAATGCCACTCACTGACAGACTGTATTTTTCTTCATCTTGTGTTTTATTTAATATTTTCAATGTGTAAGTGTTTTCAATGAGGGTTTCATGATTGATTTGAAACAGGTGATTTTTGTCTTTTATCACATCAAGACGCATGGGTTGCACATTGGCTAAAAGGTAAAGAAATAAGCCCAGCATTGCGAGTGCAATGGATCCATAAGCCACTAACTTGACTCTGAAAATATTTATTTTTTCTTTGGCCAGTTGGTGCTCTGTTGTATAGCTAATCAGGTTTTTTGGGGTGTTCATTTTTTCCATTGTTTGGTTACAGGCATCAATGCAGGCTCCGCAATTAATGCACTCATATTGTAATCCCTCTCGTATGTCGATTCCCGTAGGGCAAACCTGTACGCAAAGATTGCAATCAATACAGTCTCCAAAACCTGCGTTTCTTGATTTGTTTCGTTGTCGTGGGGCGCGTTTTTCTCCACGTTTTTCGTTGTAAGCCACGATGAAGGTGTCTTTATCAAACATGACAGATTGAAATCGAGCGTAGGGACAAATGTGAAGGCACATGATAGAGCGCATCCAGCCCGCATTAAGGTAAGTGCAAAGAGTGAAAAAAAGAACCCAGAATGTGACCCAAAAAGAGCAAGAGAAAGTAAAAAAGTCGATAAAGAGTTCATTTATTGGAACAAAATACCCAACAAAGCTGATACCGGTAAAAAATGCAATCATGAGCCAAAAAAAGTGTTTGATGCTCTTTCTTATAAAGAGCGTTCTTGTTAGCGGCAGTGAATCATTTTTTCGACGTTTATTCGCGGCCCCTTCGAGCTTTTCTTCAAACCAAATATAGATAAAAGTCCATACCGTTTGTGGGCATAAATACCCGCACCAAACCCGTCCTAAGAACGTAGTGGTAAAAAAAAGAGCAAAAGCGGCAAGAATAAAAAGGCATGCAAGCAGAGTTAAATCTTGTGGCCAGAGCGTGGTTGAAAAAAAATGAAATTGTTGTTTTCCTATATCAATCAAAATGGCTTGATGATTTTCATAGGTGATCCAGGGTGTGATCAGAAAAAGAAGCATGAAGAACCAGCCAATTTTACGCCGTAATTTTTGGTAAACGCCTTTCATTGCTCGAACATAAATTTGATGACTTGGATTAAAGTGAGGTTTGTTTTTTTGGTTCTTTTTGTTTGTCTCTGAATGCATCCTTTCATCTTGAGGGGGTTCTTTTTTATATTTATTCTTGCTCATTAAGTCTTCATTCCTTGTTTTAACATGTTGTTCTTGTTTATACCCATCATCAGCGAAAGTGCTGGGATCTTGCTTGCGCTTATGCTGCACAATTAAATATTCTATCTGTGTGCATGGGGCGTTTTTTATTGAATATAATGAGAATAAATCAAATTAAAAGAACGAAAGGGTTTTTGTGCCTAGGGTGTGATATTTAGGAGAATACAGAACGAGGGTTTATTTAAAAAAGCGAAACAGCTTATTTCGCTTTTATTGTATTTTATTTTAAGATGTGATCCCACGCGCTTTTAAAATTGCGGTTTTGAAATCGTTTTCACAATCTTTGGCTAAACCGGGGATCATTTCATTTTTATCGCTGTTTCGCATTTTTAAATGATAAATTAAAACATCGTCAGTGAGATCTTCAATTCGATCCCCATAAGCTGCTTCTTTTGCGAGTTGACAAATAAACGTCATTAAATTGAGTTCGGGTTCTTTTTTCCATTCAGGGTGGAGCAGTTCAATAAGTTCATTTACGCGATGACATTTCATTAGATAATCCTGTCTTTTGATTTATACCCAAAGTAATTGAAGATACGTGTAGCCAACACCCACCGAGCTTTAAAGGCGATAGGTATATCTGTCGCCTTGAAGTTACGTGGATGTTGGCTTCGCTCGCTCAACCCAATCACATAATCCATCTATGCTCAGGGATTTCACTCACTTGCAGCCTACACGCAACTTCAATCCCTTGGGTATATAAGCATTTAAGCCAAAGGTATCAATTATACTTGATTAAGATCAATAAGATTTAACTGTTTTTTGAGAGAAAAGCAGCATCTTTCAGAAGATGTTTTTTGAAGGAAGGGGGCATTCTAGGTGATTCAATAGGAGGCGCTCTATTTTAAAAATCACCTCAATCGCATTTTTTAATGTTCATGAGATGATTTTTTATAAATAGATAAAATAAATCCGCCTAAATCATTTTTTGTATACGTGGATTAACGAGACTTAAGCCGCATTTTCGTTGTTTATTTCTGGGAGTATAGAATAGGGTTGTTCATTTATTTGTTC
>CAMRDW010000244.1 GCA_947041315.1 uncultured Enterovibrio sp.
TTATCACCTGTCTTCGATAAGATAAAAGACGGCACAGAAGAAACAAAGAATCAAATACTCATCGCAAAGCACAGCAATCAGGTAGAGAACGCCAAGCGACACCTTAAGCTAGTAAAAAATATGCTAGAGGCTGAAACGCAACGAAAGGCTTCAGATGTCAGTCAACTCAGAACCAGAATAAAATACACACCCAATGAAAATAAGCTAGACATATTAATCAACCCAAAAGAAGGGGAGCTTGAGAGTGCGAGTCTTGTTTTTGAAGATCTCCAGCGAGAGATCATCCTTGTACATCCAGAAAAAGTAAAACTGCCCTCAGGAAAAGAACTCGAAATTAACTGTACATATGCCATTACAATAAAAAATGGAAAAATGGATTTCGTCTTAAATCGCGTAGATGCTATCCCTTTTGAACCCCTAAATATCAATCATTACATAGGCATGTTAATTAAACAATTAAAAGAAAATAACCCAGAATTAAGGGTTCCAGAAAGAATGTTTTTCACTCACTTAGACATGTCGAATGCCCACCCTGAATTCTTCGGTGAAACATCAGAAATAATAAATTCTTCAAAAAACAAAAAAAAGGTAACAAGCGCTCCCCACAAAAGATGGTCTAACCATTATAAAGGGCACGCCTTTGTTTCTGGATTAAATACAAACTCTCCGAGAGCAATGAATATTGTTATCCCTAAGAATTTAAGCCCAGAAATTGAAAGTATCATTTCAGGCTTATCCTTTTACGGTAAAGAAAAGATAGACCCAACAGAACTCCCCTCAGAGTATCAAAAAATATACGATGCGACACCAGAAAATGAAAGGCTCTGTTATTATTTTTACAACGAATCCATGAATGTGATGATGAAGCAATATTGTAATGCGGCACTTTCAATGCGAGATGAAGACATTCTCATTTGTCCAATGAATAAATCCCCAAGACGTTTTATCCGAGGAGGCGGGAAATCACCCGTATATACTTGTGCATCAGACTCAGAATTAAGTCTTGAAGAAGAAATTGAGCTTTGTAATAAACAAGAGGGTGGATGTGAAAACTTCTTTCATTATTTAAATGAAAAACAAAAATCTGAAAAACTCCCTTCTCTATTGACTTTAATGAATCCCGGCATTGAAGAAGAAAACACAACAGAAAGACGGCCTGTGTTAATGGAATTCACTGGCGGCGAAGAGCCCACACTCATGATGATAAAAAAACCTAGCAATAACAAAGATATGGGGATTATCTATCGTAATTTTGAGAAAAATTATTATTTAATGGCAGAAGAAATTGATTTAATAGGCAATGATAGCAAATTAAAGCTTGAAAATCTCAATAAGCTTCGAGCTGAAAAAGGACTTGAAAAAGCTTCAATATTAAAAATAAATGCCATTGAGTTAATCACTTCGAATGAACTAAATAAATTAGGAGAGGCTCTTCTTTCTACCAATATTTCTACATCGGGGCTTCCTCAAGATCAAATAAAAGAACCCATCGAGATTTCTTTGAACAAAAACATCATCTCCATTAATATAAATCCACTCGGTGGTTTCATATTTAAAACACTGGAAGGGATCACTTTTGGGGTTTCAGAGGATTTTAAAACATCACATTTAATTTCAGCATCAAGAGAATATTTAAAAGACAATGATGTCGATATAAAAAGCATTGATGCATTAAAAAATGAATTTAATAATTTAATTGAAAAATACGGCCCCCCTCTTACACCTTACGTTAAATTAAGTGATGGCATAAATAGAGCCGAAAATGAACCTCTCATTTTCGTAAACACTTTAACAAAAGAGATCTCTTTCATACTGAGTACAGATCAAACATCTCATCGCACATTCGTACTAGGAAGTTTGATGAGAGGAGGAAAAACAACCTCATTAACCACCATTGACCCAGAAACTCGCTTCATAAACACAGTGGAAAATCCCGGAGCCCCTGATACAACAGATCAAACGAATACGTTAAAATACGCTTATTTTAATCAAGTGAGCGGTAGCGTTTATTTATCATTAGAACAAGAAGAAGATGCCGAAGACAACAGAAGACTCCCTTACATTCCTTCTGATGAATTATATTTGTTACCACAAAAAAACACTCGCTTAAAAATGGATGGAACAAATAAACATCATTTACTTGAAATACCTTACATCATGCAACAGCAATTAAAAATAATCACATTGTCCACACCCAAAGACAAAAATGATGAAGTACAATCCATTCATTTTATTACAGAAGGAAAACCTAAAGCCATTATTAAACAAAATGAGGATGGAACAAAAGAACTCTTTTTTGCTATCCCAAAAAATGCAATGCCAGAAAGAAGGCCTCCAGAATTGCGCTTCATTGAAAAAGACATTGATGGACTTAAAACAGAGGAAAATTTAATCCTAAGACTAGAAGAGCCCTTTAATTCAGAAGGAAAAATAAAGCCAGATTATCACAACAAAATAATAATAAATGGAACCCCATTGAGCTCTTCGGATATAACCAAATTAATAGAAGAAGCCATTGTTTTAAAAGATTGAGCAATAAAAAACATTCTCATATACCCAAAGTAATTGAAGATGCGCGCCTGCGAAAAGCGAGTGAACTCCCAGAGCATAGAGAGACTCTGTGATTGAGCTGAACGAATGCAACCAACACCCACGCAGTTTCAAAGGCGAACGGTACCAAATATGAACATTCATTTTTATTCATAAAAACAGAGCTTGATATGAGACCAAACCTCCAGCCCAACCCCAATACACCAAGGAATAATAATGCGCAAGATACTCCAGAACAAACGGGCATCAGAGCTGGAGTACGACGCATGCTTATCCGTACAATACGCTTCGCTTACGAGCATCCTTTTATCACAGGCGCTCTCATTTTAGGTGGGCCCGCCGCTTGGTTTTTAACGAGAGAGCTAATGGGTCTCCCAACGCCTGTACTCGGCGGCCTTCGACGTGATCCTCGCGCAGCAGGCGAGCAGACAAACAATGCCGAGAGCTCACTCTTATTGCAACCCGCCTTAAATTCAAATGACGATTTAAACGATTTAAACGATTTATCTGAGGGAGAGGAGGAAGAGGAGCAGAATGTTTCAGAATTAGAAAGGATCATTCCGATGGATTTAAATGCAATTTTACGCGCAGCAGGGCATTTTGAAGCTCCCGAGGCATTGCCACTTGAAGTCTCATGGAGCTTTAATGGGGCAGAGTGTGAAGAAAGCGTACTGAGCACTCTATTTGAAGACGAAAGCCTTCATGAAGAGGTTCTTGTCAATGACAGGGGGCACGTGGGAGCAACTAACGAAGATCTTGATGAAGCAAGATCTACGAATTCTCCCTTAGAAGCGAGTGGACCTGCAAACAATTATCAGGGCCGCCTTCTTTGGCGAAGTCAGGTGCAAGGTACAAATTTTGCCCAAATGCGCCTTAATGAAGAGGACTTTACCACCGCTGTAGGGTTAGCTTATGAAAATTCAGATAACTGTATTTCAAACTTTGCGGTCGATAATTCACCCACACAAAGAAATCAACAAGAAAGAGCTGCAAGAGAAGAAAGTGAGGCACGCATGCATTCCGTTGATGAGGCCTTTTCTGCAAATGCCCCCCGCTGTTTTGAACTCCCAAATCAAGAGTTACAAGGTTATGATCACAATGGACAACGTGTTTTCAGCGCAGGACTGTCTCATTGTTCAAGCGCTAATTCTGAAAACAATCAACGCCCTTTGTCAGAAAGAGTAAGCAGCAGCCCAGCACCTCGCACATGGGCCCCTCCTTCAACCCAAAACAACACCTCGAGAGCCCCCACATCAGAAGAGGGCCTTCTGCAATTAATTCAAGAAATCAGAGCGCAATTTTGCAGCGATAATATCACCTTATTAACCGACGCCCCTGAAAACACAAATGGCACTCAAAATACACAAACAACACCAGCCTCAAGAGAAACAGCCCAGATCATGCTCGAGATCCAAAGACTGTGCCCAAATCTAACAGTATATCAATTGCCTGCTGGAGATCCTGATCACGGTTTGACCCTGCCTTCTTTACTGAGAGGACTCGATAGATTTGCAAGGAATATTACAAGCGATGATCTGATTTTGGTTGATTCTCATCCACACCAAGAAGATGTGCGAGATACAAGACAGCTAGACCAATTACTCGATATATTAAACCAGATGGGTGTCTCTGTTTTTTCAAGCGATGGGAATTCTTGGGTTAATGATGCGCGTTTCATGACTCGGCATCGAGGGATTTCTGACATTGTGAGCCGAAGCTCTGCAGCTGCACGAAGAAGAAGAGATCTCACAAGCAGCGAAAATGACGCAGCGGCGCCAAATACAACAAGCCCTTTCAATAGCACAGACTTTGACAATTCAACAAGCCCTTTCAATGCCACAGGCTTTGACAATTCAACAA
>CAMRDW010000245.1 GCA_947041315.1 uncultured Enterovibrio sp.
ATCTCTTTTTGAGGCCCGCTTATTAAAAAGCGGGCCTTTTGATTTTAAAAAGAATCTTATACCCGACGACGCTGAATCCCATATGTCCCCGTTGCCTTTGAAACTGCCTGCGTGTTGGCTGCGCTCGCTTAGGGCAATCACAGAATCAGTCTTTGCTCAGGGCCTTCAGTCGTTTGCCACAGGCGCGCATTTTCAAATTTCTTGGGTATAGATTTTTGCGCGGGTGTGGTCTGAAACCCCAGGATCTGAAGAGCTTAAGATATCAGGCTAAGTAAATTAATGGAGGGTGTCCAAATTAATCCGCTTCTTTTGATCTTGATTTTTCTCTTGCATTTGATCTTGTTCTTATCCCGACCTTTGCAAGATTGCTGAAAAATCAATGACAAATGCGTAATGACGCCATGGACGGCGGCATAAGGTTTTCCGCGTCGGGAACGCGTTAAACCTGCTAGCAGATTTGTTATTTATTTTGAGGTTTGCAATCTTGTTGGTCGCGGCTGGGAGATGCAAGAGGGGTTCGCTGTTGAATCCCTAATGCACGCGGGTCGGGTGTGGGCTGCGAAGAACGAATGAAAATAGCCATGCTCAGATCAGGGGTTTTGGTCTAAAAAATTTGATATGGCGAGGCTTGCTGAAAAGGAAATGAATAACAAGATCTTCATGCTGAATTTCACGCTAAGAAAAGTATTAGGAGGAGTTACACTCTTTGCCGTTTTTACTGACACCCCTGTTGCACTTATTGCTTGAGTCCAACGCTATCGCTTTGATTTCTGGCATAGACTCGATAAGTCATCGCCATTAATAAACATATCGCTCCTGGGATGAATAAAGCCCTAAATGAAAGTTTTGTATAAAGTAATGCGCCAGACGTGCCGCCAAGAATAAAACCAAAAATGATGAGTAAAAATAGCTTTGCCTTTCGTTTATCAAGAGATTGCCCCTTGAAAAAAGAACCAAGCATGATTCCTAAATCGGTGAAAATACCGGTAACATGCGTGGTTCGTATAATTGCACCACTGTATGTTGTTGCCAGTGCATTTTGAAGACCGCAAGCTGCCGAAGCGAGGAAATGACCGTAAAACGATCCTGAAATTAAAAGCGATGAAGCCGCACATAAAAAAATGCACTCGATGAATAATACCGTATCGTAATGCCTTCCTAATTTAAGCGTGGAGCCATGCAGTAAAAAACCTGCAATGCAAGCACCAGCAATAAATGAAAGCAAAATACCGACGAGATGAAATATTTTTTGGAAGGACAGATTTATAAATTCCGTGCCAAGTAAGGTCGCTGTGCCAGATAAATGAGACACAGATTGGTGCTCAAATCCAAGCAAACCAATTGCATTAATGCAACCTGCGATCAAAGCTAAACAGAAAGCGCCTAGCTCTACCCATTTGGGTAATTGTGAAATCAATGCTCGAACTCTCCTTTTCAGATAACGCTTTGCTAAGTGGTAATAAAATTGTGTATGCCTGGCATGGGCATGGGCATGAAGGAATGAGGTGAAAGTCCGCTCTAGGGAAGTCACTATTTTATACTCAAGTGTTTGATATTAAATGTTAACGACGCGCGAATGGCAAGGGCTTTTCCACAAGGAGTGCTCAGAAGGAAGCGGCTGTATTCAATGAAAATAAAAATACCCGTGGGCGCCAAGAGACTGAAATCCCTCGTCATAGATGTGGACGGTGTGATTGGCTTGAACGAGCGTAGGCAACAAGCAGGCAAGGTTAAAGGAGACGGGTATAAGAATGAATAGCAAGGGGCCTCGCGAGGAAGGGGCTGAAGGGAGCGGCTTGCCTGCTCGATTAAAAAAAGGTGGGGGCGGGAAGTCAGCCAGCTTGGCTACCCTCTATATCTAGAACTCGTATGTGTCTTCGTAAGCTTTCTTTAGTTTAAGCTTCAACTCTTGTAATTGGATATACCCATCGTCTTTCTTGTCTGGGTATTCTTTTTGGTCGTTAAGCACCATATCCAATACAGAGTCAATACAGTCCAAATCCCAAGAATAGAGTGAGATAGGTCTTGAGCCTTTGTATTGTTCAATTTTTCGATCTAACCCATACGCTTCACACATGCCCCCAGTGTGTCTCTGCAATTCCTCCAATTGCCTGCCCGTAATCTTGATTTTTACAGGATGATCATTTTTTCCAGGTTTCATCTGATGTCCTTTTTTTGGCTAACGCCTGAATAAGAGGTTTGCTCGCATGTAAATTAAGCTCAAATTTATAACTGAACGCGGTAAACCCAAAGAAGATTTAGAATGTCGAATACAGCAAATCGTGTTGTTGAATTTTTGTACGCTCAGCATGCACGAATGAGCTGAGATCCCTTTGTAGGAAAATTACCATTTATTCATTAACTTTTTGATATTAAATGTTAACTATCAGTAAATGGCAAGGGCTTTTGCGCGAGGTGTGCTCTGAAGGAAGCCGCTGGCCTCCTTGATTTAAAAAAGGGCGAGGTGAGGAAAAAATACATCGATGAAATACAGGTTCGCTCTCGAGTTGATAGAAGACGACAAAGCCAGCTGATTTAACACCCCATAAATGAGGCTGTTGTGCCGTGAAAGCTCATGCTCTTCGTATATTAATAAAAGATGCTTAACAAGCGATTGCGAACCTAACCTGCCTGGTCTTTGCTTCAAGCGTTCTTGAATGTAAGCATCCTCAACTCACGCGAGCCAAACCGATGGCAGGTATATTGCTTCTGCAATATCGGCATTTTCGCTATTTCAGGCGCTTAATAACGACCGCGTTTCTTGGGGGGATCTGTAACGTGATGAAGAAGAAGAGAAAAAATGCGCCAGACATTTTTTAGCACGCATTCTTTCTTTCGCGATTTCAGCAGCCGCCATTCTTTATTTTATAAAAGCGCCAAGTGCCCCGAATCCTCTTCTTTTTCGTAATGCTTGAGCAGGGTGAAAGCCCGAACCTCGCGCTTAATGAGGAGCCTGTGCAACTCAAGATGCTATCAAGCGAATTTCAGGCATAGGAGGCTCGATATGACAGGAGGCAGATTGAGGAAAGAGGGAGCGGAACGGCCCAGTTTCTTTAAAGATCTTTGGGAAGCCCCCTGTGTGGGGCCGCATGCTGGTTTTTATTAGGGTGGGGGCTAGAGCGTTCTGGGTGCTCGATTAACCGCCCTTTACACTAAACGTATTTCCAATTTCTTCCCAAGGGCAGATGCAAATTTTTCTAAAGTAGAAAGTTTGATATCCTCTGAGTGATTCTCAATTCTTGATATTGCGCTTTTTTGAGTTTGTAATTTATCAGCAAGATCTAGCTGAGTAAAACCTGCATTTTTACGAGCCTCTTTTAATAAGAGACCAAACTTAAAAGCTTGATAGCCTTCTTCGTAGCTTTCAGCAAACGCTGAATCTGCCGATTTACGTTTAGATAAATACTTTTGAAGGTCGCTCATGATGATTTTCTCCGTAAATGGTCTTTCTTACGAGTTTCTGCAGTCTTGATTTCCTTAGAGGGTGTTTTCTGACTCTTTTTCTGAAATCCATGATTCAATACCACCAGATTATCACCATCAAAAAAACCAAGCAGCCTAAAAATGTTCCCACTTACTTGCACTCTTATTTCCCAAATTCCATCGGTATTTACAAGTTTCTTCAAGTAAGTTTGCGGAATGACATCCAGCTCTTCGATAAGCTGAAGTACCCACGCAATTTTTTAGGCTTGTTTTCCGCTTAAAGAATCAAGAAATTCCTCAATTGGACATTTTCCCATATCTGTTCGATAAAATTCAATTTCTCTCATTAAAACAGGTTAACACGCATGTGAACTTTGTCAATCGACGGAGGAGCGAGCTTGGGCAGTTAATATTTGTATAATGCGCATGTGCCTCATTGGATCAGTAAAAAGACGCACAATTAAACTTTTGAAATAAAATGAAAATCGCTCTTTCCCTTCAATTATCCTTTCGCGTAAACGTGCATGCGCATTTTTCAAAAAAACGCATGTTTAAGTGATGGAGATTTAACAAGACACCCATATTAAATCCTTTCGAAATCAAACGGCTTCACTAAGCCGAGAGCGATGAGTTTTTGTTCATATTTGAATCTATTTACATCAGCATCATCGCGACGATGTCATCAAAAAAATGCCCTCAGCGGCACTTTTAATTGCAAGTTGCTGTTCAAAGTGAACGTTGTAAATGAAGAAATTAATTGTGGGTGTCTAGTTATAGCAGTTGAGTCCCTAATGCACGCGGGTCTGGGCTGAAAGCCCACGATCTTAAGAGGTTCAGATATCAACCGAAACAAATTAATCCTGGGTGTTAAATTAATTCCCCCTAATGCACTCGGGTCAGATGTGGGCAGAAAGGCAATGATTTTA
>CAMRDW010000246.1 GCA_947041315.1 uncultured Enterovibrio sp.
CGGCCTCTTCATTCAAACCCGAAAAAGGATCGGAAGGTTCAAGAGGCTCGAAAGGCGCTGGATTTTGAGGGAAAAAATAATTCACCATTGCAGCCCCTAGCGCCACCACACCGAAACCGATGACAATTCCAAGCCCCAATGATCCCAAAGGAAAGCCTTCCATTGGAAGAACGGCAGAAACGGTTGGAGCAGAGACAGGGAGTGGCGTCGTCTTTAAGTTGACATGAGGAGAAAGCATTTTTTTAACAGCACTTTTCACTGATACATTCGAAACTCGCACATCATCCAGCTGAAAATGGGAAAAAGGACTCCCCACAAAAACGTCAGCTCGGGCCGCATCGCCCAAAGTTGACACCAAGCAATCCTCCAATGAGAGGTTTTTAAGTTCTCCATTCAAGTTCCCCCCAATTAACCCTGCATGGGCTAGGTTTCCTGATGTAGAAACCGAACAATTTTCCATTTTTATATTTTTTACGTTTCCTGTTAAATAACCCATCGCCCCACCAGAAAGAGCCTCTTTCCCGTGAGCGACGAGGTGCGAGTCTTTAAGGTGAAGATCACTGGCGAAGAAATCCGACATGCTTGCTCTTGTAAATGCAGACTTCGTTCCCACACATAACCCCGACTTCGCCTTTTCCCCTTCGGTTATGACTTTGGAGTTATTAACAAAAACATCTTTAATTTCAAGTGTATTTCCTGCATCTCCAATCAGGAGACCCGCCTCGGCAAAGTGCCCAGCCGATGAAATCGCACAATTCTCAATGTGCACGTTTTTCAATGTTGAATAAAACCCTTTTCCTACAATCGCACCGACCGCAGTATTGTCTCCTTGAGTAAAGATGTTCACTTGGCTTACACGAACATTTTCAATGGTTCCGAGATTACATTCAGAAACAATCCCTCCAAGCACAGAAAAAGGAAGGGATGATGTGATATTGCTTGATGTCACATTCACATTTCGAAAATGAGACCTCCCTTGCGATTCACCCACAATAAAACTGCCAGACCTTCTCACTTGTGAGTCAAAATGGATAGCACTGTTTGAAACCTGAATATTTTCGAAAAGAGACACTCCTTTCGTCTCTTTATCCAATGGATTCGATTCAATCCTGTTTACGATTAAGCCTGTCACACGTTTTTCCACCCGCTCTTGGAGCAATGCATCGCGAACGCGTAAATTTCTAATTTGACTCCCGCAACACACTTTATCGAATAATGGGCAGGTTAGATTTTTTATCTGAAACTCTCTCCCATCAAAAATACCATCAAAAGGAGAGATGTCTCCCACCGAATCTCTCATGCTGCTTGCATCAATGTCACAGGTTTGCGCATAGTGTCCGTTTAAAGGGTACCCTGCTTCTCGCCCAATCTTTTGAAATTCTTCCACTGTGCTGATAAAGATGGGAGGGGTCGCGTTTCCAACAGTCGATGTGTTCCATGAAAGGCCTTCCGGTGTAACATTCTGCGCCGTAACCTTAGACGTCGCTTGCTCCGTCGGCATCGATGAGGCCTTTATCTGCGGGTTTTTGGTTACATTTGTGGTCGCATTTTCGGTCGCAGTGAAATTTTCCGATTGAGAGGGGGTGGCATCCACTGACCTTGTTCCCGAGGAAAAAGGCGTTGTTTTTACATCCTTTAGAGAGGGGGATGTCGGAGTCTGTGCAGAGGGGCTTGCACGAGGCTCTTCCTCACTTATATGGGCTTCTTCTTCAATAGAGGTTAGAGGAGTACCCAAAGAAAAAGCGGGAGGAGGCGATGTTTTCGGTGGCGTATCAAGAGGAGCCGAACGCGCTGCATGAATGCAGCTTAACCCCACTGCCACCCCCAACCCCCCCTTCAAGCGGGACGTCCCCCTGCCTCTTCTTTGATTTTCTTCTCTTTGAGGAGAACTGAAAGGCTGCGCCTCTAACTCAGAAAAGAGATCTTCAAGTGCATCAAAATAGAGCTCCTCCTCTTCTTCATCATTTGAAGGCAGCGCTTCTGTGAATGGCGCAGCGCCCGCCTCCCTTTCTAAGGACGTAGACGTGGAGGCGGCTTGACTGATATAACGCCCCAAAGCCAATACCACCTCACCGAGTGAGGCACATTGAGAAGCCGCCCCCAACAACTGGCTGACCTCTGAAGGAAGGCCTAAAAAAGAGCTTCCTAAACTCGTAAGGGCACAGGTTCTGTGTACGAAAGAGAGCGTCTCACTGAGGCCTTCATCTTGCGCTGCAGGAGGTTCTGATTGTCGTGGTGGCGCAAGAGAAAACGGTACTGAGGGACGGTTGGTTTGTATTTCATAATAAGGGCTTGCCGAACGGACAAAATGCACCAAGGTGCCGAAATAAGAAAATGGCGCGTCTGACGAGCCTGACCCTCTCCTTCCCTGCGCCTGATTTAAAGGCGCGAGATCTCGATGCCGTTGCAGTGCGCCAGGGGCCAAACCATGATTGACCTGCATCTAACCCCGTCGCCTTTGAGCTTGCTTCAGTTTTGGCTGCGCCTTCAAAGCCCAATCACAGAGTCTGTCTATGCTCTGGGGCTTCTCGCTCTTACCGCCTCGCAGCAAGCTCAAATACCTTGGGTATAACCGCTTTTCATTTTGCACATATTCCACTTTTAAGCCTGCTCATCTTATCCACGCCAAAATTTCATTCCGTTCATTTTTAGAAAAATTCATTGATTTTGCTCTTCCAAAGCATTCAAAAACCTTTCTTTTTCTAAATCTCCCCCCTCATCTTCACGCTTAAGTGCACTCTGATTCTCTTGAGGTGCATCCCTTTTCAGCTGTTTCAAATTCATCCACTCCCTCTTAGGCACAGCCTCACGAAGAAAGCTTGCCTGTCGCCGACGATACCAATAATACGCACCAAGACTCAATAATCCCACCCCAATCCCAACCCCCACACCGACCCCGAGCCCTGCAATATTCACAAGGGGCGCACCAAGATCAGGCAGCGCGCTCGGAGGAATGGGGGTTTCAGGAAGAGGCGAGGCGCTCGTCGTCGAAGGGGGCTTCGGGATGGTGACGCTTTCCTTTGCATGCTTAACGGTATTTTGCGTGGCTTCAAGGTGTCTAAAATTCGAATACCCGTCATGGCGACCGGTCAAAATCCCGGGCAGCGCGCCAACGCCGGAGGTTGAAACTGTATTATTGTGAATGGATATATTTTCAAACGTTTCAAAGCTGTTTCCTGAAACCAAGCCCGCATAAGCCTCCCTTCCCAGGGTACTTACAGTCGAATTTTCGACTCGAATGTTTTCGAGAATGTTTTTATTCAAGACTTGATGTGTTTTTTCAAATGCCCCAAGGATCCCCCCAGCCATCGCCCCCTCTCCTTGAGTGCTGATCTGAGAGTCTTTGACTTCAATGTCTTTTAAATACCCCTCGCTTTTATCCGAAAAAAAAGGCACTTCAAAATAACCCACCGCGCCCCCTGCATTCGCCTTTCGCCCTTCAGTGGAGACGGTGCAATCATGGACACTCATGCCCTCAATGGTTGCATCTTTATCCAATACGCCAACCCCCAGAGCAGCATTGGATCTTTCTCCTTTTGTTGAAACCTTGCAATGCTTTACATGAACATTTTTTAAACTGCTTGTGCCTTGCGCAATTCCTGCTGCGACCCCGCTTATCGCAAATAACCCTTCAGTGGAAATTTCGACGTTTTCTAGACGCACATTTTCTAACCTCGAATGAAATAAACGCCCTGCGAGTCCACCGGATAACAACACATCCCCTTTCGCACTCAGAGTACTTGAACGAATAGTGATATTTTTTAATATCGAATCACCCGTCAACATCCCCACAAGAAAGCCAGAAAGAACATGATCCGCTTCATTCATAAGGGTGCAATCCTCAATTGTGATATTGCTCACATTTATCCCTAATCCATCTGTGTGTCTTGCGAGCAGGCCCTGGTAAAAAAAGGGACTCGTTTTCAAGTCAACCAATCGCGCCCCTGTAATAAAAAGATTACTTATTGTCGCTTTACAGCACATATTCTCAAACAAAGGACAGGTTAAATTTCTTATCTGAAATCCTTGCCCATTAAAATGCCCACTAAAGCTCGTCTTTTCCCCAATGGAATCCTTCAGGGCGCTTGCATCAAGATCACCGCTTTGTACATAGTGCCCGTTTAAGGGATAGCCTGGCTCCCTGCCTATTTTTTGAAGATCTTCCACACTGCTGATATTGATGGGAGCAGAACTATTTTCAAGCGTCGATGATGAAGAGGAGGAGGATAAAACAGCGTCTGGCGTAGACACGGAAAGAGGGCGATGCCTCACCCTCGACGGCGTCGTCACATTCACAGTCGCATTTTGGCTTGTGCTCGTATTTG
>CAMRDW010000247.1 GCA_947041315.1 uncultured Enterovibrio sp.
CTTCTGGCCCTTCCTCAGGGAAAAACCCTTGCCATTTGTTAATACTTAACATTTAATGTCAAAAAAATGATGAATTTCAGTTCTCAACAATAAGTGATACACGCTCAGCCCTTAAAAATTCAAAGAGATTCAAATTATTTAATTTTTCTATGTTTCAAATTTATTAGAAATTCTGTCTTCTCAATACTTCGGACTGTTTTTGAATGTAGTGATACCCACGAATGTTAAGCTATCGATTTTACAGGAAATGATGCTTTTTCCCCTGAAATTAAAACACTTTAAATTCAGTTGCTTATAAAAGCCGTCCACACTGTTGTCTTCTTAATTCTTCTATCTGGAATGAGTCCTATTTTCATTCCTTTCGGAAACTATCTTCTGAGCAGTCTATTGGCATTGTATGAGGCACATAAAGAAGTAAAAAAACGTGGTAATCGTCAGCCTTATCAAAGAACGAAAGCGAGCTTATTGGCTTATCGAGCCATTTTAAATCAATGGCAAGTGGAATGTCCCGCTCCACAAGCAAAAGAAAAAGAAAAAAAGCGCGGCTCCAAAAAGGTATCGGATTAATTTCGAAGTGAAATCACAGCTGAGATATTTTTTGATGTTCGAAGCTCTCTTTCTTCATGTCGAAAACAAGAGATTTCTGCTTCAACAGCCCTTCAGCTATTTATTGAGACACGGGCAGAAAGCGACAGGTTAAAACTTAATGTATAGGACTTTTCATGTTTAAGAACTTATTTTTACTGAGTTTAGTCGTAATGAGTACAACTCTTCCAGCCATTGGGATTACCTTCAAAGATGCAGCAAATCGAACAATTACTTTAGAAAAACCTGCTGAAAAAGTGGTCGTTTTATATGATTTTGTTGACTATGCCGCTATCGCTGGTGATGAATGCTATAAGCGTGTAGTTGGCATAAGCAAAAAAGCATGGCATAGCTGGAGGAATGGGATTTGGGATCATTATGTGAAATCTTGTCCTGAAATCAAAAACATTGCGGATGTCGGCATTCTGCGTTTTGGTGATTTTTATATGGAGCAACTTGTTCTTGTTCAACCCGATGTCTTGATATTACCTCTATGGCAATTTGAAGCCATATCAAAGGTGCAAAAAAAGCAATTCGACGCCATTGGCGTTCAATTAATTGTCACTGATTTTGCTCGGCAAAAACTAGAAACACATATTGTTAGCACCATGGCAATTGGATATGCCATAGGTAAAAAAGAAAGAGCGAAAGAAATAAGCGAGTTTTATCGTCAACAAATTGAGAAGGTCACTCGTCTTTTACATCAAAATAAAAAACCTTTTTATTATATCGAAAAAGGCCAAAAAGGAGCTCTAAGGCAAGACGAAACATGGTCTAAAACCGTATGGGGAGAAATGGGAGATACCGCCGGTGGGAAAAATATTGCAGATGATTTCGTGGGTGCAGGGAAAAATGGTGATTTGACCCCAGAAAGAATCTTGGCCAGCAAACCTGAATATATCTTCATTACAGGCTCTCATTGGGTAAATAACCCTCAATCATTGTCTCTGGGTTACGGTATAGATAAATCCATTGCAAACAAAGCATTAATTACATTTATTCAACGCCGTGGTTGGTCTGAGCTCCCGGCTATCAAATCCAATAATCTTTACGGCATCCATCATGGTCTCGCGCGGGGTTTGATGGATTTTTCTGCAATTCAATTCATTGCTAAGCAATTCTACCCAAAAGCAATGAAAAGTATTGATCCTATCGAGAATCTAAAAGAATTCCATCAAAAATTTCTCCCTGTGGTTTATCAAGGTACTTGGTTTATTAAAGCCGATTATAAGGCATTGAAATGATAAGCACTTTATTCAAAGAAAAGCCTATTACAGGTCTAATATTTTTAGGGTTATTGCTCTTTGTATTATTTCTTGTCGATTTGCAACAAGGCGCACTTAACATTTCATTTTCACAGATCTTGCAAATTCTCGTTTTTGATAACGGCGACACCTCAAACACCCTTGTTTTAAAACAAATGCGCTTACCTAAAGCATTACTTGCAATTCTCGTTGGCGCATCTTTAGCTATGGCGGGTTGTTTATTACAAACATTATTAAATAATCCAATGGCAAGCCCTTTTAGCCTCGGTATTTCTTCTGCAGCAGCTTTTGGTGCGGCAATAGCCATTACGAGCGCCATCTCCATTCCTTGGCTTTCACCCGATTTATCTATTGCGTTGTTCTCATTTTTAGCTGCATTATTGTCTTCTTTTGTTCTTTTTTGGTTCGTATCTAAGACCAAAGCCCGCGGCGCAACGTTAATATTGGTCGGAATCCTCATCAACTTTGCTTTCCAATCCGCTCTATCAGCAACACAATTCTATTCCTCTCCTGAAGACTTAGCACAAATTACTTTTTGGATGTTTGGCAGCCTAGAGCACGCAGATAATACAAAAGTCCTCGCTGTTTTCAGTGTGATGATACTTTGTTTCATTATTACATGGCGAAAAATATGGACCCTGACAGCTTTAAGGCAAGGAGACACACGCGCACAAGCCAATGGCGTTTCCTTAAAAAAAACACGCCTCCTTTTTTTTATTCTTTCATCCTTCTTAACGTCGATATCCATTTCTTTTGTCGGAATTATCGGTTTCGTTGGATTAATATCTCCACACATCGCCCGAAGTTTATTTGGGGAAGATCATCGTTTTCTCCTGCCTGGTTCAATGTTATTAGGGGCGTTACTCCTTTTAAGCGCTTCTATTTTTAGTAAAATGATCACCCCGAACGTCATCTTTCCAATAGGTATTGCGACCTCTTTGGTGGGGATCCCTCTCCTTTTTTGGGTGCTAATCCGTCGCCGAGGTGAATTATGGAATTAGTTTTGAGCAATGTTTCCGTCAGGTATGAAGAAAAAAGTGTTCTAAATAACATATCTTGTACTTTTAACCCTGGTGTTTATGGTATTTTAGGGAAAAATGGCGCCGGAAAATCAACGTTATTACACGCTATTTTTCATAAACCGGATCTTCATTGGCAAGGTCGAATTTTATTTAACGAAACAGAACTCAATCGAAAATGGAGAGAAAAAAATATTGGCTTTTTACCGCAAAGTGGCGATGAAACATCACAGCTTAACGTAGAACAAACATTACTCCTAGGCATGCACTGTGAATTAAACTGGAAAATAACCGATATACAAAAAAAAAGGGTGCAGGATATTCTTCATGAATTGGAACTTCAATTAGATCTGAATGAATTAGGTTTGAAAAAAATGAACATGTTGAGCGGAGGGCAACGACAATTAGTTTATTTAGCACAGTGCGTGATAAAAAAACCTAAAATTTTGTTATTAGATGAACCTTGTACATATCTTGATATTAAAAATCAGCTGCTCTTTATTGATAAAATAAACAGTCTTTCAAATATGATTATTATCAGTACCATGCATGAGATTAATTTAACGCTTCAAAATATAGAAAATATTATAATTTTAAACGAAGGTAATATTTCTTATGCAGGACCAAGCAACCAAATATGCAATCAAATAATACAAGATACTTACGGTGTCGATTCTCTCCTTTTAGAGAAAGGAGAATACCGTGATTTTTTATTCAGTCTCAAGCAGGAGTAATAACAACCGTCATTCGCATCTAACCTCGCTATTTTAAAGTTTAATTTTGAAAGGCAAATTTTTCACGTAGCGTTAAAGCTTAGATTGCAGCAATAACCTCCCTATGTGTCAACCTGCGAATGAGCTGTTATGATTTAAGATAAAGTAAATTTCAGGGCGGAAATTGAGCAGCATAAATGCAATTTGTACATATTGAAAAATCAAGATTTCCGCCAGATAAGAGCATGAACTTTCACTGCACAACTGCATCATGTACAGGGTCTTAAATCACTTGGCTTCGTCGTCTTGCGGCAACTCTCCTTGACCCGACACCTCATAGATGTATTTGTTCATCAGCTCGCCTTCTTTTAAATCGAGGGGGCGAGCGGCTTAACCTCCATAGATGGTGGAAATGCAGATTTTGCAGGAGCTACATATCTGTCCTTCAGGCCCTTCCTCGCGGAAAAACTCTTGCCATTTGCGAGCGTTTAACGTTTGATATCAACAAGTTGATGAATAAATGGTGATTTTCCTACAGAGGGCTCTCACCTCATTAGTTCATGCCCATGCTGGGCGTACACAAACTGTTTAAGAGTGATTCGCAACGCGTGGCATCATTTTACTATGCGTTGCTGGTATGCGGTAGCATCGGTATTGCGTTGCTCACACCTTAACAGGGCGTTATGAATATTCAA
>CAMRDW010000248.1 GCA_947041315.1 uncultured Enterovibrio sp.
GCTTTTTGTACTTTCAAATTCCTTATCGAGCAGACATTTTTTAAGTTGGATCAATATGAATAAAATAATTTCATTATCTATATTCTGTGTTTTTCTTTTTGGATGCAGTATTCAAGGGAGTCATAAAATGCTTGGCCCGCGTCCGGGCTTTCTTGTGTCGCAGATGGAAGAAGGGGCATTAAAAGAAACATTTAAAGGCTGTTTAAACCAGAAATACACCGAGAGTGATTTTTCTATTGCCCACAGAGGGGCTTCTTTACAATTTCCTGAACACACAAAAGAAGCTTATATTGCAGCAGCGCAAATGGGGGCGGGGATCATTGAATGTGATGTGGCTTTTACAAAAGACAAAGAGCTTGTGTGTCGACATTCACAAAGCGATTTACACACAACAACCAATGTTTTGAGTATTCCAGAGCTTGCCGATAAATGCACCCTCCCTTTTACACCTGCCAACCTTGAAAAGGGCATTCCGGCCTCTGTTGAATGTCGAACCTCTGATTTTACGTTAAAAGAATTTTCTCAACTTAAAGGGAAAATGGATGGGGCCAATCTGATGGCCTTAACGCCAGAAGAATACATGAAAGGAACGCCAACTTGGCGAACGGATCTTTATGCGAGTACGGGGACCTTGTTAACGCATGCTCAGAGCATTGAATTGTTTAAATCTTTGGGCGTTAAGATGGCGCCTGAATTAAAATATCCTGTTGTTTCAATGCCATTTAAGGGATTAACACAAAAAGATTATGCTCAAAAGCTGGTGGATGAATATAAAAAAGCGAAAGTCCCTCCTGCGGATGTTTTTTTGCAATCCTTTCATTTGGAAGACATTCAATATTGGATAAAAAAGGAACCCCAATTTGCTGAACAAGCCGTGTATTTAGATGAGCGGATGGGAAAAGAAGACTGGGTTTTACCTCAAGACGAGATGCATAACTTAAAAAAAGCGGGTGTGAATTATATTGCGCCGCCTTTGTTTGCGTTGGTGAATTTAAACAATGAAAAAAAGATGGTTCCTTCAGACTATGCAAAGAAAGCCAAAGCTGCGGGATTAAAGATCATTGCTTGGTCACTTGAACGTTCTGGGCCGTTAACGGGCGGTGGCGGCTGGTATTATCAATCTGTGACGGAGGCCATTCATCATGATGGGGACATGCTCAACCTTTTAGATGTTCTTGCAAAAGACGTTGGGGTGGTTGGCGTATTTTCTGATTGGCCTGCCACGACGACCTTTTACGCCAATTGTATGGGCCTAAAATAATGAAATAGTATGAGCAGGGATTGAAGGAGGCGTTTTAATTTGAGCTCCTCCTTTGGTTCATGGAAGGACTCAAGTGACACGTTGTTCATGAACGCGGATGAATATACCCATCATTTAATCATCATTAATGAAGATTGCCTCTAGGCGTCAAGTGAGTGAACCCCCTGAGCATCAATGCATTATGTGAAGAACGATGAATGGATCACTTTTAACCCGCGCCAGTTGTACCCCAAGTCATTGACCTTGCCTGTAGCCAACACCCACGCAGCCTCAAGGGCGACGGGTATATACAAAATGAATTACGGGTCGGGTTACAGGGTCACAATTTCTAATTAAGACTCAAGTCATGCATTGGCGTCTCATCTCTCTTTTTTATTCAAAATTGAAACAAAAAAAATGCGCTATTTGAATATGATTGTCAGATACATATATTTTCGTGATGACGGAATTTAAATGAGTATTTTTTTCCCTAGCACAATCAAAAAACAACTCATGGCAGTGGTATTTTTAATTTTACTTTCTGTCTTTGTTCTTTTTGTAAGCTCCTTTTTTTCGTTTGAAAGGCTCAGTAAACTGAATCACGTCTCTTTGGAATTGATTGAAAGTAAAGTATCCATTCTTTTATTACGTCGTAATGAAAAAGATTTTATGGCAAGAGATGATCTTAAGTATGAGAAGAAATTCATTGAAGAATATGACGTATTACATAGACGACTAAAAAAGGCCACTAAAATCCTGAATGACGCGGGCATTGAAGGAGGGGAGGCCATTGTTGAGATGAAAGGAAAATTAAAAAAATACAAAGACAGCTTTCAGGATTTCGTAAAAAAAAGGATGATGCTTGTCAATAAAGAAAATGGCCTTCTCAAATCGTTAGAAAGTGCCTCTTTGAACATTGACGAAAAGCTCAACATAACAAATAAAGAAACATTGAAAGAACGATACAATGCAATAAAAAATAATAAAAAAGATTATTTATTGAGTTTAGATAAACAAATTTTGGAGACCTCTTTTCGTAATATTGAAGCCTTTTTTCATTTACTCAAAAAGGAGGATGAATTCAGTGTAAATGCTAAAAATGAGCTTAAAACGGATTTAATTGCCTACCAGATGATCCTAAAAAAACTCTCGAATAATCTTATTTATTTAGGTGTATCCCAAAACGAGGGATTACATGGACGTTTGCGTCTTTTGGTGCGCGACACCGAAAATTCAATGAATACCTTAAGTAATACCTTGATAAGTACCATTGAAGAAAAAGAAAGAAAGCTTTTTTTCTTTCTTTTTATTGCCGCTGTTTTTATCGTCATGTTTCTTTGTTGGTATGTTATTTTTGTGATGCGCAGTGTGACGAAGCAAGTCTCTTTGGCGAACTCTCTGATGGGATCGATTGCTGAAGGAAAAAGCACGTTTGACGTTCGAATGCGTATTTCTGGAGAAGATGAACTTGCTGAATTGGCCAGTAAATTTAATGTTTTTATTGAGAAACTTGAAATTGTGATGAAAGACATTTCTGTTATTTCAGATGAATTATTCAATGCCGTGCATGAAACCATGAGATTGTCTGAAAATACCGTCGCGAATGCAAAAAAACAACGAGAAGAATCTGAGTTGGTCAAAGTGGCCGTAGAAACGATGATCCTTTCAAGTAAAATTATTATTCAAAATGTGGCTCAAGCAGCTGAAGTGGCAGGGGAACTCAAACTGTCAGCGCAAATAGGAAAAGACGTGAACACGGACAATTCGGTTAAAGCCAATCAATTGGCAGAGAGTATGGAAGAAGCCACCGAAAATACCGAACAATTGAACATCAACAGCAAAGAAATCGGCTCTGTCATTGATGTTATTCGTTCTATTACAGAGCAAACCAATTTACTGGCGCTGAATGCCGCCATTGAAGCTGCACGCGCTGGGCATCAAGGAAGAGGGTTTGCGGTTGTCGCAGATCAAGTGAGAGAGTTGGCAAAAAAAACACACCAATCAACGGATGTGATCACAAAAACAATCAAGCAGCTCCAGTCTGGTATTCGTTACAGTGTTGATGTAACAAATTCAAGTCGTCAAATCGCGATAGAAAGCCTAGAGCAAGCTCAAAAAGGCGGCGGAGTTATGACATTATTGATAAATCAAATTGACGATATCGTTGAAAAAAACGTCAATATCGATACCACAGCCAAAGATCTTTCTGTTTTGATGAACAACATCGAGTTGAGCTCTTCGTCTATCGCTGATTTGTCTTCACAAACCACCCAAGCGGCGCAAAATTCGGATCAATCAGCAAGTGAAATTGAAAAACTCTCCATGGCTTTACATCAAATCACCCGCCTTTATATTTCAAAGCAAGACTGAGTCATGCGACCCATTGCGTTTGAAGATGCAGATCTTTTGGGTGCATCCTCAAAGCTTATTAAGATAAACCCGTCATCCGCAGCAGCTCTCGTTTTTTGAAATCGGGTTTTTGCTCATGGGGGGACGTTCTTGGCGTTTATACCCAATAGCCACGCCGTTTCAAAGACCCAGACAGTTCCAAAGATCCACGCCGTTTCAAAGAAGACGAGCATGTCAGCATCGTTAAACATCTTGGGTGTATTTCAATTTATTTTTTTTAAAGCAAGGGTGCAGCGTCTTGTTTTATTGGTTTTTTTTATTATTTCTTTTTCTGTTCCAGCCCCAACCTTTACCAAAATCACCGTTATCCTCTACAGGGGGGTTTTTAGTGCCGTCAGAAAAGGCCACTTTTATACCTTTCATTCTTCCACCGCAAGCTTTGTCTAAATCTGTCATTTCTTGTGCAAATTTGATCGTTTTTTGAAGCTGTTCCTGGCAATCCTCGCCACCGTTTTTTTGACATGCCACTCCTTCTTGAAATTGAGCTGCGACTTCGGCTCTCATGGTTTTCAGTTCGTCACAAGAGCGTGTTTTTATTGTGGGTTCGGTTGCAGGTTCGGTTAGGTGGGCAGTGCTGATTGGGGGTTTTGTTGTGGAAGG
>CAMRDW010000249.1 GCA_947041315.1 uncultured Enterovibrio sp.
CTGCATTTGGAAGAACGGCTTGTTCTTTTACCAAAGCATCAGAAAAGGGGTCCATTGTATTAGGGTGAGACTTTCCGGTGTTTTGGACTTCCATTGCGCTTTCTGCAATGCTCTTCATATTTTGCAGTTGATGAGTGAGATCCGCCACAGGTTCTCGAGATGATGGACGCCAGGATTGTTTTTGTTCTTTCGTGTTTGATTGTGGCGGAATGGGTTCGGCTGGTAGACGCTCTCCTGGTGAATGCCTTTTGGGTACGACGCTGGCGGCGCCATCTTCTTCGGAATGCCTTAGGCTGGTATAAATTGTGTGCTCTTTTGGCTCGGAAGAAGAGATTTCAATGTGTTTTTTTTTAGCTATAAGAATGGGGGCGTAGTGATCCTCTTCATTGAAAAGATGGACTTTTGTTTGGAGTTTGGGTTTGGGTTCGGGTTGGATTTCTTTGAACTTTTCTATATCAAGAAGGGTGTTTCCTTCCGTTAGCTTCAAATCTGTACCTTGTGCCTTTTCACTTAATAGTCGCAGTGCTTGTGTGTACTCTTGACCTTTTAAGGTTAAATGACTTTCTGCACTGCTTTTTGAAACGCGATTAAGATCACTGCCGACGCTGTAATCGCCTTCGACTCTCCTTTCGCCAAACTCTTTAGGCAAAAGACTTTTCCATGTATCAGAGCGTGACGCTGTATGGCTGTTCGAAAGGAGATGCCAAGATGGGCTTTCTTCAGCGAAGATATGTTGGTAACTCCAGATATCGATATCACCATTAGGTTTTTTTATTTCCGCTACTGCGGGGCTATTAAATATATTGCCTTGGCGATCTCTTTTGATCGTCAAGGCCGCGCTTGCTTCAGGGGTTAATTCAAAGTGTGAAATTCTTAGTTGTTTAAAATCTAAGTTGTTAACCTCTTTTCCTAAATAATGATTGGCACTTACCTTCAGTATCTCTATTGCTGCGTTTTTTGTTGCACAAGGAATAAATCCGAGATTCGAGTCTGTCACTAAATACGAGGTTACAAACTGAGAAGGATCACTTCGTTTCGGGGTATAAATGGGTGAAATGGATACTGAGTGTGGATTCTCTCCTCCAAAATCACGAAAAGTCAGTACCACCGGTTTTTTTGCATTGTTCAGTATCCCCTCCAATCCCTCTAATTGGGTATTTAGCTTGTACTGATTCAGGAGCTTACTGCTTTCTACCTGTAGTTTTTCATTTATTCTTGTTAAACCTTCCAATAAGCGAGATGCGAGACTCGGATCGGTTGCCGCAAAATTACTTAGATCATTGGCTCGCGATAAAATTCTGATGAAGCTATCTACATTTTTTGTTCCATGGTTTCCTGCATCTTTGTCAGTCCCTGACATCTGATAGGCTGCCGCCAGCGACAATAAATTACAGGCCCCGAGATTTTTCGAACTGATTGGCGCTCCGTCATTCACCAGGTCGACCATGGGTGACTTCACAAGAGAAAATGTCATCGGCTTCATTTGAGATGTGGCATGGTCGAAAGAATATTTTTCGTGAGAAGTGGAACTGGCGATTGCAGCATTGATGCTACTGATAATTCGTGGATTGCGTTTGCTTGAAGCTGCTTGGATATCATTGATTCTAGAATGGTATTGTGCATCTGATTGCGCTGTCCAAATGCTTCTATAGGTTGCAAGTTCAGCCCAAGCTAAGCCTAATTGTGTGGGATTGATTGCTTGATTGTGTTGCTGAGAAAGCAAAATTTTTGCTAGCATGAAATCCGTTCTTTGACTCATCCCACCCTGAGGATCATGAAACATCGGTTTCATGGTATCTTCTTGGTAACTGATCAGATTTGTATCGGTATAGAACCGACCGTTCTGAGAGACTTCTTCGGACATTCGCTGCTTATAAAAAGCGAATGCATTTCGAGCCTCCTTGTCGGTATCCATAATACGCATCATATAGAGATCAAGAAGATCTTGAAGAAAACGATTTTGCTGTTCGCCTGAACGGCGTTGTGTGTTTATTTCCTTGCAGAGCTGATATAAATGATTCGCTCTTGCTTCGGCTGAGGTGGGAATGGGTTGTTCTAAAAGTGTCTTTAAGGGAGTAAAAATAAGATTACTTATCGCCTCATTGGGCAGCGCCTTTTCGATATCAAGCTTTAAATAATGCAAAGGATTAGCATTCTCTCCTGCTCGGCGTTTTTCTCTGTGGTGCGCTTGCTGATGTTCATATTCTTCGGGCGTTAAACTTGACTTAGGGGGTGGGATAGGGCGCGCATCAGCCCCTGGAAATCTTAACCAGTCTTGATAACCCGAGGCTTGAGGCTCGTTTTCTGTCTGCTCTTGTATTTGGGCAATCGATCTGGGCTCAGGCTCTATCTTCACCTCTTCTCTTGCATGAATATCAGTGCCGTGTCTGCCTTCTGTGGATGCTTGAAGGCTTTCGCTGGGATAAGGTGATAAATAGTCTTTGATTTTTTGACAGACACTCGAGAAATAGGAGTCACTCGGGTTTTCATTGGGGCGGGTATGGGGGTTTAAATTCAGTCCATGTGTTCTTGCTTGGTAATCGGCATGGTTGTTTAAACCTTGTGCGAATAAGCCTGCGGCTGCTTCTTTTGCTTGTTTTTTGCTGATGAGTGGCTGAGAGGGGTTATTTCGGAATTCCTCATTAAAATCAAAGCCTGCAATTTTTTTGAGAAATGCTTCATAACTCTCTTCCTGATTCTGCTCATCTTCTTCATCAAGATTCTCATCCTCAGAATCTGTATCTGATGTGTCTTGTGGACCCCAGCGCTCTTTTATTCCTTCAATGAAAGGATTGTTCGAGAGGGCTTTTGTATCTGAAAAAAAAGTGCTGGGCGCCACCAGATTATAATGTAAGCCATCAGCACGAAGGTGCACATCAGTGCGGTTATCCATCGGAATTTCAAGATCTTCAATGATGCACTGAGCAATTAAATTGGTTAGATGTTCAAAGAGTGGTTTAAGCCTTTTTCTGTCGTTAATTTTTGTTTCTTCAAAGTAGAGCATTTCATTGCCGACGACTTCACTGACCCATAAATTAAATTGCTTGCTCGCGATGGTTTCATTGAATAAAGACTCTGCAAAATTGGATTGAAGCAAGTCTTTTAGGTGCTGGGTGACGGCTTCTTCCATGCCATGAAGAGAAAGAAGATGAACTAAATCAAGACGTCCATTTTCACTGTTTGCACTTTGGGAGTGTGTCAATTTTTCTAATGTTTGCTCTATTGCTTTTTTGATGCTGCTTTCAATATTCGTTTTCCAACCTTGTTGCATTATTTTATCTAAAACGTCTTGACGGCTTGAGTCACGGGCATGTAACCATTTTGACTCTTGGGTCTTTGCCGCGAGAAAAGCACGCCACATACAAGCCCCGTCAGTCTCCACTGCATATTCGAGCAAAGAAGGTGTAGAGGGAAGGCTCGCTCCATTTGGAAATCTTGCTTTTTCTGTAAAATCAGGATTTTCTGTGCTTGTATCAAAAGTTGATGGGTTATTTTGAGGTGTCGTTTTTATCCCTAAAAACCCCAAAAACCCTTGAAGCGTTGAAGGGTTTTCACAGCTGGATGTTTTTATGGAGGAGTCATTCATCAGCCCCGTTGAATTATTATGAGTGGGTAACATGAGAAAGCTCTTTAAATAGAATTAATTACAGTAATTTGTGGCATTATCAAAAAAACAAAAGTGAAATATAGTGAAAATTTAATACTTTGAATGTGAGTGAAAGTAATATGCGCCTCGTCTTTGATACTGCCTGGATGTTGGCTATGCTCGTTCAGCCCAAACGCATAGAGGATCTGTGCTCAGGGGCTTCATTCGTTTGCCGTAGGCGCGCAACTTCAATTATTTTGGGTATATTGAGAACTTGTTATCGAGGTTCCTAGAGATCAATATTATTTTCCTGTTTGCGGAATATAGATTGTAAATATTCAACCTTTCTTTTTTTCGGTTGAAAATAGAGAATAAGTCGGTTCTTTTGGGTAATTAATGATATTGGTTTTAATTTCATGCCATCTATCCTCTTTTTAACGCCAGGTTTTTACGATAAATGAATGCTCAATTTTTGTGTTTTTTTGTATAGCTGAATAGTTAGGGTATTTTAGGCAAATTATGTGCACAGTCTCTTTTCTTAACCTTGAATAAAGGATTTAACCTTTCATTCGAATGGTTTAAACATATGGAGAGTGTGCTTCTTCTATAAATCACAACTTTTCATTTATTATCGCTTTGCTCTTTCAGTTAGTAT
>CAMRDW010000250.1 GCA_947041315.1 uncultured Enterovibrio sp.
CGCCTATTTTTGATGTCTAATGTTCGGGATTAATCGTGGGTGGCCATGTTAATTGAGAAAACGGATGCTAACATCAACAACCGCGCTTCAATCCAATCTCTGCGATGTTCATATGACTGACCCGTGTAAAAATCGACGCCACAAAGATAGGCCTTTCTCACACATCGAGAAACACAGTGATAATAGGGTGTATCTTGCAGGCTAACCTGCGTATTTCGGGGTCTGGCCATCACGATTAACCTTATAGAGAAGAAGACAAATGAAATCTAGAGGGATACGCCTATTTTTGATGTCTAATGTTCGGGATTAATCGTGGGTGGCCAAGTTAATTGTTGGAACGTGGGGTTTATTAGGCGCTTACAAATCTAGAGGGATACGCCTATTTTTGATGTCGAATGTTCGGGATTAATCGTGGGTGGCCACATTAATTTTTGGTGGCCATGTTAATTTTTTGGCCATATTAATTTTAATGTTCGGAATTAATCGTGGGTGGCCATGTTAAATCAAATTGATCGAATCGTGGGTGGCCGTGTTAAGTAAGCGTTTAGTTAGTAATAAAAAGTCAGGTTGAATAATTAAATCTGTTATTTCATATTTTTCTTCTGGTTTATAGCGTGCTAGAATAGGTATTGGCGACTTAGGGAAAGTAAATATTGTTGATGGTGCGGCATTCTCGTAATAGTCAGGTATTTCATATATAGGCATAGGTGTATTTTCTATTGCAAAGTAATAATCGGTCATGATCCTACCTTTAATTTCATTGGAATCATTGTATTCCCAATTTTATTTTTATTATCGTGCTTTTTATTGTCAGTTTTTTGTCTAGAAGTGCAATGCTTTCTTTTTTTTGATTCATTTTCAATGTTTCCATTAGCGCAGCCATATGGGCTCGATTTTTCATAGTCGCTTCCGTATCTGGAGATACACCAATGAAATTTATTCATTTTATTAATTATGCTTATGGATACAGTATTCATATGAAGTGAGAATTTTTTAGCGTTTCCATTTTTGCAATAAAAATTCTTTTGGGCTCTCGCTCGTATAGGGACTAAAAGTTTTTTTATACCATGTAAATAGGTTCTTTTATTATTATATAAGATTTCGATTATATCATCAGGGATTGCTCTAGGGATATTTGCATTGAAGTATTTCCCTATCACTGACTGAAAATTAATGCCTCGCTGATGATTTGAACGATGAACATGAGTCGCTACTTGACATGCAATCTGAACACTGCTGGGTAACATGACTCCATTATCTTTACTATTGATATCATATTTATATAGTTTTTGATATTCCAACCATTCGGGGGTATTAATAGAGCCAGTAGTAATAAGGTGATGGGCTTGTAGACCTCCTTTTTCCGTGGTGTAGCGGGCATTATACCAATGGTGATTCTGTAGATTTCCTGCATAGCTAAAGTTAGCTATATTTATCGCTAGCGTTTGGCTACAACCGTTATATTTTATTTTTGGCATAATTAATGAGCATCACATTTGTTTGTTATTTTCTTGCATATTGGGCACCTCAACTCTTTCCTATCTTTTTCATCTTTCACCACATCATCACTTTTCCCCGCTTGTGAAGATTTACCCGCTTTTCCTTCAACTCTCGCCGTAAATACTTTTTCATTTTTCCCTAAAATACGTGTAAATAATTCGCTTAATTCTGTCATTGCGGTGTTGATTTTTTCTGGCACCATTTTTTCAATGATACCCACTTCGTCACCGAGCTTAATAAAATAATTGCCTAATTCATCCGCTCCCATTCTCTCTGCATAAGAAGCTAATTCTGTTGCAACTTCAATACAGGGTTTAAGCGTGCTTGAAATGGTGTCGCAGGCTTGTTTGGCATAATCGAGCCAATCAAGGGTGCGTAAGAATTTTTCGGGATCTCCTTTTCCAAGACCTCGCAATATGGCAAGCAATGAATCTTTAGATGTTCCCTTGGTGGAATTTAGTGCCACCTTGCAGGTACCTTTTACTGCGCTGCCAAATACGGGAATGCACCCAATAAGCGTCAAGCAAAGCAATAACCAGTTTTCTGGTTTCTCTCGCTCTTTTTCATCTAATAATTTGATGATATTCGCTGCAAGATCGCGTAAATCTGAGGCTTGATCAACAACGGGGATCATGCTGATGGCTGTATTAGCGATGATTTGTTCTACACTCGCATCTTCGTTGAAGTCACCAAGGATCACCCCCCAGACCCAACTTCCGATATTCATCATTGATTTTTCAGGGTTTTCCCAAAATCCGCGTTCGCCTTTTTTAGCTTTTTCAATTAATGCTTGTGCATTAGCGGATGAATTAAAATTGGGATTGTCTTTAGTGGGTGAATCTGGTGTAAATTCTCGGGTGTCTTCTCCGTATTCAACTATAAATTCACCGGCAGCCACACCGCTGATGCTGGCTTTCCCTACGCTGTTTAATTTTCCTTCAAACACTCCGCCTTCTTGATCTGTTAGGGTGTAGGTTGCCTCTTGAACAGGATCGCCATCACTGTATCGAAGTGACAAATCCACCGTATACGTCCCTTCCGGATCTTCTATCACGGTCACTGAATCATTATCAGCCCCCGCTAAGCACATGGTATTCATGCTGTTCATCGTCATTTGATCGGATAAACGGCAGACGCCTTTGCCTTCGATTTTTACCGTGGGCGATGAGGTGGTAAATTCGGCTTTGCCTTCCGTGGTGCCGGAGACAATGCCTTTGTTGGTTCCGGCGGCGTCCCCGCTGCTTTTTGAAAAAGAGCAGCCTTTAATGGCGATGGAATTGCCGCCGTCGGCGGTCACGGTTTTAGAACCATCCGCAAGATCGGAGGATTTGGCGCTGTTGGTATAAGGGATTGGCACAACAGAAGGGCCAACCACGGTCAAACAGACATCGGGCAGGGTGGCACTGGCTTTTCCGCCAGAATCTTCATGGATAATGCTTAAGCCATTGGCATTGATGGTGACAGGCATGAAACTCAAAGAGTGAATACGTTATAGCTGCCAAGGATACCACTCTGCGCACTTTCTTACTGACTGATTTTATAGGTGAAATGATTTTTTTTGCTTTGAAATTGTCGTCTATTTTTACGGGCTTTTTTATCGGCTTTTTGTGCGTAATGCGCTTTTGCCGATGACTTATAGATATACCCGTCGCCTTTGAAGTTGCGTGGTTGTTGGCTGCACTCTCTCAGCCCAATCACATAGTCCCTCTATGCTCAGGGGCTTCGTTCACTTGCCGCAGGCGCGCATCTTCAATTTCTTTGGGTATAAACGAAAAATTAACAATGGGTGTCAGATTAATTCTTACGATAATTTTCAATTAATTTATTTTGCAGCTGCTTGCTATATACATTAGGTGTATACTTTTCTTGTTCATTTTAAGTAAGAGAGGAAATATGAGCCTATCTAAAGGATCTGTGTTTGTGAATAACCGTACTCAAGCTGTTCGCCTCCCGGCAGAAACGCGATTTCCAGATGAAGTGAAAAATGTGATGGTTCGCGTTCAGGGTAAAGATCGCATTCTTTCTCCTGTTGAGCATGTTTGGGATGGTTTTTTCTTGTCCGAAAATGAAACAACAGAGGATTTTATGACAGAAAGAGCGACTCAAAAACAAGGTGAGAGGGAAGCATTTTAATGTTGAAATACATGCTCGATACCAACATTGTGATTTACATAATAAAACGTCGCCCTCTTGAGGTATTAGATCATTTTAATCTTCACGCTGGGCAATTGTGTATCAGTGCAATCACCTTATCTGAGTTAATACACGGGGCAGAAAAAAGCGCAAAACCGGAGCACAATATGCGCCAAGTGGAGTGCTTTATATCTCGTCTTGAAGTGCTTGAATACGGTCTAAAAGCTGCGGGGCATTATGGCGATATTCGCGCGTCATTAGAAAAAAAAGGCACACCCATTGGCGTCAACGACCTTCATATTGCAGGGCATGCCCGATGCGAAGGGCTTACCCTTGTCACGAATAACTTAAAAGAATTTGAACGTGTTGAAGGATTAAGGCTTGAAAATTGGGTCAGTGATCTTTCTTTATTTTCTTCAATTTAAAACACACCTTCTTGAATCAAATCTTAACCCTAACGAAAATCATTGAAGAGGCGCGCCTGCGCCAAGCGAGTGAAGCGCCTGAGCATGAATGCATCTCTTTGATAGATTGCTTAAGGGATATCCTTAAAAAATCGTTTAAAGACATCCTATGATCCG
>CAMRDW010000251.1 GCA_947041315.1 uncultured Enterovibrio sp.
GGTTATTTTAAAAAGCAAGAATGATCAAATATTTTCTGGAGCGGGTATGAATACCGCTTGGCTATCGGTGAAATTTTTCTGTATTAAGCAGGATCCGCTTCTCGTGCGTGAAGGATTCTGAAAGGCGATGAATTGATTTTCTTCGCCTTAAAAGAGGTTTTTCGATTTTTTATAAAATAAAAAGCGCGCTTTTGTTAAAAGTCGAGATCTGGCCCTTTAACATCACTGGTAATATCAATATCTTCCAGTTCTTTTTTCAATCTCGCTCTGTCTTTTATCGCTTCAATTTCACGCCATTTCCGTTTGGCTTGTTTGGTGCGAGATGCTCGCTGTGGACGTTCTTGTTCTGGTTCGATATCTTGTTCGAAAATATCATCAAAGGTAAAGCTATCCATATATTCACCTTATTTCTTTAGCGATAATGCTTGAGCTTGATTAAATATCAAATTTTAAACAAAATAAAATTGAACCTTTCCGCATTTGTTGGATCTTGGTATAACCGCCTTCGTTTTAATAAAAAATACGTGAGCTATACCCGTCGCTTTTGGGCCTGCCTGGGTGTTGGCAGTCAACATTCACGCAGTTTCAAAGGCGACGGGTATCCCGCTTTAAGACTTTTTGTTTGAGCCTAAGAAGTAAAGAGGGGGCTTTTTGCCTTCCTTTATTTTGATACTTAAGCTGAACATGTTAAAACCGTTTTAAAATAACAAATAAAAGGACGTTGCATTATGTTAATGCTTATTTCTCCGGCCAAAACGCTCGATTATGTTTCACCTCTTGCGATATCTCGTCATACTTTGCCTTTGTTTATTTCTGAATCGGCACGCTTGATTGAGATTTGCAAAAAATGGACGCCTGCAGAAATCGCAAAATTAATGAAAGTCAGCGATAAAATTGCCAGTTTAAATGCGCTTCGTTTTAATGAATGGTCAGAACGTGTGACATCGGATAACGCACGTCAGGCCATTCTTGCTTTTAAAGGAGATGTCTATACGGGCCTCAATGCGCAAACAATGCAAATTTCTGATTTTGAGTGGGTTCAAGAGCATCTGTTTATTTTATCGGGTTTGTATGGCATTTTGAGACCTCTCGATTTAATGCAGCCTTATCGTCTAGAGATGGGGACCTCGCTTAAGAATGAACATGGACCTAATTTGTATTCATTTTGGGGAGAGCGTCTTACGCAAACCATCAATGAAAGATTACGGGTTAAAAAAGAGGGCATAGTGCTTAACCTTGCCTCAAATGAATATTTTAAATCGATAAAACCCTCTCTTTTAAAAGGACAGATTATCACTCCCGTTTTTAAAGATTGGAAAAACGGCCAATTTAAAGTAATCAGTTTTTTTGCAAAAAAGGCGCGAGGGATGATGGTTCGTTTTATTGTTGATGGGCGCATTGAACAGGTTGAAGAGATCAAATCTTTTGAGTGTGGTGGGTATTCTTTTTGTAAAAAAGACTCGACGGCCACGGAATGGGTTTTCACGCGTCAAGAACAATAAGGCAATCACTCTTTTTTTCAGAAGAAATCGCTTTTTTTTAATCCTTGTTCACCCCAATCACTGTATTTTTTTCATGTTCATGGAGTGAACTTGGTTTTCCAAGGGGGGAGGGAGGATCCTTCCCCGTTTTAAGCGATATTTAATTTAAAATATCCACTCATAACTGTATCCTGCTGTAATCGCCATGCCCAAGATGACGCATAAAAAGGCAAAGATCATTTTATTTTTAAAAATGGATTTAAGTAAAATCACTTCTGTTAAACTGGCCCCAGCGCTGCCAATGATCAAGGCCATTACAGCACCCAATCCCATTCCTTTGGCGGCCAATGCGGCGCTAAGAGGGATCACGGCTTCAGCTCGAATATAAAGAGGGATCCCAATAACGGCTGAAACAAGGATGGCAAACGGATTTTCTTTGCTGGCAACACGCGCAATGAATTCTGTCGGGATCATGCCATAAATAATCGAACCGATCCCGATCCCAAGGGCTAAATACGGCAATACTTTTTTAAAATCATTCCACGTATTACGCCATATTTTGAGCCATTTATTGATGACAGGGGCTTGTGCACCGCAGGGGCTCCCACACGTATTTTTCGGCGTTTCATAGGCTTCAGGTTTGATGTATCGTTCAAAACCTAATTTTTCTAAGATGACGCCCGCTAAAATGGAAACGCCAAGCGCAAAACAAAAATAAAAGACGGCGACATTTAACCCAAAAGTCACCATAAATAGACCAATAATGATGGGATTAAGAAGTGGGCTTGCAAACAAGAACACCATCATGGTTCCGAATCCTGCTTTTGCTCTTAACAAGCCTTTTAAAAATGGGATTGTAGAGCAAGAACAAAAGGGGGTAATGGCCCCTAAAAAACCCGCAATAATATAGCCTTTTCCTTTTTTGGCACTCAAGAGACTTTGAATTTTACTGGGGGGAATATATTCCTGTAATACCCCAACGAGGTAACTGATAAGCAAGAAGAGCAAGGTTAACTCTACGGCTAAAAAGGCAAACATTGACACTGTTTGTTGGATCATTTCGCTGGTGATGGTCATACAATTAATCCGTATTTCTAGAATAGTGGAAACATTAGAGTGAGAGAGTGTTTAGGTCAAGATATTTCTGTTATTATGGAAATATATTTTTCATCTGGAATTAAAAGGTGTTTTTGAATGGATTTAAAAAAAGCGGCGAAGGCATTAAAAGAGCTAGGGCATCCTACTCGATTGGCCATTTTTAAATGCTTGGTAAAAGCGGGCTATAAGGGGATTGCAGTTGGAGATATCCAAGATAAATTAGGGATCCCAGGTTCAACCCTTTCACACCATATTGCAAGTTTGGCTTCTGCTCAGTTATTGCATCAACGTCGTGAAGGGCGCACGTTATTTTGTAGTGCAGAATTTGAGCAACTTGAAGCGGTGATCTTGTTTTTACAAGATGAATGTTGTACTTCAGAAGAAAAAGTTTCTCTTTAGGCTTTGGATGGTTTTTTATTTCATTATCTATACCCAAAACACTTGAAGTTGCGCGCTTGCAGCAAATGAGTGACGCCCTTTGCATCGATGGACTTTGTGATTGGCCTGAGCGAGAGTAACCAACACCCACTCAGATTCAAAGGTGATGGGTATAGCCAAGAGATTTGAAGAAGCATATCGGCCCTTTGTGAGCGAACCTCTGAGCATCGACGGACGTTGTGATTGGATTTTGAAAGCCTGAGCCTGCATCTTTGAAGGCGAGGAGCATAGATTTAAAAGCCCTCTTTTTCTCCTTCTCGAATGTCACTATATTTCACTCTCCGATATTTGTATTTTTGATATGATCTTTCAAATTAATGTGTATTTCAAATGCTTTTCTGGAGAGGGCTATCATGCAAATATCGAATAAGTCTTTGAGTTTGGTACCTTTGATTGTAAAAAATAACACCCATTCTCCTTTAGCTCGCTTGCCAATAAAATCGGCGATAAATTCAACAATTTCCCCAGAAACCAATATATTGCCACCTCATGTTCATATGAAGCCGAAAGAATATAAGTTTATTTTGAATGCCTTGAAATTATCGAATCAACCGCCTTCTCATGCACAAGAAAAGCCTCTTTTAGCGAATAAAGAAACGCTTCTAAAGAGTGCGTTTTTAGCTCAAGAGACGAAACCCTCTTTTACTTCTTCTTCCTCCTCCTCTTTTTCTTTTGTAGGTGGTTTCAAGCTTCAAGATAAAAGCATTCAGCTCCCTTCTAAAATGCCTCTTCAGTCTCCAGCGATAAAAGAGGCACTGAACTTTGCTTCAAATTCTGTAACGCCAAAACCGAACAAGTTAAAGATGGATAATTTCACATCGAAATTAAACGATATGAAACTTTCGACACAGACGAAAGAAGGAGAAGGGAAAGAGCTTAAATTGCCTAATAAGCTCAAGAATACGGCTTTCACGTCTAAATTAAATGATATTTATAAAGTGAAGGAAAACAAAGAGAAAACGGCAGAAAGTACGGCAAATAAAGAAAAAAGCAACCTCAATTTGCCTCAAAAATACGGCACGCCGGTTGGACCTTCTTTAGCCGATGTTTTTAAAGGGATGACCCTCCCTCCGCCGCCTCCACCTCCGCCGGGAAGTGTTTCTGCTTCTGTTTCTGAGGCCTTGGTGCCTTCTTCTCTTCCTGATGATCTTCTGGCGAGTGCCCCTTCTGAAGTGCCTGCGCCACCGCCACC
>CAMRDW010000252.1 GCA_947041315.1 uncultured Enterovibrio sp.
AAAACGAACGTGAGAGCCTAATTCTTTTTTAAAGGAAAGTGATCCCGTTTTTCAATCCACATACCTCTTTGAATAAAGGTATCTTTTTATTTGAAATAGTTTTTGATTTAGGGGGGGAGAAGCCCCGCTTTTTTAATGTAACGAGACTCAGAGACGCCTCTTATGCCTGGGTGTTGGCTAGGCCGCAGCGCCCAATCAAAAAGTGTATCTATGCGCAGTGGATTTGCTCGCTCAACCCCATCACATAGTCCATCTATGCTCGGGGTTTCACTCACTTGCCGACTACACGCATCTTCAATTCCTTTGGGTAGAGTGAAATTCGAAAAACAGTACTTTACTCCATGCTTTTAGCTATTTAGCCTGCTTCATTAGGCGTTTTTTTATTGACTTGATCTGATAAAATATCCTTTTTTTAGCTCGACTCCTCACCTCAACCTGCTTGAATATGCAATCTCAAAGGCGATGGTCAATTAATGAATAAAGTGATGAAATTTTATTCTGGTGAAGAAGGTATTTTAATCATGCCCGTTACGATCAATGCCAATGGCTTAAGCATTATCCATAAAGACTCTGGCGGAAAAGCCAGTGCCACTTTGCCCGATGTCTGCTTGACAGTGGTTGGCCCTTCTGTTGTGCCCATCCCTTATACCAACAGCGCCAAAGCATCCGATCTTTCGGGGGGTTCAAAAACCGTAACCGCCGACGGCGGCAATTCCATCGCCATTAAAGGCTGCTCTTTTTCAAAAAGCACCGGTGACGCCGCTGGAACCAATAAAGGCATTGTCTCAGGCACCACAGAAGGCAAAGCCGAATTTATCACCTCATCTCCCACGGTAAAAATCGAAGGCAAAGGCGTGTGCCGTTTATCCGATCAAATGACGATGAACAGCTTAAATACCATGTGTTTAGGGGGGGCGCAAAATCCATCTGTTACGGTGACAGAAGAAGAGGAAGGAACCTATACCGTTGATTTGTTTTTGTCATATTCTGATGGCGACCCCGTTCAAGGCGCATCTTATACCTTGGTTGACCAAAGCGGCGCTGAATTTAAAGGAAATTTAAACTCAAGCGGCAAGGGCTGTGTCAGTGGCATTGCGGCGGGAGAATTCTCTGTTGAATACACAGAAGACACCCGTGAATTTAGCCCAAATGAGCCAACCAAAGAAAACCCTCGATATACCCCAGAGACGACCCCACAAGAATTATTAGAAAAGAGCAAACGCGGCTCAGTGGGCTTTTGGGAAGATCCTTGGAAAAAAATGGGAGGGGGGGCAAGCTGGGTATGGGGAGTTATTCTTGGAGATTTTAATGGTGATGCAACGGTTGAGCAGATCATCGCGAACACGGCAATCACCATGATCCCTGTAATTGACCAAGTTGCTGATTTACGTGATTTAACAGCCAATGCCATGAAATTATTAAATGAAGAGGCCCGTGCAGAGCCTGAAAATTGGTTACTGCTTGCGATAACCTTAATCGGTTGCATTCCTTTATTTGGCAGCGCCATAAAAGGGACGTGTAAAATAGCGCTAAAACAGGGCAAAGAAATGCCCAAAGATGATTTATTAGCCATTTTGCGAGCAATGGGAAAGGGAGATCCTGAAAAATTTTTACGCACGCTTAAGTGGGCTGATTATGGAAAACAAGCCGCACAAATACTCTCGGATGTCATCAAACCTTGTTATGAAGTTGCAGCTGATTTAGCGCTCGCTTCTAATAAAATCGGCGCGGACATGTTCACTCAAAAATTCACCGAGTTAGCGGATGAATTAAAGATCCTCGATAAAATGGGAATGGATAAAATTTCAGAGGCCATGACACACTTTGATCACCTCTTTAAATCCATTTTAAGTAAATCAGATAAAGTATTTCCCGCAAAAACCTACCACAGCGCAGGCAAAGGCGCGTCTCAAACGGGTAAAAAAGACTCCAAAGTGAATGAAAATAAGCAAGGAACCAAACGTTGTCTGCTTTGTGAAAGAATCATTAAAAAAGCGGGAACTAAAAAATCAAAAAATAATAAAGACGGCACATGTGTTGGACATAAGGTGGTTTAAATGGCTAAAGAACAGGCACCAAGAAGTGTGGTTAAATGGATAGCTTATTACAAAGCACTAAAAAATAATAAAGCTCATAAAAATTTTCTAGGCTGTCTTTCTCGAGAAGAGAAATCGTGGAGGCCTATTATAGCTTTTTATAAGTATAAAGAGATGAAATTTAAAGATGAAGAGATAAAGTCATCTCATCCATGGGCAGTACCTAAGAGGCAATATTGGGAAGAAAAACTAAAAGATACAGATGATATCAAGTATTTCAAAGAAACAACAGATTCTGATTTAGTAGATCAAAATTTTATGAGGAGTGATGAATTTGGGACGAAATACAAAAAAAACTTTGATAAAGAATTATTGACGCCTCACCATCTAATTTCGATTGATACAATGCTTGCACTTTACTCTTATTGGCGAACTCTAATTACAACGCAGCTTGGATACAACATAAACAGTGCTCAAAATATAGTATTGTTGACAAATTCAGCTGATGTTGCCTGTCATCTTGAGATCCCATTACATGAAGGCGGACACCTAAAGGGGGATTTCATTTCACCTCAAGAATATAATGAGTTTGCAGATTATAGTAAACAAGAGAACACTAAATCTAGGGGTATTGATAATGATGGTAAAGAAATACAAATATGGGATTTAAATATAATCCCAGAAAATGATCTTTTTAATGATTTTCAAGAAAAAATGAAATTAAAAGCCTATCATAGTAAGGTTTATAAACAAATAGCACCTGTTTTGCATAAGCATTTTAATAAATGCGAAGATATTAATGCAATGTCATTTATTGAAGATATGAATGAACAGTCTGAAATAATAATGGGAAAATTATTAACCTTCGAATGGGAACTCAGTTCATTTGGGAAAGATTATGCTCCTAAAGCGAAATTTGGTTGTAGAAATGTCCGAGTGCAATCAGCTTATGCACCAGGAAATAAAGGTGCATATGAAGAATTGTTTAACAAAAATATAGGTGAGAATAGGAAGGATGAGCAAGAGTTACCAATTTGCACGTTAAAAAGAGATCATTCTTATCTTAATAATTTATTCCATGTTCAAGGTGATTTGAATAAAGAAGAAAGAGCTAAACTTGGTTCTAAAGTGGCCTCAGAGTTGCCATACAAGAACTATATAAAACAACGAGAAACATAATAAAAGGAAGCATAGATGCCTGATCGTTTTGAGAAAAAAAAACAATTTATAGACGCTGTTAAAAATAGAAATCTTATTGAAGCTAAAAAATGGGTCCATTCTGAATATTTTATTGATATCATCAATAATTGTGATTTGGAAGATGTGAATTTTTATATTGAGAATAAATGGAGTTCAAGTGATGTAACTGCTCAGCAAATATTTAATACTCTTCTTTGTGATGGGATTACTAGTAATTCAGAAACAATTTCAAAAGGTTTAAATATACTGATTGATTTTTATTCTAAAGAAGAAATTGAATTTACGGATGAATGTATTATATATAATATCACACGTTATCCTTACTGTGTTGATGATATATTAATGATGCTCGATGTCAATATAAAATGCGACATAAAATATATTGCAAAAATGAGTGTAATGGAAGATCATTTAGATATAAAATTGTTTGATTCAATCATTAAAAATAATAGTTTTGAACGTGAATTTTATAATGAGTTGCTATTTGCTTCCTTGGATTCTATCGACCTAGATAATTATTTCGACTGTAACAAAAGAATGAATCACATCATGTCAACGTTAATAAATGATTATAATTGCGATCTGAATATCTGTAGTGATTCATGTGAATTCCATCATTTAATTCAAGAGTGTTTTTATTTTGCCCCATATAGTATTAAGTATCTTTTAAATAAGAAACTTAATACTCAAGCTTTAGAGGATTTAAGTTTTTGGGAAAATATATTTGATATTATAGATGATTCTTATGGTTATGAACCATATGGCGCTGCATTAAGAGAGATCAAAAAAAGTCCTATAGAGTTTGATGATACTGCACTTTTAGCCGCATTGGAAGACACGGCAATAGAATACTTAATAAATGCATACAAATTTAACTAACCTTGTGATATTTATTTTATGAAAAAACAGCTGTATTTTATTAATGAAGATTACGATTGGATGCCTGATTTAT
>CAMRDW010000253.1 GCA_947041315.1 uncultured Enterovibrio sp.
CGGCGTTGCCCGTAGGGGGAGAGACAGGATATCGAACGTCAATCTTGCCTGTGACGGCGGCGGAAATGAGGGCGGTACGTCGTTCTTGCATAAGATGAATTGTGTGTGTTGCTTTATCCATCAACACATCAAATTTAAATGATGCTTTGTCTATATAATGGCTAATTAAAGACTGTTCGGACCCCGGAGGTAATAATACAAAACAATCTCCAAGTTCTTCAGCATTTAAGTGAGGTTGAGCCGCTCTGGTTTTTTCTAAATCAATCTGATTGTTTCGAATATAATTTGATAAAAGAGCATGAGCCAAAAAATTTGGAATACATTTTTTAGGCGTTACAACCATATCGAACCCAGCAATACTACCGTCGTAAGCTATTGGAATAATAGATGAATCACCAGTTCCCGCACCACTACGAACAACAATAATATCACCTTCTTTTAGCCATACTATTCGTTGGCTTGGAATGTCTTCAGGATTTACAAAGGCAATATTTATTTCTGACACTTTTCCCGAACGAATATTTGTAGCTCTGATCAGTGGAGTTCCAATCTCCATGTATTTAGGAGGTTCTCCAATTCCATAGCGTATTTGGGATATATATTTCAGTGGAATTTTTTCCCAATGCTCTGGCACTTCACCTAACCAGTCCACACCAGAATCTTTCATCGGCGCGTCTGGGTTCAGCCCTTTCGTTACTGCATGGCTAATCACCGCTTGGCGCTTTTCTTTTAGCAACTTGATAAGTTGCTGCTGCTTGTCAATCAGGGTGTCTATTTTGGCGGTTTCGTGATCGAGGAAATTGGCGATTTGGATTTGTTCTATATAAGGAAGATTAGGAATCTTAATATCGATGAGATCTGATGCATTAATTGCCGGATAGCTGACACCAACTGATCTTGCTATAACTTCTTTAATAAAACCACTCGCGCGTAGGCAGTAAGCTGCATAGCCTTTAAACAACTCCATACTGGGACGGATAACCGCAAATCCAGTAGAGACAACCATACTTTTAGGAGGGTTATTAATTGGTGCAATTGCCTCCAAGTACGTTCTTACCGTCGATACAATGACATCACCATCTCTAACCATTCTTCGTGCACGTGATGGTGCTTTACCGAAGAGCATTAACTCTGTACGGGTAATTCCATAGGATGCAGTGACACTTCCTATATCTACATACTCCAACTCAAATTCTTTACTTGTTGAATCGGAAATAACGTCATCATTGCATGTACAAAGAAACTTAAGCGGTTTAGCGTTCCAATGGCTTGGAACATCCCCCAACCACTCAACCCCAGAATCTTTATATTCCGGATACGCCTGATATTTACCCAACGCTCTTTTATTCATGCTCTGCCCCCTGATTGTTCTAATAGTGCAATGCTCGGCAAATTTCCTTGTAATTCATCGGGCAAGGCTTGAGTGAGTGGATGTTCTGAAACGCCCATAGGGTTATTGATCCCATTTAAGGCATATTCGGCCACCCATTTGTCTTTGCTTTTGCACAGTAAAATGCCAATTGTTGGCGCATCGCCGTCTTTGCAAATCTCTTTATCAATCGCGTTGATATAAAAATTCATCTTCGCACTGCGCGCTTTTTTGCTTTTCAACGATGTCGCTCCCCAATTTCCAATAAAGCGCAAGCCGCTGGGTGTTGACCTTGACTGCCGCTTTTATTTGGCTTTGGCGTACCCGCTGTTTTAATTCAATCAGCCATGTTTTATAACGGGGAACAGTGAGGACGAATTCGTTTTTTTTCATTGATCTGCGCCCCAAAAAATATGTGAACGCCAATTTTCAACAAAGCCCATTGGCGCTAAAGGAACTTCAGGATGCAATACAATCAAGGCTTTGACTTTGTTGTGCCATTGGCTATCTGGGCTGATTTGACGCATCAAATGCGCAAGCATTAACAGCACAACATAAATACGGCGGTTGGGTTGAATCTGGCTTGGTTCAAGTTTTTCTGGCAATTGCCATTGCAAAGCATTAGGTAATTTAGGCGAGACGGAAAGCTGCCGATTCCACAAACGGCTATGATGCGCGCAATAATTACGAACAGAATTCAAGCTATGCAACCAGCTTTGAAAGACATCTTGCGGCACATCAAAACGCCTTGCTATTTTTTTACGATCGCCATCTTTTGCTAATCCTTTATAAAGATGAGAAATGGCACCAAAGCTTAATTCTTCGACGACCGCCCAGCTTGGCATTAAGCGAGGGGCATCATAATTTTCTTTATAAAAAGTCGCATAGCTATCACCTTTTGATTTCGATTGGATATTTTCGATATCACTTAACATGCGCTTATGGTTGTAATTCTTGCAAAAAAGCATTTCGTTTAAATACCAATGAGAGCCACTATAAGGCTGCTCAGTTTGGTATTTTATGCTCATATGATTGTTAAACGTGGCGCGCACCGCCACTTCAAGGCGTTCAATCGCGTCCATAAGCAAAAGGCGTAACTCACGGTCAAACGCATATAAATTAACCACAGATTTAAATTCAGTTTCTGGTTTGAATGTATGATCTTTATCCGAAGGGATTTGGAAAGGTCTCATGTAACTTGATAGACGAAAAAAACTGATAACTTCTAGGTAATGTTTGGCACGTTCAGGATCGAGAATGGTTAAACCGCGCTTTTGTAATAAGGTAATTTGCTCATCGAGGTTGTTGGCAAGTTTGCTGAAGGTTTTCATTTGCCCACCGTATTTCGATAGGCAAAAATGCAGCAGATAAAAGAAGAATTTAAGACAAAAAAATGCCCACACAATTTGAGCATACTTGGCATAAAGCCAAGCATAGGCTTGGTGGGCGCATTGAATACATTCTCAACTATCAGGCTGAATTTTGTCAAGCGTTGCTCGAACATTAATTGAAGTATTCGCTTATGTTTATTTCTTAAACAAAGCATCAGGAATGCACTTCTTTCAAAAGCGCCATAATATCACGGCTAACCGCATCCAAATCTTTATCAATAGCTTCGAGCGCACGAGGTGGCTGGTACACATAGAAATGGCGGTTAAAGGGGATTTCATAACCGATGACACCAATTTCGCCGTCTTTTTCATCGCGCTTGTCGGCGTTGATCCAGGCATCTGCAACGTGGGGCAAGACTTCTTTTTTGAAGTAGGTTTCAATCAATTCCGAGGTTGGCAATTGGGGGTTTAACGGCACATTTTCATTGTCACGCAAATCGCCATCTTGCACGAATTCGACCACCTTGCCTTGGTACTCTTTTAACGCACCGTTATAAGCACATGCACCATAAAGCGGTTGGGCGTCTTCTTTGAGCACTTTTTTGACGACCGCTTGCGCGTCTTGATTTTTCCATGTTACCGCATCAATGAATTGCTTTTTCTCTTTGAGATCAAACTTAATGCCTGTGGCTTTAAACGCGTCTTTTAGAATGCATTCAAACTGATTGAAATCATCGTTTTGGTACATTTTTCCACCAAGCGCCTTGCCTATCGCATTTTGTAAGCGCTGCGCTTTTTCCATTAGCTCTTTTTGGAATAGCCAAAGTGTGCTTTCGAGCAGATCTTTGATTTGCTTTTCTTTCAGCTCAGAAAAATCCGCTTTAATAAGAGCGCGAATTTCGGCCTCGTGTTCATTGAGTATTCCGTATGTTTCTTGCTTCCAAGACGCGCCGAACTTTTCAAAAATAGAGGCCATCACGCCATGAAAAGGTTTTGGCGCAAAACGCAGTGATTCAATCGCTTCATCGGTGATTTGTGCAGACAGACGCAGTGGACGCTCAATGGTCAGGCGGCGGTAGCCAAAATCGGTGGTATTAAATATCTTGCTGGCGAAAGTTTTTGGCGCGGCGGTTTTGCTGGTGGACGCTTGACGACCCCGGCTCGATTTTTGCTCTGCTTGTTTCTCTAAGCTTAAATCTGCAAGAGAGGTCGCATCAACCACTTCAAAATTACCAAAGGTGCGGGTGATGAGTTTGATGTCGTCTTCACCCATTAAATTACGCTTCGAGCCCAATGATTTACGCATCTTCCCACACAGGCTCGAGCCATCAATCAGTTGGACCTTTCCTTTTCGAGAGGGCTGGCCTTTGCGCTTAGTTGCTTTTTTGTTAGATAAAATCCACACATAGGTCGCAATGCCTGTGTTGTAGAACATATCGGTCGGCAGGGCGATGATGCCTTCTAATAAGTCCGCTT
>CAMRDW010000254.1 GCA_947041315.1 uncultured Enterovibrio sp.
CCTTCTTTGCATCGATGCGCGATAGGATGAGGTTTGAGAGCACGAGGTAAGCCTCGCGACGGGAGAAAAGATAAAACGTCCTCAACGCAGGCAACAGGCCTGCAGCGCCAAAGATACGGCGTAGTTGAAACCCAGATGAGACATAAAAGAGTGAGCTGAGCGAAAAAGGAATGGAAATAAAAAAGACAAAAAAAGAGCTAATGTAGAAATTAGCTCTTAAACATCAATTAAAAATAAAGATCAGCAAATCCGTTCATTATTTTTATATTAAAGGGTCAAATTAAAGTGGGACCACTTTATTTGCACAAGGACCTTTTTGGCCTTGACCAAGTTCAAATTCAACCGCTTGGCCGTCAGCCAATGTAGCGAAACCGCCATTTGATTGGATTTCTGAATGATGTACAAACACATCTTTGCTGCCATCTTCAGGAGAGATAAAACCGAAACCTTTTTCGGAGTTGAACCACTTAACGGTGCCTTTCATTGTATTTACTCATGTTTATTGGTTAAATTTATATCTAAATTTACGATTAAAACAGACAAAAGGTCAACGGAATATTCCTTAAACCTGCTCTCAATTTCGATCATGGATCTATTTCATCATATAACACACCAAAACGCACTCATTCCTTGCCCTCTATTCAAAATCATTTTCATTTTTTTTATCATTTGGTTACTTTTAGAGCAGATTAAGCAAAAATAACCGCTTTTAGATAAACTTCCTCATCAAAAAAAGTCCCCCTTTTCTAAAAAAAGGCGAAAAGGCAGGCCTAAATGTCTAAATTGGGCAATGCTTCCAAAACACACCACGAGCAAAAAAAGTCAAAGAAACTGTATAAACCCAATCTCTTCTTTTTCTATCCAACAATATTGCGTGATCCGCTTTCCTTTTTCTTTTTTCACAAAGGTCTTAAGAGCCCCTTTTTTTCCCCAGACAGACATCATGGCTTCAACACCGTCCTCTGAAATAAAAAAAACCTTTGCAAGTTGCGCTTGCGTGCAATAAGGATGCGCTTTTACATATTCTTTTAATTTGTCGAGGATCATGCCCCCTCCAAAGAATAAGAAAGCTCTTTTTTCGCAAACAGATGCAATCCAAGAACAGACAAAAACAAACACAAAAGCGCCGCCCCCATCCAAAGTCCTGCACTCAAGGGATCCATGAAGACGTTCGAGATTTGATAAGACAAGGTAGAGAAGACCGCAGCCAACATAAAAGTCCAGCCCGCAATAAAAGCGGCGTAAGCCCGCCCAAATTCTTTGACATAGACACCCATGGCCGCCACACAAGGGGTATAGAGCAAAATGAAAACAAGGTAAGCAAAAGCGCTTGAAACGGTAAAATGAGCACGAAGATTTGAAAATATGTCTTTATTGACACCTTGCTCTTCAGCCACCGCATTTTCGTCAGGTAAATAGCCAACATCCATCCCAAGTGGGTCCGCCAAGTTGAGGCCCAAAAGGTGATCAGAAATAGAGTGCACGGCTTCTTTAAACCGAAGGCTTAAATCAAAAGAAGGATCGGTTTCAGACGTCGGAGAATAAAGGCTATTTAAGGTGCCAACAACGGCTTCTTTAGCAAAAATACCCGTGATAATCCCAACCGTTGCAGGCCAATTTTCTTCTTTTATTCCAATGGGTGCAAAAACAGGGGTGATCTTTTTGGCCACATAGGATAAAACAGATTGCTCTGAGTCTTGATGGCCGAAGGTGCCATCGGTACCCAGCGCATTGAGAAAATTCAAAAAAGTGACCATCAAAACAATGGTTTTTCCCGCGCCGAAAACAAATCGTTTTAATTTATGCCCTGTTTTCACCGCCACATCACGCAAACGTGGCCATTCATAACGGGGCATTTCCATCAATAAGGTTTCACTTTCTCCAGGAAAAAGCGTCTTTCGCAATACCAGCCCGGTAAAAATCGCAACGCCAATCCCTAAAAGATACAGAAAAAAGACGAGGTTTTGCCCCTCTTCAGGGAAAAAAGCCGCCGCGAAAAGCGCATAAACAGGCAATCTTGCGCCACAGGACATAAAAGGGGCCATCGCAGCGGCTAAGCGCCTTTCTCGCTCTCTTTCAAGGGTTCGGGTTGCCATAATCGCAGGCACATTGCACCCAAAACCTAAGACCAAAGGCACAAAGGCTTTTCCTGGTAAACCTATCTTTTGCATTCCTTTATCAAGAACAAAAGCCGCTCTCGCCATGTACCCTGAACTTTCGAGCAAAGACATGAAAAGATACAAAAATAAAATGACAGGAATAAAAGTAGCCACGGTTTGAATTCCGCCCCCGACCCCATCCGCTACCAAGGTTAATAATCCGACAGGAAGGACGCCTTCAAGCAAATATTTCACCCCATCAACAAACAAGGCGCCACCCAGAATATCAAAAAAATCAATGAACGCGCTGCCTAAATTGATGGAAAACATAAACATCAAATACATCACAGCAAAAAAACAAGGCAAGCCCAAATAAGGGTGTAAAACCAGGTTATCAATGGCATCTGTAATGCGGGTTTTAAAGGGAACAAACTGAACCTTACAGGCATGGCACACCCTTGCGACTTGGGTATAACGGACATTGGCAAGCATTAAATCAAGATCTGTTTCTTGGTGCAAAGTGGAAATCTCTTTTTCGATTGCACTGCGTTCTTTGCTATCTAACTCAGGAAGCCATGAGGGGGTTTGTCCTAAAAAGCGAAAAGCATGGGCCCGTGGAAATGCAATCTTTTGCCCTTTAAGGCGCACGACGATCTTGTCTATCGCCTCCTCGACATGCTCACCATAATCGATGGAAAAAAAATCCGGCCTAATGGGATTGTCTATGGCGTTTGCAAGCTGGGTTCGAAAAGCATCAATGGAGTCTGTTGAAGTGGCCGTAAGGGGGATCACTTCACATTTAAAAAAATCGGACAAGGCCTTAATGTCAATCCTAAATCCTTGTTTTTTTGCGACATCCATTTTGTTAAGAACCAGGATCATGGGACGTCCCAGCTCTTTTAATTGCAAGGTTAAATATAAACTTCTTTCCAGTGTGCTTGCATCCACCACATTGATAAGCACCTCAAAAGGCTCAGAGAAAAGGGCATTCACTGCAATCGATTCATCCAGAGCGATACCACAATCCAAGGTATCAAGGCTATAAATACCCGGTAAATCAGTGATATTAAAATCTTTTTCATTTAAGCGAGCTTGACCTGTTTTTTTATCGACCGTCACCCCCGCCCAATTACCGATGGCTTGCTTGGATCCTGTTAAACGATTAAACAAGGTTGTTTTACCTGAATTGGGGTTTCCAACGGTCAAAATCTGTTTAATTGTCATTTTTCACTCCCTCATCCAGCAGCGCTACATCAATGTATTTCGCGACAACAAGACGAAGTGCAACATCACAGCCGCGCACCCGAATTTGCAACGGGTCTCCCAAAGGCGCAAAACGAATGAGGCGCACCTCCGTGTCCGGCAAGATCCCAAAGGCCAATAATTTTTTTCTGATCATCGCGTTAAGAGAAGTAAAAGAGACAATACGCCCCACAGCGCCCGGTTTTAGCTCAGTCAATTTCATGGTTACAATCCAAATGAGAATTATTTTCATTTCCATTATGAATTATGACAAAGGACATTCATATATAAATTGCGCATGATCAAAAAACAGACAAGGTCATCTGATTCTTTTTTAGGAGGATAAAAAAATCCCATCAATAAAAAAGAGAAAAAATTAAAACCATGATGGCCTCTCTGGCCTCTATTTTTTAATAATCTGAGGTTGTCATCAAAATTGAAATGCACATTTTTCACGTATACCAAAATAATTGAAAATGAAAGCCTGCGCCAAGCGAGTAAAGCCTCTGAGCATAAATGGACGATGTGATGAGCTAAACGCGCGTAGACAACACCCACGCAGCTTCAGTCTAGGGGTAAAGCGGTTGTTTAAGTACGGGTTAATGGACAGTGCGCTGTAAGGCTGCCTAGAAAAACTGCTCTTTTTTCGTGTTCGGGATCAGAAATAAAAATAAATAAATAAATAAAAAACAAAAGCCCTTTTTTAATAAAACAAATAGCACAAAAAACAAATATATCTTTTTGTTATATTAGACGTTTTTATTCATTTCTTTTCATTTGAAAATACTGACAAAAAATATAACGTGTAAAGCC
>CAMRDW010000255.1 GCA_947041315.1 uncultured Enterovibrio sp.
GTTGTCATTGGGTTGTGAATGCTTGGAACCCACGCGGCCAACATCCAGGCAACGTAAAAGACGAAAGACAGGTATATCAAAAAGGCACACCTTGCTCTCAGTGATCTTTCCTACGCACTATAAAGTTAACTAGAACAAAGAATTGGCACCCGAGGAGAGGTTCATTTTCAACTGCTTTAGCAAGATCAAAGCTTGATTCTTATAAACTTTATCGCCGTACAATTCAAATCCTAAGGAATACCAAAACAAGGCCAAATATTGGGCAACGGGTTTCCAACGCCTACAGATTGAAAGCCAAAGTTCAACATCAAACCCCCGCACCTGACAATACGCTTTAACCAAGCGATGAAGAGAAAGATGATTAGCAAAAGAGGCCATCACAATGTCTAAAGCAGGATCACCAAGCGCGGAGTATTCCCAATCAATGATTTTAATTTCATTTTTATCTTGCTTGATTAAATTGTAATAACCCAAATCAAAATGGCTCACCGTCAATTTTAATTGCGATTCAAAAGCATTTGATTGAAAAAAATGATGGATAGCTTTCATCTCTTTGGTTTTAAACGCAGAAGAGAGATGTTGAAAGTAATACTCCGCCTTTGAAAAAGGCTCAAACTTATGTTTTAAATCAGGCAGTTGGTGAACAGAGGTAAGCAAACGTGAAAGCGTTGAAACATTTATTTCCCTTTTATCAAGTGGCTTCCCCTCAATCCAATGGACTAATAACCCTTCATCAAAACAAGCAACTGGCGGCAATGTTAATCCAAAATCCGAAGCCCTTTTTAATGCATTGAATTCATTTTCGCGCGACAGACCAAATACAGATGTCGAATCTCCTTTAGGACGCCAAACATAGTGTCTCCCGCAAAAATCAGTCAACTTCATACATCGGTTACTCAAGCCCCCTTCTAAATATTCCGCATTTTTTATTTTCAAATAAGGATCTAGGATCTCTATCACAGCGGATATGGGCAATGAAAGAGGAGATAAAGGAGCTTGAATCACACTTTTTCCTTACATGTCATTTTGATTTGTTTTTTTCATCTCAGACACACCAGTCCATTCAATTAAACCCGTTTCAAGTTCCATTAATCGCATGCTCAGTAGATAATATAAATCCTCTTCAACCCCATCTCCTTTATCAAAGCTTGAGATATTCCCATAAAGCATGTATTGCGCTCCCACCATTTTTCCAAATTGAATCGCGGTACCCGGATTAACCAAAGCTTGATCATTATTAAAGTCCAATTGTGCACGCACCTCTTCAACACGCGCCTTATCAACAAAATTAAATTTTCCGGAGGCCAAAAGAGCCGAGGTGATCGCTTCTGTTATTGCGTCCGTATCAAGGTGTTCAGGCGATTTATTTTTAATGCCCTCAACAAACAAAATAGGTACACTTTTTTGTGTGATCCCTTCCACTGTCTTGGATGACAGCATGTTGTTTATCATTGCATTTATTTGGGTTTGCGCCTTATTTTCACGCGGCGTGACTTCTATGACCTTGTCGGTTTCTCGTTGAATCGGAAGTTCTTCATAATAGACGGGGGTTTTTGCACATCCCGCCAAGATAAGAGAAAACCCGGTGACGAAAAAAACACCTTTGTTCATTTTATTTTCCTTTCTTAATTTATATCAATTCTTAATTCTAATATGCCCAATAAGCACTCATTAATACAAGGAGAGCGATCTGCACCTTTCTCCTTTTTTGATCAGCTTTTGAGTTGAATGTCTTCGCAGCGTTCATCTTTAAAACTACAAAGGTATGAACAAATACTCACCCATCATAAAGAGGAGCTCTACACATCGCTTTTGAAGGTGCGTGGGTTTTGGCAAGGCTCACAGCGCCCGATCAGAGAGTCCATCGAGGTTCAGGGTCTTCACTCACTTGCCGCAGGCGCGCAACGGTCTTGTGTATAAGCCCAGCAATGCTCAGGGGCCTCACTCGCTTGCCGCAAGCGCGCATCTTCAATTACTTTGGGTATAAAATGATGGCGAGTATTCGCTTTTCGCCCAGTCGAAGCGTCAAAAAATGAAGGTATATACCCGTCGCCTTTGAAGTTGTGTGCGTGTTGCTTTGCACGTTCAACCCAATTGCATAGTCCATCTATGCTTTGGGGTTTCACTCACTTGCCGCCGACACGCATCTTCAAGGGTCTTGGGTATAACAGGATCAGGGGACTCGTCGTAAAGACACCCGAACGTGCCGTGCATGCGGGTCGGTTTTTATCTCTTTTATTATCAAAGAGGCTCCACCTTTCACCCTCACTTGCTCCCAAGGTGATCCCTCTTCATTCAATTCCAGTCCTTCTGCATCGTACCAATCAAATCGATGTTCTATTAATTGATCATGGTTTAACTGATTAAAGACTTTGAATTCAACTGTGAATTCATTTTCCGAATGTTTGGACTTAAGCTGACTGAACAGCAAGCTATTGTCTCTCAAAGAAGGGCTTAAAACCAGAATTTGATCTTTAGAACCTATTTTTATATTAGAAATGATACCATTTGTGCAACCGGTTGTTAGCATTGCAACTAAGAAGAGGATCACCGAATATCGCATCAAATTCCCCTTAACATGATCGGGCCATGGTTTTCATTTGTTTCGATGGACAATAATCCGTACACTTTCGTCATTAATAGCGCAATGTTAATGTCGATGTTCAATCCTTTTGATTCGTCGGTAAATATGGACCATTTCATTTCCATGCGTCTTCTTAAAATCTGAACTGGAAGAGGATGAGTAAATAATATACCCCTACAGGCCATTAAAAGGGCCTTCCCTGTTGCTTTGAACGGTGCTTTTGAAGCGATGTGACAGCACACAACCCATTCACAGCGCATCAATGCTAAAGATCTTTAAGCGCTTAGCGCCTAAAAATAACCTCAAATGTTTTGTGTTAAAAATAAGACCTGCACTTGCAGGCTGAGATTCCTTTTTTTCTTCATGACGCGTAAGCGTTTATTTCGCGTTTGCTCCCTTAGATGCTTGTTGTGTCCTAAGTCAAAAATAGAGGCCTTATTCATTGAGCAGCATTGGACCCAAATCATGACCACCAACCAAATGCATATGTAAGTGATAGACTTCTTGACGTCCATGAGTGCGACAATTAACAATCAAACGGTACCCATTTTCAGAAATACCTTCTTGCATTGCTAGTTTTTTTGCAACGACAAACATACGCCCCATCCTGACTTCATCTTCCATCTCTATTTCGTTAACGGTAGAGATCTCTTTATTTGGAATGATTAAAATGTGGCTTGGCGCGCGAGGGTTAATATCTCGAAAGGCCGTCACAAGATCATCTTGATAAAGGATGTCCGCTGGGATTTCTCTGCGAATGATTTTACTGAACAAGGTCTCTTCTGACACAAGAACTCCAAAGCGATGATTAAACAAATGTGTCGTCATTTTATACCAATCCCTTCAAGTAGTTAACCATTGATGTTAAATTGGTCGCTTTTTAAGCCATTCCAATAAAAAAAAGATTATCCTGAAGATCTTGTAAATCGAGATCGCCGACAAGAATAAAAGCCCTTGATCATCAATAAAATCGCATTTAAAACCCAACCAACATGTTTGCAGCTTCAAAGAGAAGGAATATAAAACACCTTTATCCCCAAGAGACTTGAAGATGCGTCCCTGCGGCAAACGAGTGAAGGCCCTGAGCATAGATTTACTCTGTGATTGGCCTCAGCGAGAGCCGCCAACACCCACGCAATTGCAAAGCCGACGGGTATATTGCGAATCATTGACGCGCGTTATCCAAAAAGTAATTGAGGGTGCGCCCCTGCTTCCTGCGCTTAGATAGAGGATGTGATTAGGCGCAGGGAGCGTAACCAAGATTTAAACTGCGTCAAAGCAAACATCGATATCAATCAAACGCAGCAAAAAATAAACCCGTCATTCCACACATAAAAAAACAATATTGTGTTCTCAGCAATCTCAAAAAACACTGTCTGCAAATCCGCACATTAAGATCACGCGAGTGCAGCGAAGCTCTAATACCAATACACCTAAACATATGCGTTGATATACATGGAAAAACCATTTAAATGGAGGTTAGAAGGCCGAGTATTGTAAACATAAAGTGTTCGCGTATAAACGCTTAGCTGCACTA
>CAMRDW010000256.1 GCA_947041315.1 uncultured Enterovibrio sp.
CGCATCTTCAATTCCTTTGGGTACAAGTCTATTTTTATATTTTTATTTAAAAGGCATTTTAATTATTGAAATGGTTAGATTATAAATTCCAATCAATGATTTTATGCCCTTTCATTTCTAACCAAGCATTCACTTTAGAAAAATGGCCACATCCAAAAAATCCTCGATGTGCTGACAAAGGAGAGGGATGCGGGGCTTCTAAAACACAATGACGTTCAGAATCAATGCCTTTTCCTTTTTTTCGAGCATGGGCGCCCCAAAGCAGAAAAACAATGCCTTCATTTTGAATATTCAGGGTTTCTATGACTTTGTCTGTGAATTTTTCCCAACCAAGATGCGCATGAGAATGAGCGAGCCCTTCTTCAACCGTCAAAACGGTATTCAGCAAAAGCACCCCTTGTTTGGCCCAAGGCGTTAAAAAGCCATGTTTTGGAATGACAAAACCCTCAATATCTAGAGCCAACTCTTTGTATATATTCACAAGAGAAGGAGGAGGCTTAATACCAGGCAAAACAGAAAAACACAAACCGTGCGCTTGAGAAGGGCCATGATAAGGATCTTGGCCCAAAATAACGACTTTTACATCGTCCAATTTTGTAAAACAAAACGCATTAAAAACATCCTCCTTCGCAGGATAAATCGTCTTTGCGTTTTCTCGCTCTTTTTCAATATAATCTAAGGTTTCTTGAAAATACCCTTGCTTTTTCTCTTGTTCAAAAAGTGCCTCCCAAGTCGTTATCGATCCCTTTGTTTCTGTATTCATGTGTTTCTCTTTACGCGATTTCATTCCGATATACCCGTCGCCTTTGAAGCTGCGTGAAAATTAAGCACGCAGCTTCAAAAGCGACGGGTATAGATTGGTATTATTTTTTTGCATTAAAGGCTGTCATTTGTTCTTCGGTCGCGGGAACTTGATGGTTTATTTTCCAATCATTGTACGGCATGCCATAAATTCGCTCTTTGGCCTCTTCGTCTGTAACTTGAATATTTAATTTATCGGCTTCGGCTTTATACCATTTGCCTAAGCAATTACGACAAAAATTCGCCAAAATCATCAAGTCAATATTTTGTACGTCTTTGTTATTATCAAGATGATGAAGAAAACGTCGGAACGTTGCCGCATCAAGCATGTTTTCTTGTTCTTTAGATAGTTTTGAAGTCATAACCTTCCTCACTGAGTTGTTTATTATTTGAATCCAGCCTCATATTTCAATTTTTTTTGAAAAAAAACAAGGCTCTGAAAATAAAAATAGCGCGATACCCAAAATAATTGACCTTGCGCGCCTGCGACAAACAAGTGAAGCCCCTCAGCATCGATGAACTCTGTGATTGGGCGCGGCAAGCAGCCAAGACTCACCCAGTGTCAAAGGCGACGGGTACACTCACACAGACATACATCATGCGCTTCTTTTGATAGAAGATCAAAACACCAAAGAATGCAAGCGGTTGAATATAGTCAAAGTAATTGAAGATATGCGCCTGCGGCAAACAAGTGAAGGCCCTGAGCATAAATCCATTCTGTGATTGGGCTGAGCGAGAGAAGCCAACATCCACGGAGCGTCAAACGTAACAGGGATAAATCACGCGCAATCATTTCATTTCAGCGCTTGACCTTGGATTTAACTCCAAGGTTTATACTTCAAAAACTTCCCATTCCCTTTTTGAATAAAGAGCGCGTATGTATCGTATCGGTGAACTCGCACAATTATGCAATCTAAAGACAGACACATTACGATTTTATGAAAAACATGGCTTATTCACGGCGTCCGCTCGAAGTCATTCAGGTTATCGATTGTATACACCAGACGATCATCGCCGTTTGAAATTCATCATCAGGGCCAAATCGGTCGGTTTCAGTTTAAAAGAAATCAACGACTTATTATCTATTGAGTTCAATAAATCTCATTGGGCCTGTGCGGATGTAAAGGGCTTAGTTGAAACAAAGCTCATTCAAGTTGAAACGAGAATTGCAGAGCTTATACGCTTTCAAAAATCCCTCACCCAACTTTCAGAAATCTGTTGTGGAGGCCCTGAAAGTGCAGAGGATTGTTCCATTCTTGAAGCGTTAGAGTCCAGCTCCTCAGAAAAAGAGGCAATGACTCAACACCCAGACACTCAAAATATGCACAAGGGGGATATATGTTAATAGAAAATTTTGTCGCATTATTTTTAGAGTCTGCCCCTTGGCTCTTATTGGGGTTATTTTTAGCGGCGCTTTTGAAAGTCTTTGTCCCCATGGCGTGGATGAACAAGCAATTAGGAGGGCATGGATTTAAAACCACCATCAAAGCCGCCTTACTCGGAGCCCCCTTGCCTTTATGCTCTTGCGGGGTGATCCCGGCCGCTATCGGATTAAGACGCGCTGGGGCGTCGAAAGCCGCAACCACTTCATTTTTAGTGTCCACCCCTGAAACAGGCATAGATTCGGTGAGCGTTTCCTATGTATTACTGGGTCCATTTATGGCTTGTGTACGCCCCATTTCAGCCATTATAAGCGCCATTATTGCCGGGTTATTGGTGGGTCGCGATGAAGTGGATGCTTCCGCTGCTTTTCACTCCTCTAATACAAATCAACACCCAGAGCAAAAGGGATGTTGCATGTCCACGAAAAAAAATACCGACCCCCAAAATACCCGTGCTTTATTGAAACCCCAAGAGCCCACACAAGCGATAAAACACTGCTGCTCTTCGGGTACAAATAATCAGAAAATAACGCACAAAGAGGATAAAAAAAACATCACGACAAGCAATGACATCGCCTCCAACCTAAAAGAGAAATCTGTTTTATACCGTATCGGTTGGGGAATACGTTATGCCTCGACTGATTTAGTCAAAGACACCACCTTGTGGCTTTTGATTGGGTTGTTCTTTGCCGCCTTGATCACAACGTATGTCCCCGGTGATTTTTTAGCAAAATGGGGAGACGGCATTTTTGCCATGCTTGTCATGGTGATAGTTTCTGTTCCCATGTACATTTGTGCCACCGCATCCACCCCCATTGCGGCAGGTTTACTGCTAGCAGGTGTCTCTCCTGGAGCCGTCCTCGTCTTTATGTTGGCAGGGCCTGCTACCAATATTGCCACTTTGGGTGTAGTGCGAAAAGAGCTAGGACAAAGAGCCTTGTGGTCTTATTTAGGCGGGGTTTTAGGCGGAGCATTTCTCTCTGGTATCACAGTCAACTATTTAGTCGAAACGTTTCATTTCAAAGTCATGCCACAAATTGGCCCAGAGCATACCTTATTACCTGATTGGCTTGTGGTAACGTCTGGCATTCTTTTGAGCGCATTGATGCTCAATGCCCTCATCACAAACCTCGCTCAAAAATGGTTTCATTCGGCACATCAAAAAAACACGCAACAATGAAACAAAGAAGCAACAACAAAACGCCTATTTTCCTATTCTTGTCGAGAATGCAACTTATATTGAAACATTTCCCTCAAGAAGAGGAAATATCGAACAAGGAATTCTTTATTTCCCTTCAGGAGTCCACTAAAAACACAAATAAAGATATACCCGTCGCCTTTGAAACTGCGTGGGTGTTGGCCGCAGCTCAGGCCAATCACATAGTAAATCTATGCTCAGAGCCTTCACTCGTTTTTCGCAGGCGCGCAGCTTCAAGTGTCTTGGGTATAAAATATGAAAATTTAACCTTGTTAAAAAAATGCTAAATCAAACTTCTTTGCACCTAAATTGATTTAAAACAAAGAATAAAGCCCGCACAAGCTGCATATTTTTGTTGTCTTTTGATTAAAATCAAAATAGTCTTGCTCACAGTGAGTTATATGAATACTTAAATATAAGCACGTTAAAAGTTTGTTATTATTCAATTTGATTACAATGGAGAAACAAAAATGATTACGGGCATTCAAATCACTAAAGCTGCAAATGATTCACTTTTAAATTCTATTTGGTTACTCGACAGCGAAACAAACGAAGCGCGTTGCATCAGTGCGAAAGAAGGATTTAAAGCAGATCAAATCATTCCTGCTTCAGATCTTGGTCAATACGAAAGCCGCGAAATCGCCTTAGAAGAGGCTCCAAAAATTGAAGGTGGACAACACCTTAATGTGAACGTCCTCAAGCGTGAAACACT
>CAMRDW010000257.1 GCA_947041315.1 uncultured Enterovibrio sp.
CATCCCAGTCTACACCTCTCACCTTTGAAGCAGCTTAACTTTTGGCGGCCCCCTCAAAGCCCCATTATATAGAAGAGCGATTATTAGAGGCTTCATTCGCGTGCCGCAGGCACGCATCTTCAATTACTTTGGGCATACAAGCCCAAAGTAATTGAATTATTTCATTGGCGCACTTTCACCATACACCGTATAATTTTTTCGTTCTTTTTTGGTTATAGCGCCCGTTACATCATCCAATGTAAGGGTTTCAATAACACTTCCTTGCGCGTTGCCTAATAAAATCTGCCACTGGTTTTCACTGTTATATTTTACATGTCTAATTTGAAATCCTGACCCTTGGGGAATATAAGTAGAAAAAGCATCGCCATTTATTTCATGCGTCAATGCCCCCGATACATAATAAAAATAAGTGAGATTTTGGTCTTTATCTTTTTGCGCAACCATTTGACCCAAAGGATCATAATGATAAGAAGTTAACAAAGTCGTCCCTCCAGCATCTGGATAAACAGTATCAAGTTGCCCTAATGCATTGTAAGCATACTCTAAACCGGATTCATCGTTGAATAAATTCCCCTGCGCATCATATTTACATTCAAAGTCAGAAATATAAGCAGAATGTGAATTTTTTACTCTTCCGAGCAATGCAGGATTATCCGCTATATAAGAAAATGTTCTTGTGTTTTTTTTCGCTTCACCTTTCATCGTATTAATGACTTCGATTATATTCCCGTATTTATCGTGTTTGAATGCTTGATCTGTAATCGTCTTTCCTTTTTCATCTACGGGGGCCATTTTACCTTCTGCGTGATATTCCGTAATACGGTTTAAATCATCATACAAAAAAGTTTCTTTTGTGGTTTCGTTATTACTCTCATTATGCATTTCATAAATTCGTTGACTGAGCTGCATGTTTTTTGTGTATTCTTGTGAAATAACAAATGAAGTAAGACGGTTTATTTGTGCCGTTCTTTTGATTTCAGCACCAATCGCATTAAATTCTAGGCTTATCGAGACAATATTTATTGTGCTTTTTTCGTATTTTTGAGTCTGGGTGTGAAATTGATGCTGGCGAGAAAATGCATCATAAGAAAAATTTGTGACATGCGTCAAATTACCTACCGATGAAAAAACAGTGTGTATCCTTCCGAAAGGATCATAGTCAAAATTATTTCTATTCCCTAAAAAGTCAACCGTGCCTATTATTTTCCCTTGCAATGAATACGTAAAACTAGTGTACCTTTCTTGACCGTTATTTAAATTCACGGTTTCTTTAATGACACGGTTAAAATGATCATATTCATAGGTTATTTTAGAAGATGGATTCAATGCCTCTATTAATAAGCCTGTTTTTTTATCGTATGTGAAGGTCGCGTCTATATTCTGAGCTGGATTCGTCTTTCGAGATATAACACTTTTTAAGATGGGTTCATAAGTGAAAGTGACCGTATTAGACTCGGTTTCACTTCTGGGCTTTGTAACCGTCGAAATACGGGAAGAATTCCCTTCATAAGTGTAGCTTGTTGGAATACCGACTGAAATTTCATTTTTTATTCGCAAAAGACCATCATATTCACGCGTTCCCATTACAATATCATCCAGTTTAACTTCACTTACTGCATCACTGGTTGTAAAGTCAGGGTATGAAAAATACTCAACGACAACTTTCCCATCAATATAACGGGTTACCGATTTCACTCGATCATGACTGCCGTATTCAGTCTCTATTACATTTCCCGTCGTATCGGTTGTTTTTATTTGATGACCCCAAAGATCATACTCATGGGTGCTTGTTGCAATGATTTCACCCTGATGGTCTTTTGTTTCTTTTTTAATCAGCTCGCCAGATACATTAAAGGTTGAAATCACCTCAAGCAATCCCACTTGAATATGTTTCGTCGTTAATTCTACTGGATTTTGAATAATCTCTTCTATACGGCCGTCGGGGTGTACAGTTTTATTTACGTCTCCATTTTCATCATATTCAAATTTTGTTGTGAGTTCTATTTTTCTACCATTAGGCAATATATCAATGTCTATATCACGAATCACTTGACCGAAGGCGTCATAAAAAGTTTCTTTTACTTTTTTAAATTCAAAAGAGTCTTTTTCCTGAATTGAAATTCTGATTATTTTTCCTGCATTGTTCAGTTCTTTTTTTATTTGATTTCCCTTGCTGTCTATTTCAATAATTTTATTATTGTTATCCCCTATTAAATATTCTATTTTACTCGTCGCGCTGTAATCTTTATCAGGGAAAATTGTTGTGGATATCTCTCGTCCTCGTTCATCATAGAGCGTCTTTAACACCTCGCCTTCCGGACCCGTCTTTTTTATTTCATTCATAAAAAAAGAGTCCGTTTCAAGGTGGGTTTTAACACTAATATTATCGTGTGAAGTCGCAGTGGTTGTTAAAGTAAAATAATCTGCATTAGAAAAACCATAGTCATATTCAAGGCTCGCTTCATATCCATTAAAAATGCGCGTTACCTTTTTCATACGACCTAATAAACTCTCATTCAGGTCTGTATAATAATCATATTTTTCTGCTACCCCGTCATATTCTGTTCTTTCAGACAAGACGATAAAAGAAGATATACCATCAAGAGAAGGCAATGCCACATACTTCATTTTTGAGACTCTCGTTTTTGCCGATGTCTCTTTGTCGGTCTCGCTTTCTAATTTCAACATCGATACCATACCAAAAGGATCTTTTGGGCACGATGATCCATCGCCTTCAATGGGATAAAATTTTCGATCTATGGTATTTCCATCTGCCAGCGTTTCTTTTATTTTATTTGCATATTCATCATACTCGTATTCCAGTGTCAGCTCTCTTTGTTGACCATCGAAATAATAAGTGGTAACTTGTTTTTTTAAGAGGCTATATTGTGCAGGTTGCAATTCAATGGAACGCCTTGTATCTGCAAAATACTCATAAGTTGTTTTGATATACAGTCTGTTTTTTTTGTATGACTTTTCAGAAGTGAGCAAATGGTATTTGTTATAGGTTTTAACGGTTTTTTTATCTTCGTTGATTATTTCAGTGGATGAATACTGATAATCATATCTTGCTTTAAAAAGAACATCTTCGCTTTGATTCCAACCTCTGTCACTTGCAAAACCTAAATAATTTTTATTCGAAAATGAATAATCACGTTGTTGAATTTCTTGGTTTTCACCTGGAATAATAATATGTTTTGAGATGCAAGGGTAAAATTCAACTGGTGCATCTCGAGGCAAATACTGTTTATTATTATAATAGAGATTTTCAATGAGCCCTGAAGGATGTGTCAATGTTTTTATTGGTTTGTAATCCGATTCTTTGAAATAGGCGTATTCAAATGTGGTATATTCATTAACTCCTTCAATATGAAAACGCATTAATGCCAAGTCAGGGCCTCTTTTTGTAAATATAAAGCGTTGCATTACCTTGCCGTTTAATGAATGGCTGACTTTTGTTTCGAATTTATCGCTCCAAAAATCAAATTCGATAACTCGATTTTGATCATCACGAATTTTCGAAAGTGTTCGTCTTCCATGAAGCTGAGAATACAAAAGATGAATCGCTAATCCTTGTGCTGAAACAATTTTAGAACAGGTTCCCAAGTCATAATCGATGTATTCTTTTCTCCCTCCTTTAAATAAAACAATTATTTCATTGGTTTTATTATCCTTTAAAACGTGAATGTCTTTTAATTTTCGATAGGGGATGTCATATTCGTTCTTTTCGCTATTCCATTTTATTTGAAACGACTGACCCGAAGAGAGTTTTAAAGAACGACGACTCTTATTAAATTGACTAAGAGGAAAAGACCATCCACGACCAAAACCAGAGTCTTTCGAAAAAGCATCATGGCTCACCACTAAAGGAATTGAAATTCCAGAGCCTTTATAAGATAAAAAGTTCCCCATATTAATTTGCATAGAAAAGGTGCCCGTTCGGGGATCTACGCCTGAAGAAATATACTCCGAAAAATTATAGGCATTACTTTGTGACTTCATAATTAAAACCTTTTAAGCATTAACTTTATTTTGTTTTTTGAAAACTCAAATAGATTTATAAGGACTATACCCAAGACACTTGAA
>CAMRDW010000258.1 GCA_947041315.1 uncultured Enterovibrio sp.
GCTTTTCAGTGGTTGCAATACCGCGATCCCAAGCGATAAGGATTTTGGCGATTTTACGTTGTTCTGGGAGTGGGGGGAGCTGAACGGGGAATTCTTTTAACTGAGTAGAGTTAATACTCGCTAAATTTGTACTTCGCTTAGCACAGCTCAAAAAGTAAGTTTTACCATAGTTACTTCCTGATAACGCAGCTAAGAAATACGGCAACAATACTTGCTTATTTGGCCGTACAGCAAAAACATGATTCTGGTTAAGACATGGGGCTATTTGACCTTGCCACACATCACCACGCCCCAATTTGTCGAAGTCACCACCTTCGGTCATCAATACATCGCCAATTTGCAATGAGTATCTTTCAAGGTGGTGACGCTCAATTTGAATAGTTTTAACCTCAGAAAGATCTATATGTCCATCTTGTACATTGGCAACTCTGAGATACGGCACTTCAAGAGGATCTTTCAGCCCCTTTTTGCCTTTAGCTACTCCTGTTTTGATTTCAGCGACTTTCTCTAGAGGTTTTCTTTCCCAACCATTAGGCACTATCATTGCTGTTCTCCTGCGGCACCCGCCGTTCCTGTGCATCTTGCACTCACGGCATTAGTACATCCCTGTACGTCATAACCCAACTCCTCTGGGCTTTTTACATTAAGATCAGTCGCCATTTCTGCTTCTAGATCTGCAAGCTCGCTTTGCAAGGCCAAACGTTCAGTGCGCATTGGCCTCATAAAAAAAGGAGTAAACATTAAGGCGTGCTTTGGGGTATTTGTGCAACAAGGCGTTGCACAATTTGAATTCGTGATAGGGTTAATCATTTTTATCCTTACCAATCAAAAAATTAATCTCTTTTTCCAAGTCTTCAATGCTAGGCAGATTACTCTCAATTTCTTGAGGCAAGGCTTGTTTTATTTGTTGCTCCCAACGAGCAACACTGACTGGCTTATTAAAACCGGCCAGTGAATATTCCACCACCAGATCGTTTTTATCTTTAACTAACAATAAGCCGATGGTGGCGTTATCATTTTCGTGGCGCATGTGTTGGTCGATAACCGTTTGATACAAATTAAGCTGGCTAATATGTTCGGGCTTAAATTTACTGTTTTTTAGCTCAACCACCACATAGCAGCGCATTTTTAAGTGATAAAACAAGAGGTCAACATAAAAATCTTGAGAGCCTAACTCTAAATGCACTTGCCTACCAACAAAGGCAAAGCCTTGCCCTAACTCAAGCAAGAAATGCTCTAAATGTGCTAAAAGGCGATGTTCTAATTCGGTTTCTCTTCTTGGAATGTCCATTCCAATAAAATCGAATAAATAAGGATCTTTAAAGGATTGAGCCGCCATATCGGAATCATTCGGGGGCAAAGCGACGGGGAAATTGTTAATGCTTTTTCCTGTACGCTCAAATTCATTCGAATCAATGCGAAAAGCGAGCATATCTCGCCCCCAACCTTGCTCTAAAGCTTGTTTTGCATACCAAAGGAGGGGATCTTGAGATTTTACTTTATCAAGCAAAACGCAATTGCTGCCCCACGGTAATTGTGCAACGCTGCGTTGCACAAATTCAAGATCAGGCCAAACCTGTGAAAATTTCACCATGTATTTCAAATTTCGAGGGCTAAATCCTTTTAACATGGGAAATTTTTCTTTCATATCATAAGAGAGCCTATCGATAACTTTGGCTCCCCAACCTTCTTGCTGTTGCTTTTGTGCAATATGATGTCCAAGTTGCCAATACAGCAGATTTTGCTCGACATTGACCCGCATAATGGCTTGTTGGCGACGCTTACTAATAAGCGCTAATACTTCAACTAAAAAAGAAGAGTAAGCTTGAGGCAAATTATTTAAACTTTCAGCAATGGGAAATACAACGCCCTCGCGTTTTTTGCTATTGCGCTGTTTTCTTTCTTTTTTATCCGTCATATCCCAATTCCTTCAGATAACCCGCCATTTCTGCTTCTAGATCTGCAAGCTCGCTTTGCAACGCCAAACGTTCAGTGCGCACGGCCATCAAATCGATTTCGGCTTCTTCTTCAAAGGTATCGACGTAACGAGGAATATTGAGGTTGTAGTCGTTTTCACGGATTTCATCGAGCGTTGCAACATACGCGTATTTATCAAGATTTGCCCCTGCGCGGTAGGTTTTCACAATCTTGTCGATGTTGTCGCTTGTTAATATGTTCTGGTTTTTACCTGATTTAAATTCTCGCGAGGCATCAATAAACATCACATCCTTGCTGTCTTTCTTTTTCTTGAAGATCAAAATGGCCGCGGGAATGCCTGTACCAAAGAAGAGTTTTTCAGGTAAGCCTATCACTGCATCTAGCAGATTTTCTTCAATCAGTTGTTGGCGGATTTTGCCCTCTGAAGAGGCGCGAAACAGCACGCCATGCGGCACAACCACTCCCATTCTTCCACCCTGGCTTGTTGACGTAGCGGGTTTTAGCGTCTCAATCATGTGCGAAATAAAAGCGTAATCGCCTTTTGTTTTGGGCGGCACGCCACGGCGAAAACGTCCAAAGTGATCACTTTGGGCATCTTCATGGCCCCACTTATCGAGAGAGAAAGGCGGATTTGCGGTTACGACGTCAAAGTGCATTAAGCCGCCTTTCGCTTCTTTCCCGGATGTATCTAAAAGCTTGGGGTTACGGATGGTGTCGCCCCATTCAATGCGGTGGTTGTCTTCGCCGTGCAAGAACATGTTCATTTTTGCCAGTGACCATGTTGAGCCAATGGCTTCTTGACCAAACAAGGCATATTGCTTTGAGCCGTTAAAGTTCTTTTGAATTTGCTTGCCGCATTTCATCAAAAGGGATCCAGAGCCACAGGCCGGATCGCAAATGCTGTCGCCCGGTTGCGGCTCCAAGATGATAGAAAGCAGATCTGAGACTTCGGGCGGGGTATAAAATTCTCCCGCAGATTTGCCGCTGCTCGCCGCAAAGTGTTTGATTAAAAACTCATACGCATTGCCAATCACATCCAATGAGCCAACACGGCTAGGGCGCAGATTTAAAGTGGGCTTGCCAAAGTCTTCTAAAAGGTGGCGTAAAATGTCATTTTTTGATTTTTCATCACCGAGTTTGTCGGTGTTAAAGCTGATGTCTTGAAAGACGCCTTTGAGTTTTGTGCCGTTTTCTTCTTCAATGGCATGCAAAGCTTGGTCGATACGTGAGCCGTTACCGGCTTCAAAACGATGCTCATACAAGTCCAAAAATGTGGCGCCGTTCGGAATTTTAAAGGATTGGCTGGCCAGCATGGCGTCAATCATGGCTTGATTGCCACCGAACTGCGCCGTGAGCTCTTCTACTTTGTCTTGGCGCACATCAGAGATGTACTTTAAAAACAGCATGGTGAGCACAAAGTCTTTATAAATAGAGGGATCAACCGTACCACGGAAGGTGTCGCACGCCCCCCAAACCGTTTTATTGATCTCGTCTTGATTGATTGGGGTGATGTTTTTATTAAAAGGAGACATGTTTTCCTGGATTTTATTGATTTAAATTATTAATTAAGTCTGTCGCAATGGTACTTTGAAAGCCTTATCAACAACAGAACTAACAAACCTTTACGAAATTAAAAAAGCAAGTCTCTGTGTGCCAGAGTCCTATCAACTTGCCAATGAAAAAAGAACAGTTATTATTTAAGATAAAGTAGATTTCAGGGCGCTATTGAGGAGCACATGATGTCAAACATTCATTCACCAGGGGCTGGGTCAAAATCCAAATCGACACCCGAGCAAAAGCAGATAGCCCAACTTGAAAAAGAAAAGGTGAAGCTGAAAAAACAGTTGCAGCTGAAAAATGAGACTTTTGCGCTCCAAAAAAAGAGCCTTGGATATACTCGAAATCCAGCAGAGCGAGAGCGACGCATCATGATGGTGCTTGAAACACGAGAGACTCACCTTGCTTTAAGCCAATGCTGTGTGGCTCTGAATGTCAGTCGAAGTACGGTCAATTCAAGATTGCGTTCTCGTGCTGAAATAAAAAAAACATAGAAAAAACAACTCGTTCAGCCTCAGATCTTGATTTGAGCTTTAGAGGTCTATTTGTTCCATCAGTACATTTATAACTGAAGCGCAGCA
>CAMRDW010000259.1 GCA_947041315.1 uncultured Enterovibrio sp.
AAGAGCAGAATAAAAAAATAAACGAAATAAACAAAGAACACACGGATGATTTTGATAAAATGGTTTCGGGTTTGAAAAAAAATCAAAATATAAATGAATATTTAGATGGACGAAAATTTGCATACAGCGACGCGGACCACAAGCTGCTTGACGCGCCTAAAGAGCCTGAAACGCATGAGATGCATGAAATGCCTCAAGCTCCAGAAGTGGCGCCAGAAATACCTCAAGATCTCACCGATTGGAAAACCGGTTTTCTGCAAAAGGAGGCTCCTCCAGGGCTTAAAAGAGTATATGCAAGAGGGTATCTTTATTCTCTAAAAATAGAACATGGAAAAATGAAAATAAAAAAACAAATGTTTGAGTTGAGTAAAGCATATCGTGAAGGTGAAACTTCGGATCCTATTGAAGTCAAACAGATAAAAAAAGATATAGAACATACAATAAGGAAATACCTGGCTGACAAAGACAAAATAAATAATGAAAAAATCAATCTTCGTCAAGATCATCCCTTCGACTCAAACCCAACAAATACAGACGCTTTAAACAATGAAATAAGAGCAATAGAAAAAAGTATCAACAAGACATCGGATAAAATTAAATCTTTCGAAAACCTTGACGACCTAAAATCATTTGACACTGCTTTCGACCTTGTTTTAGAAAAAATTGAAGCGAGTACCCCCATTGAAAATGTTCTAAATGAATATTATTCAAATATAGAAAGTTAAAGTAGAGATAAAAGAAGAGATAAAAGAAGAAGAAGAAACTGCAATAGATAAGGTACCAGATGAAGGAGTAACAGAGTCTGATAAAAAAATTAACGTGCGTTTTACAAAAATAATTGAGCGCCTTTCAACCCTCGAAATCCAGTTTAATAACCAAATTACGGAGCTTAAGGAAATATTAAAAAACTTACAAGATCAAGATGATATAAATACGGTCAATGTGACATTAGAAGAATTAATCAAGGAGCGTCAAAAAATAATAGAAAGAAAAACACACATCCAATCCGTTCTCGATGGGACGCATCTGCGCTATAGCTAAAAGCGTATACCCAAAGGAATTGAAGATGCGTGTAGGCAGCAAGCGAACGAAGCCCCTGAGCATAGAGGTACTGTGTTATTGGGCTGAGAGAGTGCAGCCAACAACCACGCAACGTCAAAGGAGACGGGTATAGAGGCGAATAGAATGATCGCCATGAGTTACAAAAGAATGTCATGGGAGAAGAGAAAAGCAAATATACCCCTATATGGCCTCCTCCCGTTTTTCAATGCATCAGCTAAATGGGGCTGCTTACTGTCATACCCGTTCCAATAAGTCCTCACTCAAATATTGCGCCGCAAAGATCACGCAAAACAAGGCGTACATTTTTTATAACGCCTCATTCCAATTAATCAATTTGTAATGATTTACCCTGTGATTTAAAAAGCTTAAACGAGCAAATATTGATTGGAATGGGTATTAAAATTGAATTTCAGAAATTTCACGCAGCGTGATCTTTCTGTCATTCCGCACCTCATATAGCATTTAATAATGCGCGACCGGCTTCACGTTTGCATTCATTGAATGATTTGACCTTTTGGGTCTTATCTGTGCATTTTCTCATAAAATTGGCCTTGTTAGCATGACCGATTCTCTGGCACCAGAGCAAGGTGAACAGCTTGTTTCACACGGTGAAGTGATCTTGCGCATGCTCTTAAATGCTCTTGAATTTCATAGCCGTACCTGCATATGTTTCCCGATTTTTTTGAAGATAAACCCCTTGAACGCTTGATCCGAGCGGGTATTGAAGCACATCATGACAATGCATTTGGTTGTTGCGCTCAAACCCTACCAAATTGAGTTATTGAAATTACTCGGAAAATATTATGAATAGGTTTATTCCTGAAAGTGGTGCGGAATCTTGGCTCGAAGATAATCTGACAGATTTAATGACGTAGAACCTTACTCTCGGTGAAGCTGAATAAGCCTTCACTGCTTGATTGCGCGTTTACATGTAAACTACTCGCAAATATCATCAAAGGCGTGAAGTGCCAAGATGGTATTCGTGAAACTGAGAGTATTCAGCTGGACACGACTCTAGAGGCTATACAGCAGATTTGACCATATCTCCGGATTGGCACAGGACGACTCCAAGTGCTAGATCTATGGCTTCATTGAAGTCAAATTGCGGAAAAAGAGTCTAGTTATTTTTAATATGGGTGTCTCGTTAAATTACGATTACGGAATATAACCTGAGAAAAAATACATTACATCACTCACTGGAAGGGGAATATTTCTCTCTTGAATGTCTTAATGATTCACCTCTTATTTCCAAATCGCTAAAACATGAAATTTCATTAATTGTTTTCCTTGCTTCGAACTCATTGATATTGATGTTATTAAATATAAAATCTATGGTTCCTTCAACGGTGAAACGCTCTTCTATGTTTGCATTAAATATCCCTTCAAGACATCCAAAAATAATACTTAAATTTTTATTAAAAAATTCAAATTCTTTATGATCATTAATGGTGTGCTCAATAGGTGACTTTGGAATATCTTTGACATTTATAGCACTGGATGCTTCATTTGATTCCCCCTTGACATATGCATTGCTGGCAAGAATTAAATTTGATATGTTTGCAATCCTATCAGAATAACTGTTGTTTTTTGATAGCTCACCTGAAAGAAAACCCGTATTATCATTGTGCAATAAACTATTGATGCATTTATATATGATTTGCCCAATCGCCCATAAATCAGAATTAAAATTTGCTTTTACATCACGACCAAGCATACTTCCTATCACTTCAGGTGATGCAAAAGCTTCATGCCCAACCTTTATATTTTCACCTTGTTTAACAGCGGTTCCAAAATCTATATAGGTAGTATGTTTTTCTTTTTTATCATATAAAATATTATTTGGTTTTAAATCTCCATGAACAAATTTTTCAGTTTGAATTTCAGCTAACCCCTCCAATGAATCTTTAATCAAAAAAAGGAAAGAATTGAAATAATCTTTCGTGTTAATGATCCCATACCCAAGCGCTTCTTCAAGCATTGTAAACACTTTATCGAGTTGAAATCCTTCTATTTTTTCAAGAAATAACATATTTTCATCTAAAAACAGTATTTTTTCTGTATTGTTTCTGTCTTTAATTTCAATATCCAGATTGGATCCAAAATCATCACGCGTAACAAGATTAACAACATGTTTATATTTAGCCAAAGCGCTTAAAATACTTTTTTCTTTAAGTATGTCTTTTTTATCTACTTCTGTTATCCCTTTTTTTATCACGTAGCCATTTCCATTTATCGTACCAGAATATATCTTTGCATGCCCACCCGACATCAAAGGATAAAAATTAACAGGTTCACGAGTGAGTTGTTCTGTTGACGCCATTTTCAAGCTTAACACTTCGGGGAAACCAGATAAAAAATTGGAATCTATTGCATTTATATCACTTTCGGATTTTAACTTTCTCATTGAAGAAGGGGGCACCTTCATATCTGACTCCTTATGCCATAAAAAATAGAAAGATATTGTTTAAATATGTAATTTTAATCTCTCGATTCATATCCTAATGGCAAAAACGAGCGTGAAACATGTTTGTTTTTCGAATGTTTATCCGCTATTCCGCACCTAACTCTCGAAATTTTAAAATCTGATGTTGAAATTAAAATTGAAAGACAGATTTTTCACGTAGCCTCACCTAAGGTACGGGGTTGTGGGGGTAATCTTGTGAAAATGACCAGAAAAAATTTATTTTTTTATGTGCGAAATGTAGGATATATCTCAAAAATAATAGAATGATTTTATCACTGATAATAATGCATTTTCAATACTCCCTTTCTTGGCAACGCTGTTATCCATGACGCTTTAGCGTGCAATCAATCTCTTTAAGAGCCGACTTAATAGATTACAGAAATAACTCAATTTCGGACCGTAAGGCAAACAAATCTCTTAGAGGATCCGGCTGATATACATTTTCCAATACTAAATTATACCCAACGCACTTCAAGATGCGTGCTTTAGTCGCTGGAAATTATCCTTGAGTCGGCTTGATAATTTGTCGGCCAT
>CAMRDW010000260.1 GCA_947041315.1 uncultured Enterovibrio sp.
TCTAAATGAAGTGGCGCTTTCTAATAATATGAATAGAGACTTGGCTTTTCGTATGTTAAGGGACGTCTCAGATTATTTTCATGTGACAGAGCCGCACAGTCCCATTTCTTTTATGTTAGAAAAGGCCATTCGTTGGGGCTATTTAACGCTTCCTGAATTATTTCAAGAAATATTAAAAGAAAAAGAAGAAGAAGAGATAGGAAATATTTTTTCCAGCCTCGGTTTAGATGAAGAAAATAAAATAGATCTACCAAATTAATTTTGTATTTCAAATATAAAAATATTTATTAAAAAAGGAAGTGTATTATGACGTTATATATGGGTATAGAGGCACCAGACGTAAAAGGAACAAATCAAGGTGTAGTGGAGATAAAAGCGGAGGGTTTGGACGGAATCAAATTTGCTCCTATAAGCTCTTCTTCGCAAGCTGTATCGCGGTTTCTATCGATGCCTGCTCCTGGGCAGAATATAAACACGAACCAATCGACGCTAAGTATAACACCTTATCATATAACGAAAGGGCACGATTGGGCGAGCCGTCATATAGAAGGCTGCATTCATAATGGTGGTCAATCAGCGATCGATATTTATATTGTAAATGCAGTAGTTGTTGGAACGAATGCCGGGCTCAAGCCTCTATTTGTAAAACATTTAGAAGGTGCTTATATTGCTGGTCTGACGCGCGAAATAGATGGCGATGGCAATGTAACGGAAACGATAAGCATTATTTTCCAGAAGTGTACACACACATATAACGAAGTCGATCCTAAGGGTAAAGTTACGGAGATTGAAAAATTTGATTTTGATCTCAATAAGGGCGTCTCTGATTCTAGTCCTTCAGGATTAAAAGATTCGGCCTACGAGGTCCCTGAATAAGGTTAGCAAAAACAGTTTGCTTATGATTCAAGCTATCGTGTTTGTTTAATAAACCTTCATGCTTTTACTTTGGACTTTGATCTGTCGTAGAAATCTTATCACGCCGAAAAGAAATGGACTTCTTTTTTGTCTTTATTTATCAGGAGAAATTGATGGGAATGAACTCACAAACAAAACGTGTTAATAAAAACCGGGTCAGTATTACTTACGATGTAGAAATCAAAGGTAAAAAAGAAAAAAAAGAATTGCCTTTTGTTGTTGGGATTATTGGTGATTATTCAGGGCACAAAGATGAGTCCTTAAAAAAGGACTTGGCTGACCGTGAATTTATGGGAATCGATAAGGATAATTTTGGCGCTGTGATGACCAAAATAGGCCCGGTTCTTAATTTTACGGTTGATAACACCTTGCTTGACGATGGCTCGCAGTTTGAAGTGAATTTAAAATTTAATTCAATGAATGACTTTAAGCCGGAGTTTTTAGTTGAACAGATTGAACCTTTAAAAAATCTTCTTCAAACGCGCAATCAATTAAAAGATCTTTTAAGTAAAGCGGATCGTTCTCGAGATTTAGAGCGCTTATTAAAAGAAATTCTTCAAAATGCTGATTCCATTGAAAGCCTTGCAACTGAATTGGGTGTAAAAAAAGAGGGAGCAGAATAATGTCAACAGAACAAGACGCCACTTTAACCAGTGTCATGGAAGGGGCAAAAGAAAGTTTTCTTGAGCGTGCTATCAGCGTGACTTCACAAACGCCGGAGGATGCGACCAAAACACTTTTAAGTGTTTTAACGACGCAAGCTTTGGAAGGAACGATTACTTGGGATAAAAATCTCACTTTAACCATTAATAAAGCCATTGTGGCCATCGATCAGAAAATTTCCCTTCAGTTGGCACCAGTCCTTCAACATGCTGCATTTAGAAAAATGGAAGGCTCTTGGCTTGGGTTGCATAAATTAATTATTAACAGTGATTTGGGATCCAACACAAGCGTTAAAGTAAAACTTGCCGATTATACAAAAGACGAACTCATCGAGCAATTTGAAGAAGCCCCTAGCATTGACAGAAGCCGTTTTTTTAATATGGTCTATCAAGAAGAGTTCGGAAGCGCGGGGGGGTTGCCTTACGGTGCGCTGATTGGGGACTATGAATTCGGTTATGGCGGTGAAGATGTTGCATTTTTGCGGTATATGGCCGAAGTGGCCGCCGCATCACACGCGCCTTTTATTGCCGCTGTCGGTGCTGCCATGTTTGATTATTCTAAATTTGCCACTTTTTTAGAGGGAAAACCGGTTGCCGCCGGATTTGAAGGACCTGCTTATGGGGCTTGGAATGCATTTCGTGAAAGTGATGATGCGCGCTATGTGGTTTTAACCCTTCCAAAAACACTGGCCCGTGTGCCTTATGGTGCGGCTTCGACTCAAACCAAGTTATTTCATTTTGAAGAGCTCCCCCTTCGTGACAATGGTCAGCAAATCGTCACTTCGGAAGATAATTTTGTCTGGAGCAATGCCGCCTATGAATATGGTGAGATATTGATCCGCGCTTTTGTAAACTACGGTTGGTGTACGGCAATCCGAGGAGCTGAAAATGGCGGAAAAATAACGGCGATGCCTTATTTTTCTTATTTTAATGAGGCCAATGAACAGATTCAAGTCTGCCCAACACAAATTAATTTCACTGATGAGCGAGAAAAAGAGCTCAGTGATTTAGGTTTTCTTCCTCTTGTTCATTATAAAAATACGGCGAATGCGGTGTTTGTTGGGGCCCAATCAACCTTTAATCCGGGTACCTATGCAGACTCTGATGACAATGCCAATGCGGCAATTGCAGCCCGTATTCCCTATACCATGGCGACAAGCCGTGTTGCGCATAATTTAAAGATCATGGGACGAGAATTGGTAGGTTCAAGTTTAACCCCTGACGACATCCAGAATGTTTTAAGCTCGTGGATTGCCCGTTTTGTGAATCCGAATGCTTTAACCAATGCTGCGAAAGCGAAAACGCCGTTAAGAGAAGCGAAAGTGACGGTCGTCGAGCAAGCGGGGCGCCCGGGTGCATTTTCTGCGGTGGCTTATCTGAGGCCTTGGTTACAAATGGAAGAGCTAACAACATCCCTTCGCATGGTGGCCAATATTCCAGGCTAATGAACATTTTTTAAATGGCGTGCGCATGTTATGAATGAGTTCTTCATGAAATCAAATTCTAAAGAGCAAGATCCCACATCGGGATCTTTATTCTCTAGGCTTCCTTGGGATGCTTTATTTTTATCGTTAAAACAAGATAAACGCCATCATTTTAAAGCGTTATTGGCAAAAGTGATTTTGGACCTGGATGAGGCGCTCAGTCGGCAACTTTCGCTTGTGATCCAAGCGGCCTCTTTTAAAGTCCTTGAGGCGTCATGGCGAGGGATTGAATTTTTAGTCTCAGAATCAGCGTCTTTTAGAAAAGTGAAATTAAAAATCTTAGATTGGGATTGGGACGCGATTTCAAGAGATCTTCGTTATTCTTTTGAACTTAAACGCACTGGGTTATACCGGAAAATTTATTCCGATGAGTTTGATATGGCGGGAGGCACTCCGTTTGGTTTGCTTCTTGTTGATCATAAAATCAAATCAAATGATGAGGAAGATGTCAATTCTGACGATCTCTATACCGTGCAATTATTGTCTGAGTTAGCTGAGGTCGCATTATGCCCTGCCATATTGGGTGTGGATCCTTGTTTTTGGGGCGATGAGCCTGGCCATCTTTTTCAAGATTTATCTCGCATTGACCGGATTTTAAAAAGCAGTGATTTTAATTCTTGGGCCCTTCTTCGTGAAAAGCCCTCCTCGCGTTTCCTTTCTTTGGTGTTTCCTGAATATTTAGTGCGCTCTTCGTATCAACATCATTGTGCAGGCTTTCTTTTTAATGAACCCCCTACGCATAAGAATATGTTATGGGGGAACGCGGCCTATCTTTTGGTTGCCAATGTGATGCGTGAATTTGATAGGATCAATTGGTTTGGTTTTTTAACCTCTTATAATGCATCTGGAAATTATGGGGCGATTCTTCAAAGCGAAGCGCCTATAGTGAGTCGAATTGATATCCACAGTGAAGACGATCCTTTTTGGCGTGCTCACGGGTTTATTCCGCTGTCCAGTGTATATCTAACCCATCAAAAAGGTTTTTTTAGTAATC
>CAMRDW010000261.1 GCA_947041315.1 uncultured Enterovibrio sp.
ACTGGGGATCTCTATTGGATCTGTTACCCGAAAACCCCTTTAAATGATGGGTACCAAACATTGAATAAGAAGCTCAGTGACAGGCATGACGGCTTCCAACAAAATAGACTAAAAGATCAAAAGCTTAGATTTGCGTCAATCACAAATAAACAAAATGTGATATTGATCCCATATATTGAATACTAAATTAGGTGCGAAATGACAGAGTAAATATAAAAAAATAATCTAAATCCTTCCGCATTAATCCGAAAATCACTGATTAATACAACATGTCACGCACATGAAGAATTACAGCGATTTCAAGGGGTTGCGTAACATCAGTAAACTAAAAAACGGCATAATGATGAAATAAAAAAATGAAAGAAGGCTTTAGTGTTGTATTAAGCGGATATTTCCTGCAATGTAGGTATAATCCTAAATATTTGAAGCGCAGTTAGGTGCCAAAAAAGATAACCCCATGAGCATAGATCGACTGTCTGATTTGGCTCAGAGAATGCACCAGCGCCTTCAAAGAGCATGGGTATCGAATGGAGATGATTTTTTAAGAGCAGCTCAGGTAACGCCACTCTTATTTGTCTTGTCCATTTTTTACCTCCATCACCTTTCTTTCGTTTTGAAAGAAAGGCGGTTTATTTAGATTTCTAAATGTTACTCATTTGTTTATTGTGGCGAGAGGCAAACAAGGTTTGTCGTTTATCTGTAATTTTATGATGCTATTTCAACAATGTACTTATTTATAATTTTTATATTCTTTATTTCACCCGTATGGGCAGAGCCTTCATTTACGGAACAGCTTGACGCCTTTAATCTCAAATTGTATAAGATAAAGCCCAGTGCGAATTATGTTTTAAATGCGATAAACAGCGAATATCCAAAAGCGTTGTTGGTGGATGAAAGTTTATTACCTCAAACAGAGAATTATCCCCTAAGTGATTTGATGCTTCTTTATAAGGCATCAGAAAAATGCCAAGGTCCTTGGCCTGTTAATCCTGTCTTAACAGATCCTTTGGTTTTTTCTCGATCTATGTGTTTTAAAACCGCGCTTCCATCTATTTGGTTTTCTAGATCAAACCTTATTCATCCGGGCGGTGGCAGTTATGCGTCAAGGTATATACATAAAAATAAAGAAAAAAAGGCAGGATTAGAAAAGTATACCCATATAAAAGAACGTGCCTTAGCTGGTGAATTTACGCTTCTGGGCCGCCTTCAACGTATGTCTACGCAAAGTATTCTTGCGCTCAATAATGGCGCGAAATTCATTCTGTCAAACAAAGAATTATGGCTTTTAAAAAATGGAAAATATCACGTATACAGTGTAGATGCGTGGATGCCTTTACTCACAGAACACAAATTACAAGCATTACCAGTTGAAAAAGAAGAACTTTTTTGTTTGTCACAAATTGGAAATGTATGTTGGAATCAAAATCAGGTGCCTTCTTATTGGTTTCAACTTATTATTGTGCTGATTGTCATCAATCTTTTTTGGATTGGTGGTTGGAGATTAAACCGTTGGGCGGTGAAGCGACGTTTAATACAAGAGCGTATGCTGATTTTACAAATATTGACCCACGAGCTTCGAACCCCGATTGCGAGTTTAGCAATGACGGTGGAAGGTTTTAGGCGAAAATTTGACATTTTACCGCCACCTTTACATGACGAATTTAGGCGCTTATGTGAAGACGCTATGCGTTTAAAGCAGCTTGCAGAAGCCAGTAAAGATTATTTATTATCAAATCAACAAGAATTAGTACGAGAATATATTCCTTCACTTAATGAATGGATGTGTTATTTCTGCGCAGAGCGTGATGTTCAATTTCAAACACAAAGTGATGCACCTGTGGCTGTGAATATATATTGGCTGAGTACATCGCTTGATAATCTTATCAGTAATGCAAAAAAGTATGGTCATGCACCGGTCAAGGTGTTTGCCGAAATTAGACATGATTTATTACTTATAAGAGTTGAAGACCAAGGGACGTTAACAGAAAAGGATTGGAAAACAATTAGAAAGCCTTTTGTAAGCAAAAAAGGGCTTGGTTTAGGTTTGACTATCGTAGAATCGATGATCAAAAGAATGGGAGGAACCCTGACATTAAAAGGCCCACCTACGACATTTATTTTGGAGATCCCTTGTGACCCAAGCAACTTTATTACTGGTAGAAGATGACGCTAATCTTGCGGATGGTTTATTGGCAAGTATCGAACAAAATGGTTACACATGTTTATATGCTGATTGTGCCGAAAATGTTAAACCTCTTTGGGAAAAAGCAGATCTTGTGATATTAGACCGTCAGCTTCCAGACGGTGACTCTTTAGAGAGGCTCTCAGACTGGAAGAAAATTAAAGACGTTCCTGTGATTTTGCTGACGGCAATGGTTTCAGTACGAGACCGCGTTATAGGTTTAGACTCTGGTGCAACAGATTACATGACGAAACCTTTTGCAGAAGCAGAACTTCTTGCTCGGATTCGCGTACACTTACGCCCTCTTTTTGGCCTGGAAGACGGCAGCGCGGATGCTATTTCAGTCGGTTTTCTTCGAATTGATTTAGCTACGCGCAGTGTAACCTGTGCGGACAATCAAGTTATCTTAACGAGAACTGAATTCGACCTTTTGGCTTTTCTTACTAAAAATGCAGGACGGGTTTTTACGCGTGATGAGCTTTTAGACCAAGTTTGGGGTTACAATCATTATCCAACAACACGCACTGTTGACACGCATGTACTTCAGTTAAGGCAAAAATTACCTGAAATAGAAATAGAAACACTGCGTGGTGTTGGGTATAGAATGAAATTGTAAAATGATGAATTTGAAATCTCTTTTTTTTAATTTCTTTTTATTCATCCCGTTTTCTCTCTTTGCGGCTGAATGGTTTGGCCGTTCTGATTCACTGACATCTGCACATCAATATTTATTAGAAGGAAATCCACGCAAAAGTGTTCTTTCTATGATTGAGGCTTGGCAACAAGAAACAAACGATAAATTACATCTTGAACGATTATTGTCTGTTGCTATTGGTGTTGATTGTGGGCAAAGTTTGAATACAAGTCCTTTTCCTCATTGGTTGAAAACACTTACTTTTCGTCGAGAAAGTGTCCAGACATCTAATCGAATTTATTATGCTATCTCTATTTATGGGCATACCGATAATGGCATTTCAGATTTATCTCTTTCTGCTTGGCCTGATAAAGAGTTCCATTTCAATGTGATTGATGAAAAGAAGAAAACAGCTCAAAAAAAGTACTTTAAATACACCTTGGAAGGTTTATCTCAAAATATCTCGGCAGGTCTTTACAAATTGAGTATAAAGCCCTCTGATGGCAGAGCATGGACTACTTGGCTTTTGATCTCACAGGCTGATCCTATTCAACAAATCTCATGGCGCGACAGTAAGAATTGGCGCATTTCGTTGAATAAAAAATACATGAATATTTGTCCTAAACCAGCTTTAGGTATGCATTTATATCAGCAGCAAAATAGCCAGCTTCTTCCAGTATGGTCTTTAGAAAAAGATACCTCTCTTCCAACAACACTTCCTCTGATTAAAGTTCCCGCAGGAGCGTATTGGTTTAATGTTTCTCTAATTGAACGTCGTTGGCAAGGTTCTATTTTATTTGAAAACATTCAAGGCATTGGCCGCAGTATGAATTTTCCATTGGTTAACAGTAACCGCCCTTCTGTTACTCAGTCATGGAATGAGGACAAAAAATAAAGCACTTATAATCGTGATCATTGAAGATGTTTGCTTGTTTGGGGCTTGAAGCTCATGCTAGTACAGCTAAGCGTTTATACACGAACACTTTTAAGCCTGCAATACTCGACCGATAATTTCATTTATATGACTTCGCCATATTTTGATCAAAAAAGTTCACAAAAGTGTGGCGTTTTTCCTTTAGATTTTCTTTTGACGTAAAGCTATTTCGTTTTAAAAAACCTCTCTCTAAAATAGAAAACCATATGATTTAGCCAAGAGACATGTTTTGGGAGTAAGCGCCTAATAAACCCCACGTTCCAAAATTAAAAATGATCACGCATCCTATCTCTTCTTTTG
>CAMRDW010000262.1 GCA_947041315.1 uncultured Enterovibrio sp.
CTTCTGGTGCTTCTGGTGGTGCTTCAGGAGAAACATCGTCCAAGAGGGCATCATTGGCTAAATCTTCTAAAGCGTCTGGAGAGTTATTGTCTTTTGGCTCGTCCTCCTCTTTCGAAGGTTCAGCCTCAGGAGAAGACGCTGGATTCTCTGCGGCTAAAAGCGCATCAATGTCATCAACGTCAGGGGTATCTGAATTCAGTGATTCTTCCCAAAGTGCAGCAAGGGCTTCATCTGGGCTCAGCTCTGCAGCGGCTTCGGGTTCTTTAAGATCGGAAGAAACATCTGAATTTTCAATCGATTCGACCAGACCATCTACGTCTTCAGATAAATCAATCTCTTCTAAAGGCGCGTTCGAATCGCTGTTGTCTTCCGACAAATCAAGAGGATCGCTTAAATTAATTTCGTCCCCAAATAAAGCGTCTTCCTCTTCTTTCTCTGTTGCCTCCTGAAGATCCTCGTCTTCCAATATCAATTCATCTTCGTCATCGTCATCATCTGAAAGCGTGATAACGGGCATGTCTTCAGGGATCGCCTCATTGAGTACGGGAGGTGTGGGATCTTTTACGTCCTCTTTACGACGCAAAACAAAGAAAATCACAAGCCCTATCAGCAAGAGCGCCGGGATCATTGCAACAAGCAGGAGTTTCAAGGGACTTTCCATGAGAGATTCGAGGAAAGTCGGTGGTTTTGTTTCTTTTTGAAGTTCTTTTTTTCGTTGGGCCTCAAGAAAAACACGGATCTCTTCTGTTAAAGCATCATCCGTTTTAATTTGATCTTTTAAAGACAATAATTCATTTTTAATTTCCGCAATACGGATTTTCATGATGTGGTTACTTTCAACCAATTTACCCATTTGTATATCAGAAGCATCTATTTGAGCCTGAACGGGCAAGGTATCTAACGCACTGGGCTTGGCTTCTTTTTTCTCCATGCTTTCAAGCGTATTTTTCGCGCTGGACGTCGCTTTGCTTTCTGCCATCATTTGTGCTTCTAATGACGGCTTCGGTGTGCTTTGCGCCTCTTGGGCTCCCATCGCTGATTTTTCTTTAACGGGCAAGGTTTTATCTGTCGCAGGATCCGTTTTAGAGGGGATCTCGGTGCGATGGCTTAATGGCGTTGTTGGAATTGATTTTTTCACTCTTTTAAGCGCTTTATCTTCTAAAAGACGTTTTGAAACATCCTCCGTACTCTCTTTTTGAATTTCATTTTCAGTTGGCATCATTAAAAGACTGCCAGGCTGCAGATCATGAATGTTGTCGTTCTTAAATGCTTTCGGATTTAAACGAAAAATAGCGCCGACAGTTTGATAGACCGTCATTCCTGCGTTATTTGGAGTATATTGGCTTGCAATGGACCACAAGGTATCGCTTTTACGCGTCGGGCCCAAGAACAGAGGCTGAGATGCTGTGGAAATAGCTTGTGTGCTAGAGGTGATATTTTGAGACAAGCTGCTGTCTTTCGGACCCACAATACGAATTGCAGAATCAGCTGAAAAAGCAATGGAAACGCCAACCAAAAAAGTAATTAAAATGCTTTTTTTAGCAACATGAGGGTCAGATAAAAGGGTTACCCAATTCCAACTAAATGTGTTTTTCATCTTTGCGTCAGACACTGCCCGCATTCCCCCATGGCAGAATAATAGACTTTAGATATAGATACACATTTACTATATCGGAATACAAAGACAAATCTGTAGTATGAAGAGATAAAACTGCGTTTTGTGATCAAAGAACCAGCCACAGATCACGGCAACCGGTTCTTATTAAAGGAATGTTACAAATAATCGCGGATCAAAAGCTCTGCTATCTGTACGGCGTTGGTGGCCGCCCCTTTGCGAAGGTTGTCAGCCACAATCCAAAGATTCAAGCCATTCGGATGTGAAATATCATTGCGAATGCGCCCCACCATCACCTGATCTTTTCCTACAGCATCCATTACCTGCGTTGGATAATCATCCCCAGCAAACACTTCAACACCTTCCGCGCGATTTAAAATTTCAACCGCGTCAAAGGCATCAATGGGTTGTTTACACTCAAGATGTACCGCCTCTGCATGGCCATAAAATACAGGCACACGGACACACGTTGGATTCACTGCCACATTTTCGTCACCCAAAATTTTCTGCGTTTCAAAAACCAGCTTCATTTCTTCTTTGGTGTAACCATTGTCCATAAATTCATCAATTTGTGGCAAACAATTGAAGGCAATTTGCTTATTAAAGACGGTCTTTTCAACCTCTTTACAGCTCAACAGATTGACCGTTTGTCCTGCAAGTTCATCAATGGCTTTTTTCCCCATGCCTGAAACAGACTGATAGGTTGAAACATTAATGCGTTCAATGCCCACCGCATCATAAATGGGTTTTAAAGCCACCAGCATTTGAATCGTTGAGCAATTTGGGTTCGCAATGATGTTTTTATTACGAAAATCGCTAATGGCCTCTGGATTAACTTCTGGCACCACCAGAGGAACGTCAGGCTCATATCGAAAACAAGAGGTGTTATCAATGACAATCACCCCCTCTTCAGCGGCAATCGGTGCCCAATGCGCAGAGACACTCGCACCCGCAGAGAAAAAAGCAAGCTGCACCGACGACCAATCAAAATCCTCAACATTTTTTACACGAATACTTTTACCGTTAAAGCGAATTGTTTCACCGGTACTGCGCTCACTGGCCAGTAAATGCAGTTGACCTACAGGAAATTGACGTTCTTCCAAAATATCGATTAGGGTACGCCCCACGGTGCCTGTCGCACCCAAAATCGCGACATTAAACGCCAGATCAAATGTTTGTGTCATTTTTTTTCCTCTACGGTAAAACCTAAATTGGCGAGGGACTCTAACTCAGATCCCCCCTCACCCGCTACTGTAATTGCACTGTACTCTCGTCGATCCCAATAATCTTTGCGTAAGCGGTCAAAGCGCACTCTTTGTTTTAGTGAATTCATCATCCCACGGCGAAAATCGGCATCGTCACGGCGAATATCATAAACAAGCTGGCACAAAGAAAAAACCGTCTCATCCCCCCAATTCGGACTTAATGCCAAACGATAAATGGGGGCTTTCGGTAATAAATCGCTAAGGTGTACGGGATCATTTAGGCCTAAAAAAGCACAAAAAGAATTGAAAATCATGACCGTACCACGGGCTTTACCTTCTAACCCATAGCCTGCTATGTGCGGCGTCGCAAACTCTAACAAAGCCAGTAATTCAATATCAACCTCAGGCTCGTGTTCGAAAACATCCAGCACAGCCGTTAAAGAAGACGCTTGAAGGGCCTCTTTCAATGCGTGGTTATCCACAACGGCTCCCCGCGCGGCATTGATTAAAATACTCCCCTCTTTAAGGGCGCTTAATTCTTGCGTGCCAATTAAATGATGGGTTGCGTCCTTTCCTTCTTTTATTAAGGGGGTATGAAGCGTAATGACATCGCATTCACAAAGCAGAGTGTGTAAAGGATGAAAGGCACGCGTGTCGCCCGCTTTTTCTTTTGGAGGATCGCACAATAAATAAGGGATTTGTAAAGCAGATAAACACCGAGCAAGATCGGTCCCTACATTTCCAGCCCCGACAATGCCCACAGTGCGGTCAGTCAAAGCGAATCCCTGTTTCTGGCTGAGCACCATAAGCGCACTCACCACATACTCCGCCACCCCGACTTTATTGCAACCCGGCGCTTCGGTAAAAAAAATACCGCGCTCCGCCAACAAGGGCAAATCAATGTGATCCGTGCCCGCCGTCGCGGAAGCCACAAATTTCAATCGGTTCGCTTTTTTTAATAAAGAGGCATTCACCGATGTCACCGAGCGGATCATTAATGCATCAATATCAATCAAGTCATCAGCACACAAGGTACGGCCGGCCTTTAAAATGACATGCCCCAAGCGACTGAATAACACGTCCGCATAGGGTATATTTTCATCGATGAGAATATTCAAGATCCCCTCCTGTTTTTCATTCATAAGGTGTATTGCCTTTTTTTATTCCACAGCCCAAAGCACTTAAAATCCAAAGCACCTGAAATCCAAAGCACCTGAAA
>CAMRDW010000263.1 GCA_947041315.1 uncultured Enterovibrio sp.
GAGCAAGCAATTCGGCCTCTAAACGCGCTTGAGCTTCTATACGAGCAGCTTCTTCGGCCTCTTCTTTCTCCTTTTCAGTATTTAAAGACTGAACCTCTTGCGCGTGCTCAGGCATTGGTTTATCCAGTGCATCGTCTTTTTCAGTTGTTTCATCTTTTGTTCGGCCAAAACCCAGCCAGGACATAAATCCACGTTTCTTTTTTTCTGCCATTGGCAAATCCTAAAGCATGATTGGTACAATCGACGCAATAGCGACGAAGTGTTTTTGAATGGTAAACTCAGCGTCTAAGTCAACGGTGAGGTGATGGTTATATAATGCGTCTTTTTTATGTAAAAATCCTTTTAAATCAAGCAAGATGCTTATTTTTAAGCTGTAGCTTCATCAATAAAAAATATGAAACTGTTTCCAGTCCGATATATTAACACCTTCTTGGCGGTCAAAAAATCTATGGTAAGACGTAACTCTAAAAACCTTGCGGCATCTAACAATACTTGCCCCAAAAAAAATAAAATAAGCCCCCATAAAAACGGCACAGGCTTTGTTCGAATTATTTCAGGAAAATGGCGCGGTCGTAAGCTGCCCATAAAAAATGTAGAGGGCTTACGCCCCACCACCGACAGCATAAAAGAAACAGTTTTTAATTGGCTTTCAGGGGATATCTATCAAGCAAAATGCTTGGATGTTTTTGCAGGAAGTGGCAGCTTGGGACTTGAAGCCCTTTCTCGTCAAGCAGAGCGGGTCACTTTTGTCGAATTAGATAAAAGTGCAGCAAAACAAATTCAGCTCAACATAACAGAACTTGAAATCGCAAATGCAACACTCCACAACACAGATGCATTAACTTACCTCTCACATCGAGGGGTGCCCTTTGATATTGTGTTTATTGATCCACCGTTTCGAAAAGATTTACTTTCTCATGTTATGTTACATCTCGAAAACAACGGCTGGCTTGCTGAAAATGCGCTCATTTACATTGAAGCTGAAAGAGAGCTGACGTTTCCTGACACGCCGTTGAATTGGGAAATGATCAAAGAAAAACACGCAGGACAAGTGAGCTACCGCTTATACCAAAGAGAGTTAAAATGAAAACACTTATTATATTGGCTAAAACATCACTTCTTTTTGTCTGGTTGATACTAATTTTTAATATCTTTCATCCATTTCAGGGTGTTGGCGCAATGGCGCTGTATATTATGACGGGCTTTTTATTGTGTATGCATGGATTGCAAATGCTCATATTTATCGGTGCATTTGGCGATAAAATAAACATGACCCGATGGGACAAATGGTCAATTCTTATTTTTGGTGTCTTTGCTCTTCTTGATATTCGTCAAAAATACATGACTGAAAAATAACTAAAAAATATTATACAGACCTAAAAAATCAAAATACAAGGCATAGACCCCTCGCCTTTGAAGTTGCATGGATGCTGGCAGAGCGCACACACCCAATCAGCATCTTCTCTCTATGTTCCATTCACTTGCCGCCGACACGCAACTTCAAATGCTTTGGTAATACCCGTCGCCTTTGAAGCTGCAGGCTTGTTGGCCGTCTTGTCGAAGGCGATGTTTTTCTTCCGATATTTTCGACCAGTATGCTTGATCAGTGTCACAATAAATTATTCAATGACGCGTTTAGGATAATGGATAAAAAAAAGACGCAGTTCGTTTTCATGAGAGCTTAGGGCCGAAAGAGAAAATGCCAAGATGCAAAGAAACATAAACTCTTTTCACATTACCTCTTCCACAAGGGTGCAGTTCAAGAGCCAGATTGATATACTGTTTTTCATGTTGAAATTACAACCCACTAAAAAATCAAGCTTTAAAACCAGGCTCTGTCATTCTGGCGTTTTGTTTTGCCTGCTCTTTAGCTCTTTTTCAAGCGCTGATAATGCCAAACTTTTAGGGGTTGAAAAAGAAATTACTCTCCAGCAATTGCAACTTAACAACCATGAAAAAAACCTGAACACCCTGCAAGATGCATTAAAAAAACAAGAACAATCTATCAACACATACGCAAAAAAAATAAGAACAGCGAAACTCCATCTTTCAGCTTTAACAGCAGAAATCAGTACTCTAAATGTTGAGAGTTTACGTCTCAAAGACATTCAGAAAAACCAAATGCTCTTACTGAAAAAACTCCTTGATAGTCACTACCGCCACGGAAAACACACTCAACTCAGCACCGTTTTTAGCAATGAAACCACAAGCAACATAGACAGAATGACACTGTACACAGAGCGCCTTTCCAAAGCCCGTACAGACTCTATCAATAAACTAGAGGAAACCAATGAAACCCTCGTGAAGAAACGTCAATTGCTTGAATTACAGACAAAAAAACAAAACGATGTATTGCTGCAATTGCAAATAGATAAAAAGAAATTAGAAATAGGACAAAAAAGAAAACAAAAAACAGTGAGGGCCATTCAGCACCAAGTTAGTGGCAATAAATCAAATCTTACTGAATTGAAACACAATGAGAAACGTTTAAAACTAGAACTTGAGATTGCAAAAAAGAAACAAAAAGAAGAACAAAAACGCAGAGAAAAACAACTGAAAGAAAAGCAATATAACGAAACCTTGCAAGCGCATGTCAAAATGGACGGCCTTGGAAAATATAAAACGCGCCTTCAATGGCCTGTGAGAGGAAAAATACTCCATCGCTACGGCACTCAGCAAAGCGGAGAAGTCAATTGGAATGGGATTGTCATTTCAGCCAAAGAAGGCGAAGAGGTCAAAGCGACCCATGACGGCACCATCGTTTTATCCAACTGGCTGCGAGGATATGGCCTCATGCTCGTCATCGATCATGGAAAAGGAGATATGTCATTTTATGGCTACAACCAAGCCTTACTTCGCAACGTAGGTGACACAGTAAAAGCAGGGGATCCTATTGCTCTCGTTGGCAACAGTGGAGGTCAATCTTCATCTGGGCTCTATTTTGAGATCCGCCGAAAAGGAAATGCCACCAATCCATCCCCATGGTTAAAGTAATCCCCTTTCATGCCCTCCGCCTTTAAAGCGGCCTGGATGTTGGAGAGGGTCATTCAGCCCAATCATAAAATCCATCTATGTTCAGGGGCTTCACTTGCTTGACGCAAGCGCATCTTCAATTATTTTGGTTATAAAAAAATAAATCTCCTTATTGTCGAACCCCTCTCTCTTCTTAACTCATTCAGTATTCTGATTTTAAAACCACACAAGCATTCGCCCAGATAATAATTCATACCTGTCCCATTAAAAATTTGATCATTCTTGCTTGTTAAAAAAACCGATAACATCGATATAAATTTATCAATTAAAATAATTAGTTATCGACAATTCAGGCCTTGTTCGCTGTGATTTTTCAAGCGTAATTTCTGACTAACGACTTAATGGAATAGGTATTCCATTTGTCTTGTCGAAAATACAGAAAAACGCATCAGAAGAATAAAAAATTGCGCCTCTTTTAAATAAATTTAAAGCGGTAAAAAAAAAGAATAAAACGAAAGAAATGCAATCAAATATGCAAAATAGAAACATTGTACTTTAGGGGGGAGGCTTACAAATAAATTTAACATTCACTTTGCGTTTTGCTTAAACAATAATACATCCACATTATTTTTATATGCATCAAAATCCAAACCCAAAAGAGTAAAGAATGCAGCTCTCTTTACCCAAAAAAAGCAGGATAAAAGATTTGATAAAAAATAGGACCTATTAAATACCCCTACTTATATAAAGAGAAATAAATTGCATACAAACATTTTGATACTCTTCTTTTATTAAAAAAAACCAAACACTTATAAAAAAATAAATGCTTTCAAAAAGAAAAAACAGTTAATTAATTGTTATTTATGTTTGTTTTATCTCTCTTCCTGTATATACTCTGTGTGCTTTACGCTGCATCGTCTAGATTTTTATACATTTTTAACTCAAAAAAGAACAATCTGAAAAGGCCTTCTTTTCACGTCTTTTTAGAAAAATGTGACACCTAAAATCAAGCTAGATAAAAAAGTTATATTTATCTTTTTACGATTA
>CAMRDW010000264.1 GCA_947041315.1 uncultured Enterovibrio sp.
TTTTCCGCGAGGTACGCTCTGAAGGAAGCCGCCCGCTCTCTCGATTAAAAAAGGGCGAGCTGATGAACAAATTCCTCTATGAGGTGTAGGGGCAAGGCGAGTGGGAACAAGACGATGAAGCCAAGTGATTTAAGAACCACTAAATGATGCAGTTGTGCTGTGAAAGTTCATGTTCCTTATTTATTAATAAGAGCGATGAGTTTTCGTTCATATTTGAATTCATTTACATCAGCAGCATCCCGACGATGTCATCAAGAAAAGTGCTGTCAGCGGCACTTTCAATTGCTAGTGGAAATTCAAGAAAAAACAAAATTTAACAAGGTGTTAGAGGAAGATGAATGGAAACTACTTTGCATTTACATCCGTATAAAGGCGCTAAAAGGCAGTGTTCCTTCATTAAAATAGGCTTATCTTTCAATTGCAAAACGGGGTGGATTTAAGGATACAAAAAGAACCGGTATAGCGAGTTGGTCAACGGTTTGGGAGGACGGGTCAAAATTTCAAAATAGGTTGACGGGTTATCGCGCCGCTAAAGAGTCAATAAATGCTGAAAAAATGAACTGAGATGTGACTAAGAGACAACCTGAGAGCTGGGGAACAAACATGGGTGGCTTTGTTGTTTTTTCCTTTGGGTATACAAGAGAGAAGGAGATGAAAAAACTATATTCATCTCCATTGAAAATTTATGTATGTACAGATTGAATTATCGAACAGAAAACTGAACATAAATTAATGGTCTTTCAAGGGTACCTGACGTTTTCAGCACTTGAAAAGAGATATTTTTCGACATCAATTTTCTAAAAGACGGGCAAATCAATTTATTGATATAACCTATTTTTTTCCCATCAATCAAAAGTGCGACCGCATTAGAATCATGTTCGTTTTCATCTTCACATTCAAATTGAACCGGTGTTCCAATTTTAATTGCACCGACTTCATCAAAAGATAAGTGATGGCGCGTCCCTGCCACTTCCATTACATAATCAAACGGCACTGTTGCTTTTGATAAATCAGGGATCAAATCAAACCCATCGCTCGGTAACATAATTCCCGTATGAGTTATCAGCTCAAAATCATTACCTTTAAAAGTTTCAGGTAACTGATTGTTTTTCAGGTACTTTGTAAAATCACGACGAGAGCGAGGCGGCAAGCGCTTCATGAACGTAGCCATCACATTATTGGTATATGTCTTTGAACCGAGAGGAAAAGCAGGATATCCCAAAAAACCATTGTCATGGGCTTTTTTATAATCTTCGGTATCGACAAGATACGAAAACTCATCAGCGTCTTTCGATTTTTTAAGCTCACCGACCAAATAACGTTTGCGATCGCTATTTGATTGCCAAGTCAAAAAAAGTGTATTTACATGCAATAAATATTCAATCATTATCGTGTCTTAAATGTTGTTGTATTAACTCAAAGCGAAGCTCAATGTTTTTCTTTATCCATTCAAAACGCGCTTGAGTAAAAGGGATTTTTGTTTTTATTTGGATTAAATCTGCTATTTCGACAATCATTGCGTCAAAGTCTAAGTTATCTATTTTTTTCTGTATATAAGTTTTTGTGGCAGTATTCTTGCTTGCAAGAATTTTCAAAAATTCAAAATGTGGAATTCGTTTTTTTGGCTCTTCACGTTTAAATCGCAAATGGTGCTTTCCACGCATAACATAATCGGCTAAACGGTGCTTATCCCAATCACGCACATTTTCGGTAAAACGTTCATGCCCTAAGCTTGTCCCGTTATCAAAGAGCGGACTCAAGCAACACGTACAATCTGGTAAAAAAATAATTCCCCAGTTTTCTTGATGCCTGTCTGTATTTCCAATCAATGCATCAAATAGAGCCATATCGGACAACCACTGTAAACGAGGGGTTGATAATGCAGCATACTGAGAAAAACTGCGGATCAACGCATCCATATCGATAAAGTTATGCTCTTTTCCTGTCTTGTCATCAAAATCAGGAATGCGCTTTTTAAAATATGATCCTGCTGGAATGTGTCGTTCAGTATTGACATCATAAAACCATTCAATCAAAGAGCCGCAAACAATCCCCTCTTGAGTATGTTTAATCGCAGGGTAAACTTTAGGAACATCGACACCTAAATATTTAGATACGATATAAGCGACCAGCTCAGTCCAATATTGATCGGGGTAACGTGCGATAGATTCTTTAAATAAGTGAGGCCAATGAGGCTTGATCTCTTCACTCGCATCACTTGGAGACCAAATCATTTCTTTGTCGCGTGCGCCAACAGGGAAAATGGCATTATGCTCGTCTTTTTCCCAATGAGTTACATCAATAATGACCAACAAAGTACACCTCACTCAGCATAATTCACCATTGATATTAACAGCGAAATAGCCCTTGCTCAATCACTCAAATTAACATGCCCACCCATCATAATTCATGCTTGAGCAAGGGGCCGTTTGCACGACTCACTTCGATTAATGAGAAAAATCGCTTACTCAGTATGACTCGGTGATCAATGACCGAATTTATGTGCTCACAAGTGAAAATAACCGCCTTGATGATGAGAATAACTGTATTAGCCAGTCATCTTAAAACGATGAGATAAATTTCAATGTCCGGGTTTATCGATCAAAAATTATCGGTTGGGAATGATGCATTTCTCCGATAGACGAACACAAAATGAAAAGAAGGATCCATGCTGCTCGATTGAACAAAAAATATGATTTTCAAAAAGCCTTAATCAATCCATTTTTAAACAGAGGTTATTCTTTGTGTTTTTTAAAGGGATAAAATGTTGTGCTGACTCAGCCCGTTTTAAAGCATTTTGCAGTTTCCTGCAAAATGCTTTCGTCGTTTTTCTAAATGATCACAATAATGGGTTAGCTCTTCCTGTGAACCCACTGCGCCATGGAATATCGAGCCAAATTTATGAGTGAGTTTTAACCGGTTGTCTTGTGAAATATTAAGTCTTTTAAGCACCTTCGCGCTGAAATAACGAGAAACCCATGATAACTTTGTTTACTTATTCGTCTGACATTTAATAAAGGTTTTTTATGAAAGGTTATTCTTGCGTTTTTAATTTCTATTTGTTCGCAAGAAAATAGAAATGAATCATGGATATATCGATTAATTTTTATGGGTATATCCTTTGAATGCGGAAGAAAAAAATAAAAATGCAGGTTTAAAAATTACTTTATATCCGAGAGGACTTCAGGCGTGGGGACCTTGATAATATTGTCGCCAGCATTGGGGAAAGAGGGAGCTAATCGGCTATTGTCTTTAAACATTTTTGGGGATCGTACAGAGACTTCTGGTTACCGGATTATATGCTACAGACTTAGTTAGCTTGATTTAGCTGCAATAAGTCCCATTTTGTACCGTATAAGTCTTTAAATACGACAACTGTACCGTATTCTTCAACTCGTGGCTCTTCAGTAAACTCGACACCTTGGGCTTTTATAAACTCATAATCACGCCAGAAATCATTGGTTTGAAGAAATAAGAAAACACGACCACCAGATTGATTGCCAACTGATTTTAATTGGTCTTCATTACTTGCTTGAGCCAATAGTAAATTTGTACCTGTTGAATTCGGTGGAGATATTTGAACCCAACGTTTACCACCGCCTAAATCAGTATCTTCGACAAGCTCAAACTGTAGCTTTTTGGTATAAAATTTAATTGCATCATCATAGTTTTCAACAAGTAAGGCGATATTAACAATTCTTTGTTCGATAGGCTTATTCATTTATGGCTCACTACAGTTCAAAAGTAGAATTCTACCTTATTTAGCTTATAAACGCGTTTTTGCATATAACGCCTCAAACACGGCGAAGCTTGCAGCGTCCGAGTGCTTTGATGTGTGTACGCCCAGCATGGGCATGAACGAATGAGGTGAGACTTCTCTATAGGAAAATCACCA
>CAMRDW010000265.1 GCA_947041315.1 uncultured Enterovibrio sp.
CATTTTAAATAAAATTCACGCAGGCATGGATCACAGCGACATCGCCTGGTTTTATAAAGTGCCCAGCACCCAAATTAAAACCTGGATTGCATCAGCAAAAGCGTTAAAAAATCTAAAAACAATAAAAAACAAATCGCGTCTTTTTCCTTATTCTCGGCGCTCGCAATGGCTCCCTCCTGTGCCAAGCGATCATCATGAAAGAGAAGATATAAAAGACGCAATGACGCAATGTCGAATATTATTTAATCCCGCTCAATCAGAAGCGCCGTTACTCTGGGCAATCCAATACGCTTTAACCCACTGTAACAGCTCTCGGTCTGGCATTTTTTTCGATGATACAGAGGATTATCTTCGGTTTATCGATGTGGCTTGCGCTCTTTTTCCATCGACCCGCTGGCGATTGTTATTGCGCTATAGCGATGAAAACGCCATTAAAAACTGGGAGTATAAAGCAGTGGAAATTCAAGCCTTTCAAAAGCAACAAGAAGGACGGTTTTTGCAAGGCTCAGGCTGGCTTGTCTTAAAACACAAAAATGAAATAAAGCGGAGCAATAGCGCCAAGCAAAGCCGCTATTCTTCCCACAGCTTACGCATCCTCTTTCATCGGCTGGCCATTGTCATGTTCAAAGCCAAAGACATCAAAAAATGGGAAAATGCGACAAGCAAAGAGGCACAAGAACAATTACCTCTTTTTTAACGCTAAATAAATAACTGCCCCACCGTTTTCATTGGAATAAACATCCTTACGCGGCCATTTATTTCACAAAGAACATCAAAACCGTATTTTGTATAAAAAGACTGAGCTTGCGTCGTTAAACAATCAACAACAACGGCATAAGCTCTCATGTGGGCATTAATTTCCCAAAGATATTCCAAGGCTTTAATCAAGGTGACTTTCCCTAACCCAGATCCATGAAACCCCTTATGAACCGCCAATTGAGCTAAAAGAAAAACAGGGATAGGATAGCGTGGTAATTTTTTAGCCATCCATTCTGGCAAGGTATCACGGCAGATTGAGCCTGGCGCAATGCTATAAAATGAACAAATGGGGTATTTTTGAGTTGGCAATGGCAGTAACGCAGGCAATACCATCGTGCGGCTAATGCCTGCTTGCATATGTTTGGCGGCCTGAGTTTGAATAAATTCATTTAACTCTTTTTCACCGCAATCAAATGAGCCTCTGTCGTGCTGTGATTTATCCAATTCTTTGAACGTCTTGGAATACTTCACTTAAAACCCTCATTTTTTGCTAATTTTGCCGCCTCAAGCAAGGCCGTATTTGGGGCTTTCGCTTCTTCGCATGCAGCCATAAATTGATCAAACACATTCGCTTCAACCGTAATGCTTTCATGCTGAGCAATCACCTGCGTTGCATTTTCATCCATTAAACGAACAACATATTCAGTTAAGCTTTTTAAACCCAATAAAGCGGATGCTTTTTCAGCCTTCGCTTTAATTTCTTCATCCAAACGGATATCCAGTCTTGCCGTTGCCATAACCCCTCCAACATAACGCTAAAATGTACGGAAGTATTCCGTCATAATTTAGCGATTATAGCGTCTTTCTTCAGCTCAAGCAATTTGTACGGAAACTTACCGGATCCAGAAAATGAAGAGATCACACTTTACCTTAAGGGTGATTCATTTTTTTAAGCGTTTAAAAATGCAGCTTTGATCTCTTGATTTTGTATACCAAAAATACGAGGGGACGTGAGAAAAGGCTTCTTTCCAGTCAAAACATTGGGCCGAAAGACTGTCGCACATTCTGACAATTTTCGCGATTTTGTAGGGATCTTTATGATGCTCGTTTTGAAGATATAAAGAGCCGCTTAAGGCTTCAAATAATGCAGGAGAAGCTGATTTTAATCGCTCTAATGGCCTGGATAAAACGAGGAAATTATAAGCTTCATGCTCCCCACATACGCCATCTGTGTCGTTATAAAACAAGATTGTTTTTCCAATATCATGAAAAAGGCCCCCTAAAAAGGCCACTTCTTGCGCCCTTTGTCCTAACTGGTGTTGATGACAAAGCAAGGCTGCGTTTTGTGCAACTTCAAGGCTGTGCTCAATCAATCCACCCGCATAGGCGTGGTGATGTTTTAAACTTCCTTGACTACGACAAAACTTTTCTATTAATGCATCATTTAAAAGCACATCCAAGAAAAATGCCTGTAAAAAAGGGTCGTTAAAATACGCCAAATGACACCAGAGTATTTCTAATTCAGCTTGATAGTGCCCATCGATGATGAAACGTTGCTCTAATTGAGATTTATCGATAAAAAGAGGGAGAGATCTTGATTGAAAAAGGCGCGCATTATCACGGGTATTTGAATTGAAATGACATTCATACTCAATGACTTGCCAATATCCCTGCCCTTCTTGACCCCTTTTTTCAACCCAGCACAATTGCCTTTGTATGTTGGGTATTTCTGTCGAGACTGAACGGAACATTTCTCACCCCTTTTATTTATTTTCAGATAAAAATGATTCAAATGCTTCGCCGTCTTTACGACGTAAATCAGGGACATATCGCGAATAAACGCGAAATAACATACTGGTATTGGCATGCCCCAGTTGACGGGCTATCCATTCAGGGTTTTCACCTGAGGCAAGCCACAAGGTCGCGGCGGTATGTCGGGTTTGATAAGGATTGCGTTTTTCAAGGCCCAGATAATTTAACAAGGGATACCAAACCCGTTTAGAGAGGTTGCGTTGATTGAGGGCGTGACCATTTTTATCGCAAAATACAAAATCACTTTTATGCCCCGTTTGTTGCCATTGGGCGTACAATGCATCATAGACCCGCTCTGAAAGTACAAGGGTTCGATAAGAATCACTGGTTTTTGTTTTCTCAATTTGCCCACGCACCCAAGATTGATGAATGTGCATTTTTCGTTTGTCTAACTCTATATTTTTCCACATTAAACCATCAATCTCACCGGTTCGAAGCCCTGTAAAAAAACGCACCAAAAAATAGGACCGAAAATCCTCACGCACATGGGACAAAATCAATTGCACCTCATCCAATGAAAAGGGCTGAATTTCAGTGCGAGGCACAGACAAGGCTTTGATATTGAGCCAAGGACTCACATAACCAAAACGCTCCGCCGCTTCATTTAAAATCATACGAAGCACAACCAAAATGTGGTTGTTCCGTGAGGCCGAACGCAGCTTGCCGCTCGCTGAAGGCGTTTTTACAAGATGCAACCTGAAAGCAAGAATATCTGCTTTGCTTATGCTGCCAATGGGCATTTCGCCAAAGGTAGGCAAAAGATGATGCAACACAATGCCATTGACGGTTTCGATGTGACTTTTACGCCATTCAACCTCTTTTTCTTCAAACCACATCGAAGCAAAATCATGAAAAGGCATCGATCCTTTTCCTTCTTGGCGTGCAATCAAGCGCTCAATTTGCTTAAAATACGGCGCTTTTTTACTGCTTGGAAAATGATACCCAAAATCAAAAATCCCTAAATGAATTTGCTTTTCAATCACAGACATCAATTTATTGAGTTTGTTACGGTTTTCTATATTATCGTTGAGCTTGGTTTGCTCTTTGCAACGCTTACCACGGTAGGTAAAATCCAGATAAAGCATGCCAGAGCGCACGTTAACTGTACCCATAATCATGCCCCCTACTTCATTGGATTGATCACATCTTGCGCTGATACGCCTTTTAACATCGAGGCTTCTACACGCTCCCAAATATACAAAATCTTGCGTCCGCCAAACGGGCGAATGTAATGTATGTCCTCAAACAACACCGAATCTTTTAAACATTGACGAATTGTGCGAGCGTCATACTTGATCCGAGCGGATAATTCTTCAGTCGTTAAATAGGTATGTGCCATAATTA
>CAMRDW010000266.1 GCA_947041315.1 uncultured Enterovibrio sp.
TTTTTTAGCTATTTTTTTTGCTTTTCCTTTGGCTTCTTTTTTTGTTAATTTTTTCTTTTTTTGTTTAAAGACAGGCTTTTTATGCGTCGGCTTTAGCCCTTCGATGGTGCGCTCTTTGATTTCATCATCCATATAGCGGGTAATGCGCTCTAGCATTTTTTGATCGTGCGCTTCTATTAAAGAAATGGCATTGCCTTTTTTACCTGCACGGGCCGTTCTGCCTATACGGTGAAGATAAACGTCTGCTTTATAAGGTAAATCAAAATTAATTACATGGGTAATGTCTGGCACATCAATGCCACGCGCTGCAACGTCTGTGGCCAATAAGACATTGACTTCACCGGCGCAAAAACGATTGATTGCGTTTGTGCGTTTTGCTTGTGCCATTTCGCCTTGAAGCCAAGCACAGGTTATTTTACTTTTTGTCAGTTCTTCTCGCAGTGCGGCTAAACGTTCTCTTGTTTTAATAAAGATGATGGAGCGTTCGGCTTGCTCTGTCAGAATGGATTTTAAGAGATTGTTTTTGTGCTTCATATCATCACAACGGTAATACCATTGAGTGATTTTTTTTCGTTCTCGACGTGATGGATCGGCTTCAACTTCCACGGGATCGGTTAAAAGCGTTTCTTTAAAACCGTTAATCCCTTTTCCTTCAAGGGTTGCAGAAAAGAGCATGCTTTGTTTACGCCAACGACATTCCGTGCTCAAGCGTTCAACGGTTGCGCTAAATCCCATGTCGAGCATGCGGTCGGCTTCATCAAGCACAAGACTTTCAATGGCGCGACAATCAAAGCGTTCCGCTTCGATGTATTCCATTAATCGTCCGGGTGTGGCCACCACGATGTCTTGGGTTTTTCCGAGGATATCTGCGTGTTCTTGGTATGAAATTCCCCCGGTTATCGTAATGATTTTTAAATCAGTGTGTTTGGCAAGCGCCCGAGCTTGATCTGCAACTTGGATGGCAAGCTCGCGTGTTGGGGTGAGGATCAAGGCGCGTGCGGGCCCCGGCTTTTGGCGGGGAAAATCCAATAAATGTTGAAGCAATGGCAAAACAAAGGCGGCTGTTTTTCCTGTTCCTGTTGGCGCTGAAGCCAAAATATCGCGGCCATCCATTCCATGAGGGATCACGTCAGCTTGTATTGCAGTTGGTCGCTCAAAATTCATTTCGTCTAGCGCAAGTAACAGCTCAGGATTCAGCTCTAATTCGGCAAAAGTTCGCACCTGTTATTTCTCCACTCAAAGTTTGATCGCAAATTATACCCGAATCATGCAAGGATGCCACGTCAGTGATCTCTCCCCTTGCCTTTGAAGAGGCGGGGTTGTTGTGGGGGGCCTTAAAGGTCAATGAGAGTGTCTGTCTATGCTCGGTTTTTTTTGCCCTTCTCGCCTGGCGGCATTTCAACTCTTTTGGGGATATTTTGTGTTTTTATAGCTTGATGTAAAAATCTTTTGTGAGGGCAATAAAGTCAGAAGTGTATTTTCCATTTTCTTGGATCACGATGATTTTGTGTTTATTTTCGCTTGTTCTTTGAGGAGAGAGGGTGATGAGTTTCCGGCTAACGACTTTGTTTGGTGTTGTTTTTACTTGGGTTATCTGATGGCAAAAAAGAGAATGCTGGGCGGCGGAATTGATCAATGTATCCGCTTGTTTTGAAGGCAAAATCAAATGGGCTTTCCCTTCTCGCGTTAAACATTTTTGCAAGGCTCTGAGCAGCTCTTCGTGGGACATATTTTCAGTATGGCGTGATGTTGCGCGTCTTTTATTGTGGGCTTGCTTGCCGGAATCAAAATAGGGGGGGTTACAAATGATCGTATCAAAACGCGATGGATTCACCCAAGATCGTATGTCTTGATTTTCAACTTTAATCCTATTAGCCCAAGGTGATTGTTCTGCATTAAAGCGTGCGGTACGAACAGCTTCATTATCGATGTCGAGGGCCAAAATACGCGCATTCAAAAAGCGTTGCGCCATCATTAAGGCCAGAAGTCCTGTGCCTGTTCCTATATCTAATATGTTGTGATTTTCCTCTGCCGTGGCCCAAGCGCCCAGTAAAACGCCATCGGTACTGACTGGCATCCCACATTGATTTCTTACAATTGAAAATTGTTTAAATTGAAAGGGTGTGTTCACATTTTGCTCATTTAATGAAAAAAAAGGGGATTATTTTTTAAAAAGGTAAACAGATTGTTCTTTTTTTAGACAATGAAGCTTTCATTTATGTCGTACTAAAAATCAACAACCCAGTTGATTATGCTGGGTATTTATTCGTATCTAGGCTTTTAAACCAAATTTTGTTGTGCTATTGCCTGTTTATTGAAATTTCGTCATTATTCAATTTGAAGTGGCAAGGTTTAGACCGTACAAGAATAAGGCTCTTTTCTGTCATTAAGCAAACTTAATTGAATAGGTCATATAAATGAATGAAAAATTAAAGATTATGGATATATTCGCATTGGGTTTTATGACTTTTGCCTTTTTCCTTGGAGCAGGTAATATCATTTTTCCCCCGCAAGCCGGTTTTCTTGCAGGTGAGCATACTTTTTCCACCATGATAGGGTTTCTTATTACTGCTGTAGGTTTGCCATTGCTTGGTATCGTGGCTTTGGCTTTGGCGGGCGGTGACTGGAAAGGGTTAACGCGAGACTTACCTTTGCCCGTTGCAACCGTAATGGCGGTTTTAACTTTTATTATTATCGGCCCTGCATTTGCGGCTCCAAGAGCGGGTCTTGTCGCTTATGAGATGGGAGCAAAACCTTTTTTGAACGCGCCGGGCCAATTTGAACTTTCCATTTTTTCGGTCGTGTTCTTTTCTGTTGCGATGATCTTTTCTTTAAATCAAGGAAAGCTGATCGATACCATTGGAAAATGGCTTACGCCTATTCTCTTTATCGGCTTATCTACTTTGGCGTTGGCCGTATTTTTGTCTCCTCAAGGAGAGATCGGGGTTGCTCAAGGCGTTTATGTCGATCAGGCTTTTTCCCGTGGTTTTCTTGATGGTTATAACACCATGGATACCTTTGCGTCTTTGATGTTTGGGATCTTGATTGTGGATGTTATCCGTAAAAAAGGGATTACCTCAGAAGCCAGTACCTGTCGTTATCTTATTTTGGCGGGCTTGATTGCGGCTGCTGGTTTGGCTTTTGTATATATCGCGCTTTTTTATCTTGGTGCGACCGCAACCGATCTTGTGCCTGAAGCCAGCAATGGCGGCGAAATTTTAGTTGCTTATGTTTTGGCTTTGTTTGGTGAAGAAGGCCGAGTGATCCTTTCTGGGATCATTCTTTTGGCGTGCTTGACCACAGTGATTGGCTTGGTCTCGGCCTGTGCTGATTATTTTAGTTCTTTAACCAAGCTCGGTTATCGTCGCTGGGTCGTTATTTTGTCGATTGTGTGTACTGTGGTGTCTAACATCGGCTTGAATCAATTGATTAGCTTGTCTGTGCCCGTTTTGTTTGCGCTTTATCCTGTCGCAATTGCCCTCATATTAATGACATTTTTACGTAGATTCATGCCCAATCCTGCTTTTGCTTTTCGTCTCGTTCTGGGCGTTTCTTTGGTGTTTGCTTTATTTGACGCGGTCAAAATTGCAGGATTTGATATGTCGATTCTTAATGGACTGCCTTTATTTGAGTATGGTATGGCTTGGTTGCTTCCAACGTGCTTGGCTGTTTTTGCTGCGCGCTTTATGGGGCGATTTATTGCCTCACCTTGCCCAGGTTAATGCTTCTTGAAACGGAGAAACCACCTTGCGAGGTGGTTTTTTTTGTTTCTTTTTTTGCCTTTTTTGAGTTCCATTTCCTGAAATCGGAGATATTGCCATCGTTTT
>CAMRDW010000267.1 GCA_947041315.1 uncultured Enterovibrio sp.
TTACCAAGACCATGTTTTTTAACGTCTTTTGTTTCCTGACAAAAGCGGCATTTTAATACAAGATCAACATGTTAGATACATAACCGACAGCTTCGTTAATAATTTTCATGATGTGGAATTTATCAAAAGTAATTTGTGCGTAACTATTCACCCGCATGAGATTGATTCATTCCGGTCTTCGCTCTTATTTGTATGTGAGAAAAGGGGTGAATCAAGGATTTCTTGAGCTTTTTAAGGCTTGGTACAATCTGCGAAATCGTCGATGGGGACAAAATAAGGGCACATCCGCTTATGAATCAATGACAGGTGAGAAAGTAAGCGATTGGTTAAGTCTGATAGGTTTCCCACCCTCAAACATAACACACTAAAATCTTTCAATTTTTAGAGTAAAAATCAACCAGTGCGACATGAATCAAACTGGGGATCTCTATTGGATCTGTTACCCGAAAACCCCTTTAAATGATGGGTACCTATCAGTTCGATGGGTCTAGATGCGAAAGTCGCCTTTAATGCGGTGCGGAGCCATTGGCAAGTTGAAAGTATGCATTGGATCCTAGATATGACATTTAGGGAAGACGAATCAAGGATACGAAAAGATAGAGGTCCGTTAGTGTTTAATGTTCTACGAAAAATAGCTATGACGATGCTAAAAAAAGATGAAAGCAAAAAAGCCAGTATCAATCGAAAACGAAAAATGGCTTGCTTGGATGATGACTTTAGAACCAGCCTATTAAATTCAATGCCTTAAAATGCGCTTGCCGTGGCATCCATCGCTTTTTCTTGAATATATTGCCTCAACTGCTCACGTTGATTTAGCGTTAAAAATGCGGGTCTACCTGTCCCTGGTTTTTCTTGTAGCCCTTCTAGCCCTTTATTTAGGAAAGTATGTATCCACTTGTTAACACTGGTTCGGCTGACCATAAGAGATTGAGCAATTTGGGTACGAGAATGACCTTGTTTGAAATGCTCTAAAGCAAGTAGGCGCATCTTCATTTGCATTGTTTTTTGTTGACCAATAAGACTTTTAAAATCAATAGATTCAATGGTATCCATAAGGAAATCTATACAGCAATAACTTGCCTCAATTAGATCATATTTTTACTTAGAATGGTATAACTCAATCAGTTACACATAAAATCGTAACAAAATCAAGCTATCTGGCCGGAAGAGCACAAAATGGAGGACGCAGCAAAAGATGTGAGCCAATATTTGATGGGTTATTACAATTGGCGACGCCCTCATAAATACAATGAAGGCATACCGCCTGCAATAGCGGAAAAACAAACTAATTTTATGTCCGGAAATAGTTGAGCACTACAAAACCATATAATGGACTTATAAAAGTCGAGTATTACAGGCTTAAAAATTGTTTGTGTATTTGCGCTTATCTGCACTAGCTGCTTGCATTGAAGGTTAAATCACAATGTCTATCGACGATCATTCGTGGGTTTAACAAGGCGGGAAGTTCGTCTAATGAATCTAAAATGAAATTAGCTCTGCCCTTTCTAATGTCAATGCCGTAATTGTAACCGTAACTGACGCACGCGACAGGAGATCCTGCTGATTTTGCTGCACTGATGTCATTAACACTTTCCCCTACCATGATTAATTCTTCAGGACTGAGCCTCAGCAATAAGGCTGCTTCTAAGAGACCAGCTGGGGAAGGTTTAGGTTCAATTAATGCGTCATGTCCTAAAACAAATTGAAAATAATGACGGATACCTAAAGAAGTTAATATTTTAGTGGCCTGCGATGTTTTTTGACTTGTTAAAACTACTTGAGGGATATTTTGATGAGAAAGTTTTTTTAAGCACGTTTCCACGCCGGGATAAAGCTTAAGATGTGTCCCCGACATTTTTTGATATGCTTTTAAAAACAATGTACTTCCTTCTCTAAATAAGGCATCCGGTGCTTTACCGTCAAATTGACGGGTAAGAACGCGGTGGATCAACTTTTGAAAACCATCACCCATAAGGTCACTCATGTGAGCTGCGTTGATGTGTGGCAAATCTAAATCATCTAGCATCTCTTCTGCTGCAACTTGGATCCCCGCGGCACTATCAACTAAAGTTCCATCTAATTCAAAAACAACCGCTTTTACATCCCTGATTGACAACATAAGATCACCCCATAAAGTTGTTTGTTTTTTTGTTGTGAAGGAGGCCTGTGATTGCATGTTATTAACCATGCGAAACAGTTAGTTAACATCTTTGTGTTGATGCGAAAATCAAAAAATAAGATCTGTTTCTTCGCTTCTTCTGAGCATCGTCAATCAAATTTAGCAGACTTATTTGAAAACAAAATAGACTCTATTTCCTCAAATACGCTATCTCCTTGAAGTTAAACAAACCTAAAAAAAACACTTAACCTAACCCCATGATTAGTTGAAAGATAAATTTTTTTAAAAAAATCTCGCTACGAAATACCCCTCCCTTCAATGTCAAAAATTTGGCCAAGTAAAACAGTGAAATCAACGAAAAAAAGCACTTTTTTTGACATTCTCACCGAATTAAAAAACCAGAAAAAAAGCATCCCATTTAACAAGCACTTATGCTAAGTAAATCTGGAACCCATCAAACAGGGGTAACAATTAATCAAATTTTTCGCCTACCCATATAAATAGATAAATCATTGAATTTAAAGACGAATAAAGGATATTCAAGAGCGTTAAAATCAAGTCGATATGTTACCCTCGCTGCTTGTAATTTGATTTGTCCCGTAAATCTAAAGTAATGTTAAAATATATCGTATACCCGTGACCATTGAAGATGCTTGCTTTTTTGGGGTTCGAAGATCATGCTAGTGCAACTAAGCTCTAATACCCAAACAGCTAAAAATTTGATGTGTGTCTTTATTTGCTCGCTTTCGCGGTATAAATGAGCTCCCTGCATTCTCAGAAAATAGAACTATCAAAACAAGAACAAACAGAGCTTGAACTCATTATTAATAAACGAAAAAGTCCACAATCCATCGTCTTTAGAGCCAAAATTATACTCTCAGGAGCGCAAGGGAAAAGCATTCTTAAGACATCAAAAGAATTAAAATGCACCCGTGAAACAGTCACACGTTGGCGTAAACATTGGGCTGAACGAACTCATGTGCACAGTGTTCTTGAAAAACTAAAAGAAGCTTCACGCCCAGGAGCAACACCGAAATTTACCCCAGAGCAAATCTGCCAAATCCTTGCTATGTCTTGTGATAAACCTGAAGATCATGGTTATCCATTTAGCCATTGGTCTGAAAATGCATTGGCCTTCGCAGCTAAAGATAAAGGCATTGTCTCATCTATCTCACAAAGACAGGTGGGGCGTTTTTTAAAATCAAGCAAACATTCAGATCAATAAAGTCAAAGGATGGGTTGATACTCCTAGAGATGAGAACTTTGATATCTATTGTGCTGATGTATGCGAGACATACGCTAAGGCCATCCAGCGAGCAAAAGAAGGGATCCGCACAATATCTTTTGATGAAAAAACAGGGATACAAGCATTAGAGCCTTTAACTGAAGGCGAGCCTGTAAAAGCCGGTTATGTTGAAAAAAGTGAATTTGAATATATACGCCACGAAACTCAAGCCTTATTAGCTGGAATGGATGTTGCGACAGGTGAAATTATTCCGTTGATAAGAAACACTCGAACCGAGCAAGATTTTGCCGACTGGCTCGATAGCATCTTAAGCAGTGATCCTAATGCCACAGGCTGGCATTTTGTCATGAACAGGTTGAATACTCATATGTCAGAAGCGGCAGTGAAAGGGTTATGTATCTAACATGTTGATCTTGTATTAAAATGGCATTTTTTTCATTGG
>CAMRDW010000268.1 GCA_947041315.1 uncultured Enterovibrio sp.
GTACTTAGAGGTACTTAGAGGTACTTAGAGGTACTTAGAGGTACTTAGAGGTACTTAGAGGTACTATGTAATTGGGCTGAGAGAGCGCAGCCAACAACCACGCAACTTCAAATGGGACGGGTATATACCCCCAAGCATGCCTATTGGCTAAATCAAATTGAAATATGGTTTTCTGTTTTAGTGAGACGTTTTTTAAAACGAAATAGTTTTACGTTAAAAGAAAATCTAAAGGAAAAACTTCACACTTTTGTGACCTTTTTTAATCAGAATATGGCGAAACCATATAAATGGACTTATAAAGGTCGAGTTTTACAGGCTTAAAAAATGTTCGTGTATTTGAGCTTAGCTGCACTAGCCCTGCTGTCATGGCGAGGAATACCCGCTGAAAAAGGTAAAAATTGACGCAACCAAGAAAGTTTGGTGTGACCAAAATCCTCAATTTCTTCCCAAGAGGAAGCGCCTGGAATAACAGCTGAAATTGAAAGAAAAATGATTTCGACAAGAGGGTAAATTTTACAGCGATTGATCCGAGGGTCAGTCATTTTTTCAAAATAGGTGATAAAGTTTGTATTCATCGTATTTAAATCATATTGAGAGTAATTAGCAGATCTGTCTTCTAAAATCCAAAAAAAGTTCAATCATTTATAATGATCTTGCCGTGCCGATGAATCACTTACTGGTAAGAAAGTGAGTGACTGGTAAAGCCTAATAAGGGTCCCTCCCTCAAAGATAACACACTAAAATCCTTTAATTTTTAGAGTGAAAATTATCCAGCTCGGCATAAGTCAAACTGGGGATTTTTATTGGATCTGTTACCCGAAATACACCTTAAATGATTGCTACCATTCTTTTCAACCCATACACAAGAAACCACAGCTAGCGCATTATAAAAAATGAGCCATTTTCGATTAAAAAACACACAGAAAAATAATTATTTAATCTCCTCATTAGGGTATTAATAATCAAAGGTGTTAGTTAATAGCGAAATTGATACATTTTAAAATTGATAGAATCACAAATGATGTTTTTTTAAACGAAAATGGCTGTCAAGATAAATTAGCTGTGCACAAGAAACCACTATAGCTTCAACAAATGTTTTATGGGGCTGCCTAGAAAGTTATATAATTTTTTTAGGTGCAAAATGTCGGATATAACACTTTTTCCAAAAAGAAAATCAATCCTTACTAAATACAATAGAATAAATATTTTTATATAATACAAATATTTAGACTTCACCTCGAAACAAAATGAACGTTTATTTAAAATAAAGCTTGCTTAATGATTTCTTTTAAATATTATGATTAAAATCAAACAGATTCCACCCTATTTTAACTTTACAATTATTTAATACGTTAATAAATGTGTGTTTCATTTCATCTTCAAAGTTTTCCTTTTTGTTGAAATGAATCTTTTCATTTTAACAATATAAACAAGATTAATTGTATTGATTAGTCAATTTCCCCTATTTAAATAAGAGCTGATTATAAATGAAAAGACGTGATTTTATTCGCTGCCTTACTATTGGGTCTGGCGCAGGTATTGTGACGACAGCGTTTGCAAATAATTCTGATATTAAAAATGATATAAAAGAAAATGATATTTCATTAAGTAATATATACGGCTCATTTACTCATGGTGTTGCAAGTGGTGACCCATTATCTAACAAAATGATCATTTGGTCTCGTTTCGTTCCTGATCTATCACTTAATTTACTCAGTGTTCCCTTAAAATGGGAAATGGCAACGAACAAAGATTTCACAAAGAATCGTTCTGCTGGTGAAATAGTGGCTCGAAAAGAAAATGATTTTATTGTTAAAGTAGATGTTGTTGATTTAAAACCAAATACTAGATATTTTTATCGTTTTTCTATTGGTGTCATTCATTCAAATATAGGTATGACTAAAACGTTACCTCTTGAAAATATAAGCAAAATAAGATTAGCTGTTGCAACCTGCGCAAATCACCCTGCAGGTTATTTTAACGCTTACAAAGAGATTTCAGTTCAACACAGTACAAACGCATTTGATGCGCTAGTTCATCTGGGTGATTATATTTATGAATACGGAATGGGGGAATATGCAACAACCAATTCCGTTGCCCTTGATCGGGTCCCTTCACCTTCTCATGAATGTATCACCTTAGAAGACTATCGTAAACGATACGCTCAATACCGTTCAGATTCAGATCTACAATCTCTACATGCAGAAATGCCATTTATCCATATTTGGGATGATCATGAAATAGCCGACAATTCTTGGAGCGATGGCGCTTTAAATCATCAGCCGAATGAAGGCAAATATAAAGGACGTCGTGAAGCCGCTGTCCAAGCATTTCATGAATGGCTTCCTATCCGTAACAATGCGGTGGACAAAGGTGAAATCTATCGTAGTTTTAAATTTGGAGATCTTGTACATCTTTTGATGCTAGACACCCGAGTATCTGCTCGCACAAAGCAATTAGAATATGCGAATTACAACGATCCAAATCCAGAAAAAGCTTATGCAGATTTACAAAAAGACATGTATTCACCCAATCATCATTTATTGGGCGAAAAACAAAAGAAATGGCTTAAAAAAGAACTGAATTCAACCAATTCACGTTGGACCGTTTTAGGTCAACAAGTTCTGATGACAAAAATGGATTTACCTTTTAATTTGCTTCGCGCTTTAATGGGAGCAAAAGAAGCAAAGCGAACTCGCACTGTTTATGACGGTGATATCATCATGGATGCAGCACGTAATCCGAGCATTCTAAAATCACCATATAATCTAGATGCATGGGATGCTTATCCGAGAGACCGTGATTGGCTATACCACCAAATGAAGCAAAACAATAAGTCATTTGTAAGCTTTGCTGGTGATACACATAACGCTTGGGCTGGTCAACTAACAGATAAAACAAGCCAGCCATGCGGAATTGAATTTGCTTCTGCCGCTTTGGGCTCACCCGGAATGGAAAGTTATCTTCCTCTTCCGCCGGCTCTCATACGCGAAATTCAAAAGTTATTTCCTATGCTTGTCACTGATCTAAAATGGGCAAATATTGTCGATCGCGGTTTTATGGCTGTCACATTCACTCATTCAGAGGTCCAATGTGATTGGATATTTGTCGATAATATTTTGCAAAAGGAATACAAATTACTTCCGAAAACAACTGCAATCACAGAAGATTGCCTTGATTTAGAAATTAAAAAGAATCCTAATCAGGAAAAATGGGAAGAGTTTCTTGAAGAAGTCGAAGAAGAAATAGAAGATATTGAAATTGAAGACTGATCCTCTCTAAATTGAGTTAGGCATCTCCGCATCAAAAAGAACAATGAGAATTGCGGAGAATGCTTTAGAGCGGTCTTCAATGTAGTGCCACTGTCTAAACTCTGTCTCTTAGTCATTGATGTTACGCACCTCATTTTCTGACAGTATTAAGAACTGATGTTACGTAGCCTTCAGAAATCACTTTAATTCGCCATATGAATCGGAATGAATCAACCTGTTTTAAACAATAATCGGTTTAATTAAACTCGTTTCGCTCTTTTTAATGTAGGAAAATTCACGCCTGTTTCTTGTTCTATTTCTCCGTTTTCTGAAATGATTGGATTGATGTAGACATGCTCTTCAGGCATCGCGACCTTGGGAGGGGCTTTCACAAAGCGTTCTGGATGCAATAAATACTGCGCATCTAACGTTTGTTGCTTGATTTTTCCTATGCTTTCAAACTCTCCGGTAAAAACTTGCTCAGCGGTAAAACCCCCTAAAGCACTGTGATGATGGAGCGTGTTGTACCAAGAAACATATT
>CAMRDW010000269.1 GCA_947041315.1 uncultured Enterovibrio sp.
TTTGTTGTTAAACAAGCGCGAGCGTTATTTCTCACTGTTGCGCCAATTAAAAGACTTGCGCCAACGGCTACGCCAGCAATGGGGGCTCCAGAAGCGGCGGCTATTAAGCACAGACTGAGGCTGCCAACAATACAAAGGGTTTCAAGTTTCATTTCAATGCTTCCAAATAATTTCTTGTGGACAAAAGGCGTCATTTTGAGCGCAAAAAGAGTTAAATTGAGGTTTGCCTTGATCTGGAACAAGATTTAATGACAAAAATGAAGCGTATTCAATGTTTTTTTCTTTCTGTTGCGTTTTTTTTGAACGCTTTAACAGAATGGACCTTTTCTAAGAAGAACCTATTTGGCACTGTTTTTTTCATGCTTGCGGCATATAAGTACTGAAAAAATTGCCTTATTTATTTAGCTTGTTACAATTCGTCACCGTTTCCGGTGCATTCATTTTTGTGGTACCAAAATGGATACCCAATGAGGCTATATTTCTTTGTTGAAATCTCAACTAATTGATAAAATAGTCATTTATTAAAATCAAGTGCTACTTCGTGTGTAGCACCACTGTATGTAGGACCAGAAAATGCCTTTAATTACACTCCCTGATGGAAGTCAACGTGCGTATGATCATCCTGTTTCAACACTGGAGATTGCGACCGATATCGGTCCGGGTCTTGCCAAAGCCTGCGTCGCAGGTCGGGTGAATGGCTTGCGCGTTGATGCATCTGATTTGATCGAGCAAGATGCTGCTTTGGAAATCATTACCGCTAAAAGTGATGATGGCCTTGAAATCATCCGTCATTCTTGTGCTCATTTATTGGGGCATGCGATGAAGCAATTGTACCCAGATGTAAAAATGGCGATCGGTCCTACCATCGACAGTGGTTTTTATTATGATGTGGATTTGGCGGTTTCTCTCACGCAAGATGATTTGGAAGCCATTGAAAAACGGATGCAACTGCTTGCAAAAACGCATTACCCTGTGATAAAGAAAAAGGTCACATGGCAAGAAGCGCGAGATCTGTTTGAATCTCGCGGTGAAGACTATAAAATGGCCATATTGGATGAGAATGTTGCGCGTGACGACTCGCCTGGCCTTTATTTTCACGAAGAATATCTGGATATGTGCCGTGGGCCTCACGTGCCACATATGGGTTTTTGTCAACATTTTAAGCTTTTAAATCTTGCGGGTGCTTATTGGCGAGGCAAGAGTGATGAAAAAATGCTTCAACGTATTTACGGTACGGCGTTTTTTGATAAAAAAGAACTTAAAGCTCATCTTTTGCGTTTAGAAGAAGCCGCAAAGCGAGATCATCGAAAATTAGGCAAACAGCTTGATTTATACCACATGCAACAAGAAGCGCCAGGTATGGTGTTTTGGCATCATAACGGCTGGACCATTTTCCGTGAATTGGAAGTCTTTATTCGCGAAAAGCTGACGGAATATGATTACCAAGAGGTCAAAGGCCCTCTGATTATGGACCGGGTGCTTTGGGAACGTTCGGGGCATTGGGAGAAATACGCCGATTATATGTTCACCACACAGTCTGAAAATCGCGAATATGCACTAAAACCGATGAATTGCCCTGGACATGTTCAAATTTTTAATCAGGGATTGAAATCTTACCGTGATTTGCCTTTGCGAATGGCGGAATTTGGAAGTTGTCACAGGAATGAACCTTCTGGTGCCTTGCATGGTTTGATGCGTGTGCGTGGCTTTACACAAGATGATGCCCATATATTTTGCACTCCTTCGCAAGTTCAAGAAGAAGTTATTTCATGTATTTCAATGGTATATGATACATACAAGACATTCGGCTTTAATGCGATTCAAGTGAAGCTCTCAACGCGTCCAGAAAAACGTGTCGGGAGCGATGAGATGTGGGATCGTGCAGAGACGGCCTTAGCGCAAGCGTTGGATTCGATGTCGATTCCCTTTGAGATACTGGAAGGGGAAGGGGCCTTTTATGGACCTAAAATAGAATTTACTTTGCATGATTGTTTGGATCGAGCGTGGCAGTGTGGTACCGTTCAGTTAGATTTTGCTTTGCCTGAACGTTTAGGTGCAACCTATGTAGGCGAAGACAATGAACGTCACACTCCTGTGATGATACATCGTGCTATTTTAGGTTCTTTAGAACGTTTCATTGGTATTTTAATAGAAGAATACGCGGGTCATTTTCCAACTTGGCTTTCACCTCAGCAAGCGGTCATCATGAATATTACTGATAATCAGGCTGAATATGTTCAGGAAGTGGCAAAAAAACTGCAAAAAGCAGGATTTAGAGCTATTCCGGACTTGAGAAACGAGAAGATAGGCTTTAAAATCCGCGAGCATACGTTGAAACGCGTTCCTTATATGTTGGTGTGTGGTGACCAAGAAATGGAAACCGGACAAATAGCAGTAAGGACCCGTAAAGGCAAAGATTTGGGTAAATACGATATTGAAGAATTTATTTCTCTGCTCGAGAAAGAAGTTCTTACAAGAACGATTGAAATTTTGGAGGAATAAGGTATTAAAGGCGCAAGAAAAGCCCCGGCTAAACAAAATGCTCATCGATTAAACGAGGAAATCCGTGGACTGACTGAAGTTCGTCTTACGGGGATCGAAGGTGAACAACTTGGTATCGTTTCGATAGAGGAAGCTCTAAAAGTTGCTGAAGAAGCGGGTGTAGATCTGGTTGAAATCAGCCCTAATGCCGAGCCGCCAGTTTGTCGTGTGATGGACTACGGTAAATTCCTCTATGAAAAGAGTAAATCGACGAAAGAGCAGAAGAAAAAACAAAAACTGATCCAGGTTAAGGAAATAAAATTCCGACCCGGAACAGATGTAGGCGACTATCAGGTAAAACTACGCAACCTGGTTCGCTTTATTGAAGAGGGTAACAAGGTCAAAATCACTATCCGTTTTCGCGGCCGCGAAATGGCACACCAAGAAATTGGTGTGGATGTCCTCAATCGTTTGAAAGAAGATACAACTGAATTTGCTTTAGTTGAAAGTTTTCCATCAAGGATTGAAGGTCGTCAAATGCACATGATCCTTGCCCCTAAAAAGAAGTAATTCTGGCATACAAGTAGAAAAAGGGGGCTTTCCTCTTTTTCTCGCCAAATTACATGTTTATTAATGCATACAATGCGGAGTTGTTCATCATGCCTAAGATGAAAACAAACAGAGGTGCTGCTAAACGTTTTAAGAAAACGGCTGGTGGTTTTAAGTTTAAGCGTGCTACAAAGCGTCATATTCTGACTAAACGTTCAACTAAGAACAAACGTCAACTGCGTCCAAACGCAATTTTGCCTAAGTGTGAAGTTGCTGCAGTTGCCCGTATGCTTCCATACGCATAAATTCTTGGTTCATTTAATTTTTAGTTTAGGAGAGACATTATGCCTCGCGTAAAACGTGGTGTACAAGCGCGCGCTCGTCACAAAAAAGTTCTAAAACAAGCAAAAGGTTATTACGGTGCACGTTCACGTGTTTATCGTGTTGCTTTTCAAGCGGTAACAAAAGCGGGTCAATACGCTTATCGTGACCGTCGTCAGAAAAAACGTCAATTCCGTCAGTTGTGGATCGCGCGTATTAACGCGGCTGCACGTCAAAATGGTATGTCTTATAGCCGTTTTATTAATGGTTTGAAAAAAGCATCTATTGAAATTGATCGTAAAATACTCTCTGACATCGCCGTTTTTGATAAATCAACCTTTTCAGTGTTGGTAGAAAAAGCAAAAGCAGCGCAGTAAAAAGTAAAAAATAGATTTAAAAAAGGGGCGCTCTCGCGCCCCTTTTTTTATT
>CAMRDW010000270.1 GCA_947041315.1 uncultured Enterovibrio sp.
AAAAAGTACGACGTTGCTTTGCCATTGAACACCTCTTTTTGCAAGGTGGAAATATAACCACCTTAAATGGTGTCTGGGATAATTAGAACACTACACTATTCTCCTGAATTAAATCCAGTAGAACAAATATGGACTTGGTTACGGCAGGATCATTTAGAAAACCGAATTTTTCAGGATATGAAGATATTCTTGATGCTTGCTCTGATGCACGGAAGGATTTTGTTTCGGACACGAGCGGAGTGATAAAAATGTGCTTTCAAAAGTAGATGAATTTGACGTGATCTTTAATGTCATTGGTATTACTGGTGGGGGGCTCAAATATGCATTTACTCACTAAACTACAGCTTCATGATGTCTGTATTGCCACATTCAAGACTGTGAATTTTTTGATAACATCTCATATCTTTACCATACAAAAAATAATGTAAATCACAGATGTGAGCCATTAGTTAATATTTAATGTGATTGGTATTGCAGGCTCTGTTTATACTTAGGCCTTAAATAAATTTACTCTACCCCATATCGGTATTTTTAATGCTCTTATTTATATAGTATTTTAAATGTTGATTTCATTTTTTTATTATTTTTTAATATTTTAAGTTTATACAAAGCAAACTATTGGCCCTTTCTCATGCATTAAACACGCAAAAACAAACTCCGCTCCTATTATCGGTATGACCAACCAAATTGAACTTTAACTTGAACTTGAACTTGAAGTTAAGTTGTTGGTACTTCTAAACACGTATTCTCGTCCTAAAAAAATTCGCGTAAAGCTTTTTTGTTTTTTTCGATGATGAAGCTTGTAATGTGATGTTTTTTATATGGACTTAAAGATGAGAGATTAGGTTAATGAATGAGATTAGGTTAATGAATTTAAAAAAAACGGTATTAGCGGTCGTGATTAATAGCTTTTTATTTACCAGTGTTGCATTTGCTGCACCGCCGGGAAAACCAACTATTGGCTGGGGAGAATATACATTTTCATTAGTGGAAGTAGATCAATCTGAAATAGCGTATGAAAAATTAGTAAAAGCTGTTCATGATGATGTTGAAATTGTGGTCACTTGGGATGTATGGTCTGGTGGCACTCCGAGCAGCGCGAGTATATTGCTTGATGGGAAGTCTGTCTGGGAAGGTAGCGCTGCGGCTAAGAAGGCCTCTTTTCGAATGAGCAAAGGCGGCATCTATCAAATGGTCATCGAGTTGAAAAACAGCGATGGTGTGAGCACGTCAGATCCCACAACCTTAACGATTGCGGACACTGACGGAAGCCATTTACCAGGAATGGAGACGGTTTGGACTGAAAATAATAAACCTTACGAAAACAAAACAGGAAAAATAGTCGGTTCTTATTTTGTTGAGTGGGGGGTTTATGATCGTAAATATCCTGTAGATATGATGCCAGTAGCGAACTTAAACCGTATTATTTATGGTTTTGTCCCTATATGTGGAAGCACTATAAATGAAGGGCTTAAAACCGTTGAAGGCTCATTTCAATCTCTTGAAAATGCTTGTAAAGGTCGCGAAGATTTTAAAGTCGCAATCCATGATCCTTGGGCGGCTCTCCAAAAACCACAAAAAGGCTTTGAAGGTTGGAGTGCGCCATATAAAGGTAATTTTGCCCAATTAATGTCATTAAAAAAATCTAATCCAGATCTGAAGATTTTACCTTCAATCGGTGGATGGACCTTGTCTGATCCCTTCTTTTTTATGGACGATCCAAAAAAACGAGCCACGTTTGTTGCTTCGGTAGAAGTTTATTTAAAAACATGGAAATTTTTTGATGGAGTTGACATTGACTTTGAATTTCCTGGATTCGGTGGAGCAAATCCTAATTTAGGTAATAAAGAAAAAGACGGTGAGACTTATGTATCAATTATGCGTGATATGCGTGCCATGCTTGATAGGCTGGGAGAAGAGAAAGGCCGTTATTATGAGTTAACTTCTGCGATTAATGTTGGGCTAGATAAATTAGCAATCATTGATTATAAAGAAGCGTCTAAATATTTAGATAATATTTATCTAATGTCTTATGATTTTTATGGCGCTTGGGATAATACTGTTTTAAACCATCAAACTGCATTAAATGAATCAAGCGTAAATCCAGAAAAAAATGAATATTTTACCTCTCGTGGTATTGATAAATTAATTGAACTGGGTGTTCCCGCAGAAAAACTAGTGATGGGGGTCGCTGCATACGGTCGTGGCTGGACAGGAGTTGTTGATTATGTCGATGATAACCCATTTTCAGGAAAAGCAACTGGCCCAATTAAAGGGACCTGGGAACCTGGTGTCGTTGATTATCGTGATATTGTAGATAACCACACTGGAGATGGATGGATTGAAGGATATGATGACATTGCCGAAGGTCCGTATATGTTCAGACCGACTACGGGTGATCTCATTACATACGACAATCCGCGCTCCGTTGTAGCAAAAGCCAAATATGTCATCGATCATAATTTAGGTGGGATCTTTCATTGGGAAATGGATGCGGATAACGGTGATTTGGTTAATGCAATGCATGAAGGTTTAGGGCATGGTGGTGATTCTGGCTCTGAACAACCGAAAGATCGCAATCCTCTGGCACGAGCAGGGGCAGATAAAACAGTGATTGGTCCTGTTGAAGTTCATCTAAATGGTGATAAATCTTCTGATCCTGAAGGTGGTGCATTGAAATATAAATGGACACAAACCTCGGGGCCCACAGCAAAAATAACGGGTTCAGATACGGAATCTGCAACGGTTGAAGTCGCTGAAGTCAAAGAAGATACAAATTATACATTTTCCTTAACAGTAACAGATCCTGCAGGTCTTTCTGGTACAGATGATGTTGTTATTACAAACAAAGTTGAAGTCTATAATCAGCCTCCAACCGTAGATCTTCAAATGATGACCTATGCAAATGAAGGCAGCGAGATCACCATTACGGCAAACGGAAAAGACAATGATGGAGATACCTTGTCTTACATTTGGGATGTGGACTCTCAGTTTGTAGTTACAGGAAGTGGTAATTCTTCCTCAATTACATTAACTGCACCAGATGTTGATGCAGATCAAACATTTGATCTTTTGGTGTTGGTTTCTGATGGTGAAGCAGAAGTTTCTGCGGAAGCTGAAATTCATGTAAAAAATGTTCCAACAGCGCCTGATGGTAATGGAAACGGAGGTGATACGGGCGGCGGTGATATCGGTGGCGGCGGTGAAACAGGCGGTGGTGAAACGGGCGGCGGTGAAACAGGCGGCGGTGAAACGGGCACTGGAGATAACTGTTCAACGAATGATTCATCTGCAAGTAATCATCCAACCTGGAGTCCTGAAACTGTATACACAACAGAAACTGTTACACATGACGGCCTTGTGTATAAAGCTAAATGGTGGGTACAAGGTTCAGAACCTTCTGCGTCTAATGAAGCCTGGGAGCTGCTCAGTGAAGTAGATCTTCCTTGGAATGTTGCTGTTGCATATCAAGGGAATGCTCAAGTTAATCATAATGGTTCTCGTTGGCAGGCCAAATGGTGGACCCAAGGTGCAGAGCCTGGCGCGGATGACGTTTGGGTCAATGTTGGTCCAGCAACCTGTAATTAATATTAACGTGAAAAGATACTCATAATACTTAATGTGAAAATAGGTTATAAAAATGCAGAAGTTTATATAGAGATGGGGTAGAGCTTAAAAAATTAGCTTAGATCTAGAATCCTCAGAA
>CAMRDW010000271.1 GCA_947041315.1 uncultured Enterovibrio sp.
CCCACGCATCTTCAAAGGCGACGGGTATATGGAATTAAATCGCGTCACGTTCAATAGGGCAGCTCATGCAGCGTGCGCCTCCTCGGCCTCGGCCAAGCTCTGTGCCTTGTATTTCTAAAACAGTGATCCCGGCTTTATCATATTTTTCATTTGTATAGGTATTGTGTTTATAGCTAATGATAACCCCAGGGCGAATGGTTAATACATTATTGGCGTCATTCCATTGTTCTCTTTGGGCTTCAAAGGTATCCCCTCCTGTGGTGATGAGCTTTAAAGTGTCGAGGTGTAAAGCCTTTTCGAGTGTCTGAATGTAGGATTTTTGTTCGGTGATCTTGATGTCGCCTTTGTTTGCGTCTTTTGGTGTTAAGCTCCAGCATGCCATGTTATTGGGGATCACCTCAGGATAAACAGTGAAAGTATCTTCTTTAATATGGGTCATGACGGTATCAAGGTGCATGCAAGAACGTGCTTTGGCAAGGTCGAAAACAATCACTTGTTTGGCTTGCTCGTGTCGGAATAAATTTTTTGCTAAGTGCTCCACGCCTTGAGGGGTGGTTCGTTCTGAAACGCCAACTAAAACAGCCCCTTTGCCAATGACTAAAACATCTCCTCCTTCAATGGTTGAAGCGTCATAGTTTTGATCTTTGGCACCAAAATAGGTAATAAAATCTTGATTAGTAAAGAGGGGGTGCCAGCGGTAAATTGCACGAAGATGGTTTGTTTCTCGTTGACGCGCAGCTTTGGCCATCGGATTGATTGAAACGCCGCCGTAAATCCAGCAAGACGTATCACGAGTGAAAAGATGATTGGGTAATGGATCAATAATGAAATCCGTCTTTTTCTTTAAAAAATGCAAAAGAGAAGTGAACCCCGGCATTTCAGAAAAAGAAAAACCTCCCGTAAGAATTTTGGCTAACTCGATGTGAGGTAAAGTTTTTAAATAAGATTTAACCTCGTTAGCCAAGGTTTCTCCTAGGCGAAATGAAGAAATTTGGGTGTTAAGTAACCAGCTCTTTGCTTCTTTATTGTTGAGGGTTTCAGATAAAAGTTCTGTTAAAAGAAGAACATCGACACCTTGTTCGCGAAGTATCTTTGCAAATGCATCGTGTTCTTTTTCTGCCTCTTTTATTGATAAGACGTCATCAAACAATAAATCATGGCAATTAGAAGGCGTTAAATGGGTGAGGGCCCTTCGTGGGCGGTGTAATAATACCCGCCGTAATTGACCTATTTCCGATCCAACATAGAACTGACTCATAAATAATCCTTTGAAAACCGTGTTATTTCTTCTTTTAAAAATGAAGTCATCTTTCTTAATTGATGCGTTTCAGTATGAAACCTATTTATGCCGTTTTATTTATTTATTTCACAAAGCCGAGTTAAGTCTTTATAAAGGAGATAGCTGTCGCCTTTGAGGCTCTGGGGGTTGGCTTCGCTTGCTCTGCCCAATGACAGAGTCCATCTATGCTCAGAGGCTTCCTTCGCTTGGCGCAGGCGCGCATCTTCAAGTGTCTTGGGTATAGGTTTGATTTTGAAGGTGATTGGAGGGATCTCCTTTCTCTTTGTGGATAGACCCGTCGCCTTTGAAACTGCGTGAGTGTTGGCCGCTCTCGCTTAAGATCAATCACATAGTTTATCTATGTGATTGGCCTTCACTCGTTTGCCGCAGGCGCACATTTTCAAGTGTCTTGGGTATAAGGGAAAGAAGAAGGAAAGATTTGCCTGATCTTCTTGATACTCACACAAAGAGAAAAAGTTTTTGAGTCGTTGATTTATTTAAAAATTAATCTAAAAGATAATAAGCCACGGTCGACACGACCCTCACTTTCTTTATATGGGGATTGTTTTTGTCTCTGTCAGTGATGCTAAATTGACCTTGGCTTGCCGATTTGATTTTCCCTAATTGACTTTTAGAATCAGAAGCGAATTTTTCAGCGACGCCACGCGCATCTTTTGTGGCTTCTTCTATCATTGCAGGTTTGACTTTATTTAAACGGTCAAAAATGTATTCAATTCTGGAGTCATAATTTTGATTCGTAAAGACAATGCCCTGTTTGCCTAAATCAGATATTTTCTCCATTAAATTTCGCACAGTATCGATATTTTTTGAATATACAATGACGGTTTGAGAGGTTGTGTATCTGAATTCAACCTTATTTTGATCGCCATATTGTTGAGCGAATTTGTCCGTGATCCCAAGAGATGAATAAGAGATCTCTTTTTCTTCAATGCCAGAATCTTTCAAGAATGACGTAATGATTTTGGTGGTGTCATCCATTGATTTATAAATATCGTCAAGAGAATTGCTGGCGAGGCTGAATTGAATGGGCCAAATCACGATATCGGCTTTGTAATCGCGCTCAGAAAGTCCTTTTACCGTAACCGTTCGTTCATATTCTTTGTATCGAATGGCATTGCTTCCGAGGATCAAACCAAAAAGAGAAAGTCCAATAATCAGGCTGCCGCCAAGAATGAATGCATTGTATTTTGGCATTAAATTCCTCGTTGAATTTTGTTGTATTTAAATGGCGTATCTGAATCCAGCTTAAGCATCATTACTTAATCTTACAAGCTGATTTTCAAGGATATTATGGTTTTGCATTCACACGAAAACACCTTGAGTGAGCAAAGCTTGAGAGCGAGAAGCTTAGGCGATGCTTGACTTAATTTGAATTTAAAGGGGATTAACTGGACACCCATGATTAATTTGCTTCGGGTGATGTTCTAACCTCTTAAGATCGTGGGGTTTCACCCCACACCCGACTCGGGTGCATTAGGGGCTCAACAGCTAGCCCCTCTTGCATCTTCCAGCTGCGACCCACAAGATTGTTTCCTTCAAAGACGACGGGTATATACAGAATTATTTGGTTTTGAAGTAAATTATGCGCGTTTACGCGGAAGGGTAATGGAAGAAAATAGCTGATTTTATTTTTACTTAAAAATTTTAAGGGGGTGCATTTTTACAGAATCGATGAGGTAAATACACATCTGCACTCTATAAATTATAAATTTTACAACGGGGTATATTAGAAAGTCCGCTTTACATCTCGATAGACGTTTTCATGTGAGCCTAAAGCGATAAGCTCTAATGTTATTGATCCATCTTCATAACTATATCCAAGCAATGTGAGTTGTTTCATCATCTTGAATTTATGAACACGAAGGAATGATAAATCGCCTTTCTTCCGCTCCCCGATTTCGGGATCTTTAATGACTTCACGGACTGCATTATCAAGATCGCTTTTTTGGTTTGCGTTTAATTTCTTAACGGTTTTCCTAAAAGATCTTGTCTGTAGAACTTCCGTGATCTCAGCCAAAATCGTAGCTCTCTAATTTCCCAGCTTCTTTTTCAGCCTTTGAAATAATGGCTTGTCTTACAAACTCATAAGGTAAATCTGGATTATCTTCCATCATCTCACCAATCTTTGCCCAATGCTCAATTTGCTTTGGCGTAGTGCGGTGCAGGGCTTTGCCCATAATTGTAGCTTTTTCAATGAGTTCTTGATCTAATCTAATGCTGACTGTACTCATGAGGTCACCTATTTGTACAAAATGAAACCAATTGTAGCAAAGCGCCACAGATGAGGCAAGTTGTAACAAGTAAAAGCAATCGGATCTCTTGGGTTAACTGTATGGGTTAACTGGACACCCATTATTAATTTGCTTGGGGTGATGTCTT
>CAMRDW010000272.1 GCA_947041315.1 uncultured Enterovibrio sp.
TTTAGTTGTTGATTGTCGTATCTAACTCGATTTCGCCGGAAAGCAATTTAGGAAGTAGCGTGTCGCGTAGCTTAGCCAGCTCAATATTGGACTTATGATTTTCTTCAATCATCGCCTTCATTGGTTTAACTAATTCGCTATATTTTTCTGCTAAAGTTCGAGGAGGTACAACAAACTCTGGCATTTCCATACCTGCAACGGGAAGCATGTTTACTGTGGTTCCGTTGGTGAAACCTTGAACCTGCCTTACAAAGCGACCTTTACCAAAAAGACGTTCAATGAACTCCGGTGTAACGTTTGAGTCACTTTTAGGTCTAACTCTGTATGTATGGTGGCTGCAAAAACCAAAGGCTAAATGCTTTGGAATCATGGCTCCATAGCCAATTAGAAGATGGTTGTGACCCTGCTCTGTGTTGGCTACAAGCACATCTCCTTCTTGGACTAAGAATTTGTCTTTAAATTCGTCAGAATAAAACTTAAGCCCTTTATATTTATAACCGCCGCCCTCCAAAACAGAGTTAAGGTTGTGCATGAGCACATATTCATCCAAGGAAGTAACTAAGCCTTTACCTTTGTAGCTGAACCCACGAAGAACATCTAATTGACTCTTCGCGCTTTCAACGCTCCAACCTTCAGGAATTAAACCCAACTCAGACTCAACTAGCTTTTCTGGGAATAGCGAGACAGTCGCCGCATCCATACCCTCTGGTTGCTCGCCGTTCATCTTGGCTTTAACTGGATCGAAATCGACAAACCATGACTTGAAAATAGCTTGCGCCATTTCTTCTAGGATTTGGTTGTTTTTGGAATTTAGGATCACTTTCTCATCAAAATTTCTGGCTAAATCTGCAATTTGCTTACTCGTTTGATAATCAACTTTTGGGCATTGAAGTGACTCAATGATTTTCCCACTAATATTGGCTTGGTTTGCACTACCTGATGAGTTGGAAACTAGGTATTCTTGACTTTGAGGTAATGACAACCAATAGAAGATAAAGTCCAGATGAACACTATCCTCATCCAGCAGACAAACTCTACCAACTCGTTGATTAATCCATGCATCTGGTTCATTTTTCCAAACACGAGCCACTCGTCCAACTAAAGACTGGGGGGCGCTCGGCCCAGATCCTGTCATAGATATAAGTACATCCCCTTCTTTAACTCTCCAGTTTCGTGTACTTGCAGCTATTTCATCTGATACATAAGCTGGTTCGGCGTAATTAACAGTACCGAATCTTACATTCTTGATTTTTAATACTTTATTATTACTGAATTCAATAAAGTCTTTGCTTTTATAAGCATAGCCACCCTGAACTTTTATATACTCACCCAGAGTTGTCATCTCAAAGCTCATACCCCAACCCCGCTAGGTTCTTCTTGATCTCTGCTTCTAGCGTCGCCGACTCTGCAAACTGCTCACATACTTGATTCATCTTAATCATTGTTTATTCTCTGCTGGCTAAGAAGTTGCTGCTGCACGCGTTCTCGTTCACGCAACAATTCTTGTTGAAGCTCTTCTTCGGTGGGTAGATAAGATAAATATTTAGCGGCAAAAAGTTGCTTTTGATCAGCAAGAATCGAATATTTAACCACCGCTTCGCTTTTTTCACTACACAGCACTAAACCCATGGTTGGGTTATCGTCATCGCCTTTATATTTTTCATCATACAAACGAACATAGGTATCCATTTGCCCAACATCTTGGTGTTTTAACTTGCCAAGTTTCAAATCAATCAATAAAAAACATTTGAGCTTAAAGTTATAAAACACCAGATCGATATAAAAATCTTCATCATCAAAACGAATACGCTGCTGACGCTCAACAAAGGCAAAACCTTTACCCAGCTCTAATAAAAACTGCTGTAAATTGGAAATAATGCCCAATTCAAGATCCGACTCTTGATAGGTTTTGTCCTGCAAATTAAGAAAATCTAATATGTAGGGATCACGCAAATAATCTTTCGCCGTTTCCGCTAACGCTTGAGTTTTTTTATTGGCCTCTTGTTCAACTAAGGTTTTGTCTTTGCTTGCCAATAAACGCTCATAATACAAGGTGCCAAGTTGACGTTCTAACGCTCGCACGCTCCAATTCTGGCTCGTGGCTTCTTGCTGATACCACGCACGGGCGGAGTCTTTTTCTATCCGAGATAACACATTGTAATGTGACCAACTCAATTCAAGAGACAGTGTCTCTCGTTTTTCAAACGCGGTATAGAAACGACGCATATTACGCAAATTGGTAACATCAAATCCCTTACCAAACTCTGCAGACAAGGTTGCTGACATTTGCTTTAGTTGCGCTTTACCGTAAGCGGCGCGAGATTGGCCTTGTTGCTCTTGCTCAACAATGAGGCGGCCAATCTCCCAATAGGCAAGCACCATCGCCGAGTTGACGGTTTGCTTGACTTGATTCCTGGCTTTCTCGATAACCTGTTTAATCTCGGTTAACAAACCTTGTTGAGTCAAATCAAAGCTCATAACCCAACCCCGCCAGGTTCTTTTTGATCTCAGCTTCTAACGTTGCTGACTCTGCAAACTGCTCACTCAACTTAGCCGTTAGCGTTGCCATCTTCTCACCAAATGGAATGCCGTCGTCTAGCTCTTCAGTCGCGCCGACATAACGCCCCGGCGTTAGCACGAAGTCGTGTTTAGTGATCTCTGCTAACGTGGCTGATTTACAAAAACCCAATACATCTTGATAAGGCGGTAAAACGTCATCAGCCTGACCGACAATTGCTCCTGCATTGTCGGCACTTCCACCATCCATGGTGGTCGTTTTCCATGCATGGTAAAGATCAGCCACTTTCTCGATATCATCACGAGTAAAATCACGCAGAACACGATCTTTCATATAACCCAGGTTACGTGCATCAATAAACAGCACTTCGCCTTTGCGAGCGCGTAGCTTACGACCTGCTTTATCAGTACGCGCGGTTTTGTTTTTGGTTAGAAACCAGATACAGGCAGGAATTTGCGTATTGGTAAAAAGTTGCCCCGGCAGCGCGACCATACATTCAATCAAATCGTTCTCGATTAACGCCTGACGGATAGTGCCTTCATTATTGGTGCTTGAACTCATCGAGCCATTAGCCAATAGCAACGCTTGAGAGCCTTCTGGTGCAAGGTGATGAAGCATGTGCTGCATCCACGCGAAGTTAGCGTTACCCGATGGCGGCATACCGTATTTAAAGCGCGGGTCGTTTTCATCCACGCCCGTGTTCCACTCTTTCATGTTGAACGGTGGGTTGGCCATGATGAAGTCAGCGCGTAAATCAGGATGCTGCACATTGGTGTAGGTACTGGCAGGCTCTTTGCCGAAGTCATAATCCAAACCACGAATAGCCATGTTCATCGCCGCGAGCTGCCATGTGGTGTGGTTATATTCCTGGCCATAGATAGAGATTTTTTGCTTTTGGGTTATTGGATCAATCTCATTTTTACCCGCATAACGCTCGATAAACTTATCTGATTGAACAAAGAAACCACCGCTGCCCATTGCAGGGTCGTACACGCGACCTTCAAACGGTTCAATCATTTCAACAATCAGCGTTACGATTGAGGCTGGCGTGTAGAACTGACCACCTTTTTTACCTTCAGCAAGCGCAAATTGACGGTTATGTATCTAACATGTTGATCTTGTATTAAAATGGCATTTTTTTCATTGGA
>CAMRDW010000273.1 GCA_947041315.1 uncultured Enterovibrio sp.
TTTGGCTGTGCATTAAATCCAGCGCTTCTCCGTGGGCCCTTTCTTTGTCTTTATCGACCAAAATAATTTCATCACATTGGTTTCTTAATAAAAGTGCGTATGCGCCAGCAATACCGACATTCCCAACACCAATAATACCTACGCTTCTTTTATGTACGATCATCATGGCCTCTTATATTTTAATTAACAGTAATTTTTAGTTTTTAGTTTTCTTGTTTTTTATGTTGCCATTATTTTGAGAGAAGTGAAATAAAGAATTGAGCTTTTGCCTTATTTGTTCTTAAAATGATATGATTATGCTAATTATTGTTTTTTTGTGTGGATTAAGAAGACATTTCAGTAATGTGATGTAACAATGAAAATTGTTAATTTTTAAAATAGAAACGAAGAAATGTTTTTTATGTTGATCTAAATCATGAATTAAACTTAAAATAAAATCGGACTTCTCTTTTTTTTCGATAAAAACACTTTGAATTCTCTTTCATCCCTCATTCCACACTTAACCTCGATTCTTTAAAATCTGACGTTGAAATCAAAATAGAAATGCGAATTTTTCACCTAGCGTGACGTGAGAGTATCGCCTTGCGGACAGGTTGTTGTAGAAATGCCTATAAATAAATATTATTTTTCCATGTGCGGAATGTCGGTTTCATTATTCTTATTTGGGTATTCATTTAATTTTTTATCAAGTATACCCGTTGCCTTTGAAACTGTGTGGATGTTGGCTGCTCTCGCTCAGGCCAATCACTGTCAGGACCTTCACTCCTTTGCCGCAGGCGAGCATCTTTAAGTGTTTTAGGTATAGAGCATTTTCTTAAGAAAAAAAGAAGGAGTGTATCTAAACACGATAAAGAGAAAACCGCTCTTAGGTGAAAATTACCCAAAAAGAGCTTATGAAGTTAAGGTGTATAGAATTCGTTCAATTTCGTGTGTGTCAATAGAATTTATTCAATAAATGAAATTTTATATATTCATTACAGGCTCATTTTTAATTTTATAAGGTTTTGATGAGTTAATATTTTAAAATCGGTCATAATTTTTACTGTTAAAATAATATAGGATTACTTTGAATGAAATAAAGTAAGCTGTTATTATCCTTTTGAAATACAAAGTTAATTTATAATGAGCGGTATGATATTCAAATGAGTGCATTGGTCTCATTGAACTTTGTTTACTTTATTATCTAGTATTTTATCTATCGAGAAGTTAAATGAAAAAAATGAACAAAGCCATCGGTATTCTTGCTGCTGCCTTTTTTGTTAATATGTGTATAGGTATTATTTATGCTTGGTCTGTATTTAAACAATCTCTTGTTGAACAAGGATGGAGCAATACGGATGCATCAATGCCTTATACGGTCGCGACGCTTTCTTTGGCGTGTGCACTTTTTATTGCAGGACATCTTCAGGATAAATTTGGTCCGCGTAAAGTGCTGCTTTTAGGGACCACCTTGTGTGGCTCGGGGTTAATTATTTCTGGCTTTGTCACGACACCGTTTGCTTTGAGTTTAAGTTTTGGCGTGATGACGGGAGCGGGTATTGGCATCGCTTATTCTTGCTTGTCGGCTGCTGTGATGAAATGGTTCCACACCTCTCGAAAAGGCTTTGTAAATGGCTTAGTGGTCTCAGGTTATGGTTTGGCAGCGGTCTATTTAGCGCCTTTAACATCGCTTTTCATTGAAAATTATGGGATTCAAACGACGTTTCTGATCCTTGGAAGTGGTTTATTAATGATCACTACGACCTTGGGATCTTTTATTACGAATCCGCCTAAAGATTACCAAGCCGCCCTTCCTGCGGGCTATGTTAATACAGCACAATGCAAAACCGTGTGTATGGGTTGGCGTGAAATGTTGCAAACTCATCAGTTTTATTTTCTTTGGATCATGTTTACCTTCGCTTCTGCGGCAGGTTTGATGATCATTGGAAACATGACCTCCATTGCAATAGAGCAAGCCAGTTTGAAAGAATCTGCATTTTTGCTTGTGCTTATTTCAGTCTTTAACTCAGCAGGGCGCCTTGGAGGCGGGATCCTTTGCGATAAAATAGGGGCAATCAAAACTTTGATGTTGGCGATCACCTTGCAAGGCGTGAACATGCTGATGTTTGCCCATTATGATCATTCTTTTTCTTTAAGCGTGGGGGCGATTGTTGTGGGAGGTGCATACGGCGCTTTACTTTCCATCTTTCCTTTTGTGACCGCTGAATATTATGGTTTGAAAAACTATGGCGGGAACTTTGGGATCTTGTTCAGTGCTTGGGGAATGAGCGGGATTGTGGGACCCGTTCTTGGGGCCATGGTAGTGGATGCCACTGGAAATTATGAACTTGTGTATCTTATTTCGACCCTTGCCCTTGTCGGCTGCTTTATTATGGCGATGTTTACAAAACCTGTGACAGTGCCTGAAACTCAAAAAGTTTTTTGTTCAGAAGAGCCTGTTTAAAGGAAAATGTACTTCTTCTTTTGAGGTACCTGTCGCCTTTGACGCTGCTTGGATGTGGGTTACGCTCGCTGCACCCCAATCATTTAGTCCATTTATGCTCAGAGGCTTCATTCGTTTGCTGCAGGCACGCAACTTCAATAATTTTGGGCATAAGATGTGATATCCGCATCATAAAGAAAGAACGTAAATCGCATATTGGAAGCACTACCAATAAAAGGAAGAGATCATAAGACTTTGTGAATTGTGTTCATAAAAAAAAGAGGCTGTATGCTTCTCTCTTGGTCAGATCGCAGTTCATTTTTTCAGCATTGATTGACTCTTTCGCGGCGCGATAACCCGTTAGCATATTTTGAGATTTTGACCTGCCGTCCCAAACTGTTGACCAACTCACTGTGCCTGTTCTTTTTGTATCCTTAAATCCACCTAACTATTCACCCGCATGGGATTGACACATTGTCGAGCAATTGTTTTGGCATTGGATAATCAGTTCTATTTATGCAAGCTTGGATCACTGACTTTAGCCATTGATAAGGATTAATCGAAAGTAACTTGGCCGTTTCAAGCAAGGATAATCATCGTTGACGAAAGAGTTCTCCTCGATGAGAACGTACGCCATAGCAACATTTTCGCCATAAAACGTAGCCTCTTATTACCCGCTCTGCCGCATTATTTGTCAGAGGAATATCGTCATTTTCAAGAAAACACCACAGCATTTTATCGTCCTTCAAAAGAAAATTACACCGTCCTTGATACCGAATAGAACACTGATAACTTCCTTTTTTTAACGTCGCATTCCAAGAGCGCCGCAGTCGATGGATACGTTGGTGATATTGAATTTCGGTGAGGATTTTAGCTTCATACTTATGCCGAACTCTAAAAATACTCAAACTCAGAAGAAGAAGCCTTTTTCCAATGAATTGATTGTATTCGAGCACGCTATACCCGTCGCCTTTGACGTTGCGTGGTTGTTGGCTGCGCTCTCTTAGCCCAATCACAGAGTACCTCTATGCTCAGGGTCTTCGTTCGTTTGCCGCCCACAGGCATCTTCAAGTGTCTTGGGTATAGGATGAAGCAGTGGCATGAATGGATAAGATTTATTGTGAATGCGGGTAGATCAGAACGTCATTTTAGATAAAAGCTCAATTTATTAAATGTGACTATACCCGTCGCCTTTGACGTTGCGTGGTTGTTGGCTGCGCTCTCTCAGCCCAA
>CAMRDW010000274.1 GCA_947041315.1 uncultured Enterovibrio sp.
GGGTATAACCTGGCATAAAAAAAATCGGCGAAAAGCCGATTTTTTTATGTAGAGTTTTTTCTTTTTTATATCCAGCAGAATTCATTTTCAAGTGCAGTTCCATCTTTTGATATATTGGACTTTTCAGACGCGGTATTGATGATCATGGTATGGCATTCTTTGTCATTATTTTGTGTAGAGGTTGTTTTTGGTGTGGCTTTTAGCTTGTATTGATTATTTTGATCTGAGCCTGCTTCAATTGAATAATTATATTCATCTGAAAGTTCGCAAAGAGAACATGCGATCACACTTGGATATTTTCCTTTTTCTGTAAATTCTTGCTCTGTCCATATTTTTAATTGATATAAATCTGTTTGAGCTCGCTTTCTTTCTGCTTTTATTAAGTGTTGGCTAAAAGAAGGAATAGCAATGGCTGTTAAAGCGCCAAGAATGCCAATAACGATTAAAAGTTCGATTAATGTCATGCCCAGGTTTGATTTTTTATATTTTAAGATCACTTCATTTATTCCATTCTAAAAACTTGCACTCTCCCCAAAGATATAAAATATCCTTGTGATAAGATAGACACAACAAGGAATGATAATAAAAGGATTGGAAACTCTTGAATTGGGAGTTAAAGCGCGGATTTTCTCTTATTGAAATGGTTACAAGTCTTTTTGTTGTTTCTGTTTTGATCAGTATTTCCGTTCCAAGTTATTTGGAATCTCAAAAATCGGCCTTAATAAAAAAGGAGGCCATTGAATTACTTTTAATGTTAGAAGTTGGACAAACTGAAGCATTAAAACGCCGTGTCCCCATTCATGTTCATTATGTGCCTACTCAAAAAAAACAAGAAGGATGTTTTGCTTTAAGTTTAATCGCCGAAGCAGATGCGGCGCGGTGTGATGATAATAATGGAATGAAAAAGTTTGATTTAAAAAATAAAGATTACCTTCAAGTATTAGTGCCGAGCGGTACCGAACCGGAGAAAATATTTTATTTCTCCCCTATAAATGGAAGCCCTTCTGAGAACCAAACCATTAAATTTACGATTGATAATGATCTTGAAAAGGTGTCTGGCGTGTTGGTTCGACGGTATACAGGTTTACAAGGCTGTAGTCATTCATCGGCGACAGGGTGGGAAACGTGTTCTTAATTAAAAAATATCTTAATGGATATACCCTCGTTGAATTACTCATCAGTATGTCAATTACCTTGATTGTCATTTCTTCTGCGGTTGTGTTTTTTTCAGTTAATTCGAAATTTGGCACTCAACATCTTCAAGAAAATTTTTTACGTGCTCAACTTCACCTTCTTGCGACGACAATAGGCGATGAAATTGGACGTGCGGGGTTTTGTTATAACTGCACCTCGGGTAATCCTTATATCCTCAAGGACGATGCGAATAAAGCCTCTTCTTTATTATTAGAAGACAGTGCAACAAAAGCAAAAGGGGATTGCATTCGATTTGCATACAACCACAATAAACGTGAAAACCCGATGAGCATTCATAAAGACGATGCGAAAGGGTATCGTTTAGGTAAAGATCCAAGTAAACGTCCTGTTATAGAAATTTATGAGAATAGAAATGGACTGACTAATTGGAATTGCACGAACAGTGGAAGCGGGAGCACAGGTTACTGGCAAGATCTGACCTATCATCCACTTGTAATAGACAATTTCACATTAGAGCGTCAAGCTTTTTCTGTAATAGGAACAACCCACGTATTGCAAACATTGAATGTACATATTTCGGCCTCATTAGAAAGTGATCCGACGATTCGAGATTCAATCACGCTTAAAATTAACCTTCAAAATGTGGATACATAATCGATGAAAAAGGAAGGAGGATTGGCCAGTTTGTCTGTCGTGGCTGGCATTGTCATGATGAGCATGCTTTTTTCTTTTTCTGTTATGCAATTTGGAATGGCTGAAACAAAAAAAAAGCAAAATCTCATTGTGAAAGGCACAGAAAAAGCAAATGCAAAAGCCTCTCTTGATTGCGCCGTTGCCGTATTTGAAAAAAAAGAGTTAGATCCTGAGACGTTAAATGTTTCTGAATTTAATGAGTGCAAAATTCCTGAAGAAACGCAATTCTCCCTAGCACCGATTAAAAGTGCAGAAACAACAACACATTGGATTTTAACGGCAAGCTACGGTTCTTCAAAAGCCAATGTGCTGATTGCCTCCGGTAAAATTGATTTTGCTGTATTTAAAACGGCAGGGAGTGTTGAAATCCTTGGTGGACATAAGTGGGAAGCGGCGACTGGGGATATTTTAACGGTCGATGGGGTCGATTATGTAGAGTGTCGCGTCATTGTGGCGGGTGGCACAGTGACGATTGATGTTCAAAAATCAGATGCAAATTTTACCACTTATGCACCGAACAGCAAATATGCTTGCGCGCCGACATACAGTACGGTGATACAAAAAGGAACCCAGCCTACCAGCGATGGTTTTGATTTAGACATTCTTTCGAATCAAGGAGGAATGGATATTTTTCAGGACTATTTTGGTGTTCCGAAAAAAGACTGGGAAAAGATAAGAGACAAATTTGACATTGTGATTACGACAGGCTCAGCGATTGAAGAGAAAACAGCGGTTTCGAATTGTGGCACAACGATAACAAGCGCCATTGGCAATGGACATACACTGATTTGGGTCGATGGCGATTGCTTATTGGATGGATTGGGCCATAGCAATGTGGGAAACGCCTCTCCATTGATTGTGATTAAAAATGGGATAATAGGATTAAACGCAACATTGGAAGGTTTTAAAGGGTCATTTTTTCAATTTGTCTTTGATTATCCGAGTGAAAATTTTTCTAGATCTTGGGGGCCTCAACCCGGTGGAACTTGTAAAGAAGGGGCCATGCAGAATATTTGCCTTCAATTGGTCAATGTATGGAAGGATACCCCTGAAAACTGGGAGCAGTTACCCATTTATTTTTATGGGTCATTATTGATGGAAGGAAGCTATTTAATCGATCTCCCAGATTCCAAAGTTTATATTAATGGCGCTTTTGTCGCGGCCTATGACGAAGGCCTAGAAGATAATCCTATTTTAAATTCTCCGCCCAAAGTGTTAAAGGGGAGTTACCATGATTTTTAATCGGGGTTTTTCATTGGTGGAGGTCCTGATTGGGCTTTCTATTGTGATGCTTTCAGGGTTTGGAACGCTAAAAATGTATGCTTATATAGAAGTTGCCAGGGTGAACTCTGAGCTCTGGGTAGAAGCATTGCACATTGCTGATGCTCAAATGGCACTGATGAAGCAAATCAATACGGATAATCGCAGCTGTCATTCTCAGCCCATTACCTTTGATAATGTTCAAAATTGTCATTTAAGCTTGAACCCAGAAAGTGTCTTTAAGCTTGAGACCGACATTGAAAAAACAGTGCGCTTTTTCGATGACGCAGGGGGCACTTCCGAAGTCTATGCAAAGATCATTCATATTAAGGTGATGTGGCGTGATAGAAATGGCATTGAACAAGGTTTAAATATGCCTGTGTCTGTTACTAAATCAACCAATCTGTTCAATTAATATTCACTTGTTTATTTTTAATAAGATTTTTGCTTTAAAAGACTTGCCAATCTATTAAACCTCCCTATAATCGCCACCTCACC
>CAMRDW010000275.1 GCA_947041315.1 uncultured Enterovibrio sp.
GGAGTGCATATGAGGAACTAAAACGATTTCAGGCTCTTGCGTAACATCAGCTGTTAATTCAGGCTTTTCATGTTGTTTTTGAAAAATCACGCTAACTTGGCGGAAGGTTACCACCTGTCGCAACATCCATTCCAGCTAATAAGGCTTGAGTTTCGTGGCGTATATATTCAAATTCACTTTTTTCAACATAACCGGCTTTTACAGGCTCGCCTTCAGTTAAAGGCTCTAATGCTTGTATCCCTGTTTTTTCATCAAAAGATATTGTGCGGATCCCTTCTTTTGCTCGCTGGATGGCCTTAGCGTATGTCTCGCATACATCAGCACAATAGATATCAAAGTTCTCATCTCTAGGAGTATCAACCCATCCTTTGACTTTATTGATCTGAATGTTTGCTTGATTTTAAAAAACGCCCCACCTGTCTTTGTGAGATAGATGAGACAATGCCTTTATCTTTAGCTGCGAAGGCCAATGCATTTTCAGACCAATGGCTAAATGGATAACCATGATCTTCAGGTTTATCACAAGACATAGCAAGGATTTGGCAGATTTGCTCTGGGGTAAATTTCGGTGTTGCTCCTGGGCGTGAAGCTTCTTTTAGTTTTTCAAGAACACTGTGCACATGAGTTCGTTCAGCCCAATGTTTACGCCAACGTGTGACTGTTTCACGGGTGCATTTTAATTCTTTTGATGTCTTAAGAATGCTTTTCCCTTGCGCTCCTGAGAGTATAATTTTGGCTCTAAAGACGATGGATTGTGGACTTTTTCGTTTATTAATAATGAGTTCAAGCTCTGTTTGTTCTTGTTTTGATAGTTCTATTTTCTGAGAATGCAGGGAGCTCATTTATACCGCGAAAGCGAGCAAATAAAGACACACATCAAAGCACATTTTTAGCTGTGTGGGTATTAGAGCTTAGTTGCACTAGATTATTCTTATCGAGTTTCTCTTCCTGGAGTAAAAAAGAAAGGCTTGATATGGCCATCAATGGTTCTGGGATCAGAGATACTTCGTGATTTAAATATTGAGAACAACGATTTTAAACACATTAAAAAAATCGCTTTCAGGTCAATCCTCATTTTTTCCTCTGGGCATTCAGAAAATAGGGTTAAAAACCAGAGTGGAACGGGTCTGCAATGAAACAGAGATAGATGAACAATGCTCATTTGTGGGAAAAAAATCAAACAAACGCAGACTGTATCGCGCTCTGCCTTAAAACAAATACGGTCCTTTATTATGTTTTTGGGAAGCGAAAAGAGGTCGTTTTCAAAAAGCGAAAAGAACAGCAGCCCCTTTTGGTGTAATCCCGGTTTTATACTGATAAATTGGGAGCTTATGAACGACATTTCGATTCAAGTGATCACGAAATACCTAAACAAAACACGCAAAAGATTAAGCGTGAAAACCCCGACTTTAGAATAAGAATAAAGCGATTAACGCGACGTACAATTTGCTTTTCAAAGAGCGAATTGATGCATGATATTGTTATTGGCTTTTATATTAACGCCGTTGAATTTTTGGTTGATATTCATGCGAAAATGCAGATCTGACCTACTACCGTTTATTTAGAGGATTTTATGCGAGTTTTATTGGTTGAAGATGATTCAAGGTTAAGTGCTTTTGTTGAAAAAAGTCTACAAGACGCTGGGCATCATGTTGAAGTTACTGAAGATGGCAAAATTGCACTCTCTTTATGTATGGCGGAAGAATACGATGTGGCAGTTGTGGATCGCATGTTACCCGGGCTTGATGGCTTGTCTCTAGTGAAAGCTTTGCGAGCTGCACAAATTAATACGCCGATATTGTTTTTGACTTCTTTAGGTGGAGTGAATGATCGTGTTGAAGGATTGGAAGCGGGAGGGGATGATTATTTAACCAAGCCATTCGCATTTTCAGAATTATTGGCCCGTTTGATTGCACTTTCTCGACGCTCAGTACAAAAATACACTGAAACAAATTCAGAGTTGGTGTGTGGCGATTTGGTCTTAAATCTTTTTGAACACACAGCAACAAGACAAGGAAAACAATTACATTTACAGCCGAAAGAGTATCGGATCCTTGAATTATTTATGCGTCATCCTGGGCGTGTGATCACTCGCACCATGTTATTAGAGCATGTATGGGATGTGCATTTTGATCCTCAAACCAGTGTGGTAGAAACACACATTAGTCGATTACGAAACAAATTAGAAAAGCCCTTTGGAGACACCTTTATTCAAACGGTCCGGGGAGCTGGATATAAATTAGATCATAAAAGTGCAGGTGATGAGAAGTGAATTTAAACATTTCAGCTTATATTAAACGCCTTCTCAGATCAGAACGTCAACTTGAAAATTTGCCGTTATGGATGAAAAGCACCTCACTTCAACAAGGAATGATTTTTGCATTGGTCTCTTTGTTTAGCTTATTATTGATGGCTTTCGTCACTGTTTTATATGTTGAATATGAGCTTGATCATCAAAATTTCGAAATAATGAAAACATCACAACAACTCGCTCAAGGACTCTTGATTGAAATTGATGATGATCCCATTGAAGATGATGATATTTTGGCGGTGATGACCTCCGGATTTATTATTGCTGGTATCTTGCTTTCTTTTCTTACAGCGGCATTGGTGATTTCAATGAATGCCTTCAGTCAGAGACAAATAGCTCAGATTGAACGCGTTTTAAATGCGGCAGCGGAAGGCGATTTATCCGCTAGAACAGGTGAAACTCATACTTTCCATGATCTTGCCAGAATAGCCGTTTCTGTTGATGAAATGCTTTCACGATTAGAAGGATCCGTGGCCGCCATGAGCGATATTTCATCAAACATTGCCCATGAGCTAAAAACACCGTTAACAAGATTAAGACATATCTTATTGACTTTAAGAGAAGAAGCCTGCAAATCATCACAATCTCAACTTTTTTTTGATGAGTTAGATCAAGCTTTGGAAGAGTCTCAGAGACTCGCGATTATTTTTGATGCTTTACTTCGTATTTCTCAGATTGAATCGGGAGCCAGACGCGCTCGTTTTTCTGAAACCGATATTAAACAAGTCATTGATACCGTAGTTGAAATTTATAACGATGTGGCAGAAGATGCGGGTATGCACCTGGTTGTTGAAGTTGAAGCAGAGGCGCTAAAAATTCAAGGTGACAGGCAGCTTCTTATTCAGCAGCTTGCTAATTTAATTGAAAATGCTTTACGTTATTGCTCGAAAGGCAGCACCTTAAAATTGAGTTGCGGTCGAGATCCGATTGAACATCAAATTTGGATTAAGTTAGAAGACAATGGCCCCGGGATCCCTGATTTTGAAAAAGAACGCGTTTTTGAACGCTTATATCGTATGGACAAAAGCAGAACAGATGGCGGTTTAGGTTTGGGTTTATCTCTTGCTAAAGCGGTTGCAGGTCTGCATCATGGCACTATCTCACTGCATGATTGTCATCCAGGTTTGGGCGTCTTGATCCAATTTCAGAAAAAATCAGTGTGATTTAACCAAAACAATATATTGAGGGTAGTGGTTCATATATGTGATTTGCATTTTTTACTGTATCTTGCCGATATAACGTAACCTTCCGCCAAGTTAGCGTGATTTTTCAAAAACAACATGAAAAGCC
>CAMRDW010000276.1 GCA_947041315.1 uncultured Enterovibrio sp.
CTCTCTATGATCAGGGGCTTTATTTACTTGGCGCAGGCGCGCATTTTTAATGACTTTGGGTATTTTGATAAATCAAGATCGAAAGCAACCCCCTCCTAACCTCCCCCTTAAAAAAGGGGAGGGATTGAGCGCAAAGCTTAATCAAGACACCCATGATAAATTTCTCTTTAGTGCTCAAAAAAATTGAATTTCAGAAAGATATCAAGGCGTTTAAATGCTTCCTGTATTCATGCATTTTTAACCAAAATGAGCGAATTAATTTGGAGTGGAAATCTTGGGTGTCCGAATAAATCTCTCTTCTCATCAAAATCAATAAAAACCGCCATAATAGATCCCTCTTTAGTGCTCAAAAATAATGAATGTCGCGATAAATCCTTTATGCAACTTTTGGCTTGCTTTTAATTTGAAATTAAATAAATTTTTGATAAAACATCATTTATAGCAAAGAGTTAGGTGTTTTTAAAAAATTCTGATGTATAAAAGAACACTAATAAAAAAACTCTCCACTTACCTTAATGTGTGTTTTCAGGGTTTTTGTTAATTTGTTCGTGTTCAAACAAACGAGGAGAAATGAACATGTCTAAAGCTAAAACACCAATGACGCCCACAGCGGCTGCACGCATTCAAAGCGCGCAAGCCAAAGCAAATAATGGTCAAGTCGCTAAGGAGAGTTTTGCTGCAAGAGCACAAAAGGCGGCGGATAAAAACAGTAAATAAAGAAGGGGAGGGAGCATTTGTCTCCCTCAATAAGCGATGAAAAGATACAGTAAAAATAAAGATATACAAAAATTGGTATCTCGATTAATTAAAAATCGTTGGTGGTTTCAAGCTCGGAAAAAGCATGGTTTTATCATTTCACCAACAGGAAGGCGTTTCACCGTACCTTGTACACCCAGTGATAAACGCGCCTTTCTAAATTTCAGTCACGATATTCAGCGTTCAATATGAAGGGAACAAAATGAAAACACCTTATTTTTCAGTTCAATATTTACTCAGAGAGTTTGCGAAAGGGCTAGGCACAAAAGGATTGGCGGGAAAGAAAATTGATGATGCATGTAAGTGTGCAGAAATTAATCCTTCTCATTTAGATACTTTAAAAATAGAACTCATTCGTGAACCGCTTACTACATACGTGAATATTCACTTCGCTGAGCATGTATTGGCACAGTTTGAAAATGTGATAGACATCTATCTTAGATTAATGAAAAAAGTGCCTCAAGATTGTGTTAATGCTGAATTATCACAACGACTTATTTCTCAGTATTTTATGACCTTTGCCGTTGCTACGGTTTGCTCAGACGTTTTAGATGGTATGCGATTGACCCCCAAAGATATTGCTTGTAGTGGTAAGACGTTAATGGTTCTTGTTTTAGAGAACTTAGAGGGCTCAGCTCAATGGAAAGAATTTCTCGCCGATAGCTCTGATTCTCAAAAAGAACGTTTGAGGGCTTGGTCGTCAGGGCCAGGATCTGAATTACCAGAATCAACAAGCATTGCTTCTTTTGGGGAGCCTTGTAAACCAGGTAATAGCTGGGGGGTATTTAAAGCGCGTTTATTTATCGCGCGGCTCTGGGATCATTTCTTTTACCGCAGTGGTTATGTTGATTTAGATATGCTTAAGCAGCATTCGGCGAAAGAGTGTATTGAAATGTTGGCGATTCAATTATTAACTTTGTTAAAAAAAGGAGGACAAAAATATCAAAAAATCACACCCTTGGGACTAGATCTATATGAATTACTGACTTTGAGAAAGGGCAAAGTAGCAGACGGTAAAGATCTTTGTATTGGCTTACTCACTCAATTGAAAAACCAGCAAGAACGACTTGATACCTCGAATGAAAGTACTTATTACTACCATTGGATGAACGCGCGTTATCACTTACATTCAGGTGATTTACTGAAAGCTGTTGAAGAATATAATCATGCATTCGAGCAAGTTATCTATAGGCATGTTGAAAATGCTGAAAAAATAATTAAGGAGGCGATGATCGCCGCATGCCGTTGCTCTAAACCAAATAAAAAATTCATCAATCGCCTGAGGCGAATGGCCGTGGTGATGAAAATTGATTTCATGGCAGTAGACCACAACCGTGATAAGTTTAAAGCGAAACCGCAAGAAATTGAATCTTGGGAAATAGCCGCTTTTAGCAAGGACTTTACTTCCTTCTTTCCAAAGGAATCTTTTTTTGTGGGGGCGTCATATCCGATGGATCCTTACGATAAAGTTGGTCTGTGGATGTTCGATGAAGAGGAGTATTCCCTTGATCTTGAAAAACCAAATAAAATGTTTTCTATAGGCAGTAAGGCTGGGTTAATAAAAAAAATGCCGCAACTGGTTTATTTTTCTTACCAAGGTAATTTAGATCTTTTGAGAGAGCTTCTAAATGCAGGGGCTGATGTTAACAAGCTTTCTTCTGCCAATGAGTCTGCTATTTTGTTCGCGGTTCAACGCATGCAAGTTGACATATCCTCTATAGGTTTGATGACGGATGCATTATTTCAATTATTGAGTAATAAGCCACACAAGCAAAGCGTTTTGGATACTTTAACTGAGAAAAGAAAGTTGTCTCCTTTAGGATGCGCTGTACAAACTGGGCGACTAGATATTGTCAGAAAGTTGCTTGATATGGGGGCTTCTGTGGATAAAAGACATAACATTTGTGGTGAAACACCCTTATACACGGCATTAAATTTGATTACTCATCATACTCGACCAAGATTGGTTGAAATGGTTTCGGAACAGATGGAGTATTCTGAAATGGGTTTGCAATCAATACGTGCCTATTCGGCTGGAATTCTTCCGCATGATATAGAGCATTTAAAAAAATGCATGAAGAAAAAAGAGAGTAGCTCAATATATCAAAATATATTTTCGGTAGTGAATGAGAATTATAAAAATAATATGGCGAAATACAGCAGTGCGGATGGATTTAGAGAAATAGCAAAACTTTTAATTGAATATGGCGCGGATCCAAACGCTAAACATAATGGCGCGATGCTTGATTATACGCCGTTGATGTTTGCGATTGAGCTAGATGAAGCAGATCTAGTGGAAGTCATGATGGAGGCAAAGCATCACAAACCTAATTTGAAGCATACATGTATGATTGCAGAAACTCGAGAAAGAATCGGTATTGAAAGAATAATTCGACACTGGAGATCCGCAAAGGTTGCGAACATACTTAGCGAGAGGTTATGACAAAATAAATAGATAAAAATTACAGAATTCTCCCTTTATATTCAAAATTTTGATAAATAAATCTTTATGATAAATTGAATTTCAGGGAGATATCAAGGCGCCTTAAAACTTCCTGTGTTCATGCATTTTTAACAAAAATGAGAGAATTAATTTGGAGTGGAAATCTTGGGTGTATGAATGGATTTTTGGGTACAATGCCCGAATAAAGTGTCGCTTGCGCGACACTTATTTTTATTTGTTATGTGTATTTTTTTGCCATTAAAAAAACAAACAGCTCTTCTAAAAATACAGCAGACCCAATAAATATAATCATGGGTGTCTCTGTTAATCCCTGTTTTTGATCTTGATTTTTCTCTTGCATTTGATCTTGCTTTTGTT
>CAMRDW010000277.1 GCA_947041315.1 uncultured Enterovibrio sp.
AAGCGGACTTATTAGAAGGCATCATCGCCCTGCCGACCGATATGTTCTACAACACCGGCATTGCGACTTATGTGTGGATTTTATCTAACAAAAAAGCAACTGAGCGTAAAGGCCAGCCCTCTCGAAAAGGAAAGGTGCAACTGATTGATGGCTCGAGCCTGTGTGGCAAAATGCGTAAATCGTTAGGCTCGAAGCGTAACCTAATGGGTGAAGACGACATTAAACTCATCACCCGCACCTTTGGTAATTTTGAAGTGGTTGATGCAACCTCTCTTGCCGATTTAGGCTTAGAAAAACAAGCAGAGCAAAAATCGAGCCGGGGTCGCCAAGCGTCCACCAGCAAAACCGCCGCGCCAAAAACCTTCGCCAGCAAGATATTTAATACCACCGATTTTGGCTACCGCCGCCTGACCATTGAGCGTCCACTGCGTCTGTCTGCACAAATCACCGATGAAGCGATTGAATCACTGCGTTTTGCGCCAAAACCTTTTCATGGCGTGATGGCCTCTATTTTTGAAAAGTTCGGCGCGTCTTGGAAGCAAGAAACATACGGAATACTCAATGAACACGAGGCCGAAATTCGCGCTCTTATTAAAGCGGATTTTTCTGAGCTGAAAGAAAAGCAAATCAAAGATCTGCTCGAAAGCACACTTTGGCTATTCCAAAAAGAGCTAATGGAAAAAGCGCAGCGCTTACAAAATGCGATAGGCAAGGCGCTTGGTGGAAAAATGTACCAAAACGATGATTTCAATCAGTTTGAATGCATTCTAAAAGACGCGTTTAAAGCCACAGGCATTAAGTTTGATCTCAAAGAGAAAAAGCAATTCATTGATGCGGTAACATGGAAAAATCAAGACGCGCAAGCGGTCGTCAAAAAAGTGCTCAAAGAAGACGCCCAACCGCTTTATGGTGCATGTGCTTATAACGGTGCGTTAAAAGAGTACCAAGGCAAGGTGGTCGAATTCGTGCAAGATGGCGATTTGCGTGACAATGAAAATGTGCCGTTAAACCCCCAATTGCCAACCTCGGAATTGATTGAAACCTACTTCAAAAAAGAAGTCTTGCCCCACGTTGCAGATGCCTGGATCAACGCCGACAAGCGCGATGAAAAAGACGGCGAAATTGGTGTCATCGGTTATGAAATCCCCTTTAACCGCCATTTCTATGTGTACCAGCCACCTCGTGCGCTCGAAGCTATTGATAAAGATTTGGATGCGGTTAGCCGTGATATTATGGCGCTTTTGAAAGAAGTGCATTCCTGATGCTTTGTTTAAGAAATAAACATAAGCGAATACTTCAATTAATGTTCGAGCAACGTTTGACAAGGTTCAGCCTGATAGTTGAAAATGTATTCAATGCGCCCACCAAGCCTATGCAAAGCTTTATGCTAAGTACGCTCAAATTGTGTGGGCATTTTTATGCCTGTCCTTTTCCTCAATCTAACCTTGCTAGCTTTACAATAACAGCCAACGATCACTTGAAAATGAATATCAATCCGTATACTTTTGCTTGCAACAACCCCCCTCAAGCCTCTGATCAACTTCGGTTGGCTATTGCTCAAACCGAGGGGTTACTTGTTTCTGGGGGGTGGAATTGAGCACCTACCAGAAAGCCCCTCTTACCCATGCCCAGCATATAAGCCAATCACAGCAACGAGGCTTGCAGTTTTCAGATCAAGCAAAATCAGAAATGCATTTAAAAACAATCGGTTATTATCGATTGAGTGCTTACTTTTTTCCCTTCATTGATCGCAGCTCACAAAACAGAAATCACGGTTTTATTGCTGATACACATTTTCAACAGATCTTAGATTTGTATATTGATCTGCTTTTTTACCATGCAAGGCTGCATTGCTATGTGGTGATTGAACTAAAGCTTGGAACTTCTCTTAAAACAAAGAGGGAGCCTGAATACGCAGGAAAGCTCAATTTTTATATTAATGCGATTGATAAACAGCTTTGCAAAAAGGGCGACGCCCCCACGATTGGCATTTTACGGTGCAAAAGCAAAGACAAATGGGTGGCCGAATATGCCTTAAATGGGATCAATAACCCTATGGGCGTTTCAGAACATCCACTCACTCAAGCCTTGCCCGATGAATTACAAGGAAATTTGCCGAGCATTGCACTATTAGAACAATCAGGGGCAGAGCATGAATAAGAGAGCGTTGGGTAAATATCAGGCATATCCAGAATACAAAGATTCTGGGGTTGAGTGGTTTGTAGATCTTCCCGTAGACTGGCAGGTAACGCGGCTAAAGTATGTAGCATCGATTTTTGGCAGAATTGGCTTTCGAGGGTATACCGTAAATGACATCGTAGATGAAGGTGAAGGTGCTATCGTTCTAAGTCCTTCAAACGTAGTTGGTGATAAGTTTACATTAGCGACGAGATCTTTTTTAAGTTGGCAAAAATATTACGAATCTCCAGAGATCATGGTGGAGATAAATGATCTCCTTCTAGTCAAAACAGGCTCAACCTATGGGAAGTCAACAATTGTTAGGGAGATAAATTCTCCTATGACAATTAACCCACAAATGGCACTAATTAAAAAAGCCACAATTGATTCAAGGTTTTTATCCTATTTATTTAACTCTTCACTGATAAAGTCAAAGATAGATGTGAACAACACTGGTAGTGGGATGCCAACCATGACTCAAGAAAATATTAATAATTTCCCAATTCCGCGACCTAGTAATGGATTAGATATTCAAATCGCCAATTTCCTCGATCACGAAACAGCAAAAATCGACACGCTTATCGAAAAGCAGCAGCAACTTATCAAGCTGCTAAAAGAAAAGCGCCAAGCGGTGATTAGCCATGCAGTAACGAAAGGTCTGAACCCAGACGCCCCAATGAAAGATTCAGGTGTGGAGTGGTTAGGCGAAGTGCCAGAGCATTGGCTCAAAACCAAGTTAGGGAATATAGGTGACGGTACTAAAGGTTGCTTTGTTAATGGTCCTTTTGGTAGTGACTTATTAGCACACGAGCTGATAGATGAGGGAGTTCCTGTTATATACATCAGAGATATTAAAACAACAGGCTACAAACGAAAGAGCACTGTTCATGTATCACCTAAAAAAGCCCTAAAACTAGAAGTTTGTAAGGTCAAATCTGGTGATGTAATCATTTCTAAAGTTGGTAATCCTCCCGGAGACTCATGCGTTTATCCTGAATTTGAGCCGGAAGCAATAATTACACAAGATGTAATCCGTATTCGTGTGGACAAAAGTAGATTTAACTCATCATTTGTATCCTATCTTCTTAACTCTGATTTTGGTCGTATAGTTTTAAATGATATTAGTGTTGAAGGAACAAGAAAGCGTGTTTCTTTAGGCGATTTTAAAGCTACATATTTTGTATTCCCTCCGTATTCTGAGTCACTAGAAATCACTGAATATTTAAAAAATGAGAGTACTCAAGTAGATAAAATAATTGCTAAAGCTCACGATGCTGTCTTACTAATGCAAGAACGCCGTACCGCCCTCATTTCCGCCGCTGTCACAGGCAAGATTGACGTTCGATATCCTGTCTCTCCCCCTACGGGCAACGCCG
>CAMRDW010000278.1 GCA_947041315.1 uncultured Enterovibrio sp.
TTGTGTTTGATCAGAAGGTCGATTTTATAAGGAATGCTGGTTTCTTCTAATGAATCCATGAGCTGCGCTAAATCGCTCAATGTGAGATCTTTCCCCTCTATGACCAAGTCAATATCAGAATTTTCTTTATGACAACCGCGAGCGCGAGAGCCAAACAATTCTATTTTTTTAACCCGCAAATTTGAACGTAAAAGAGTGATAATTTGCTGTTTATGGTGCTCTTTTAATCCAAAGCTTTCCTCAATTGAATTCATCATTGCCGCTCTTTTTCGTTAAATATTCAGTGACGTTTGTGATTGTCGGTCCAAAACTTTCTTTGATTAATAACTGTGCTTGTAATACTTGCGCTTCATCATAAGTATGAGTGAGTAGATTTCGTTTGATTAATGCCTCTAATAAGGTTTCACATTGCGCCGCATTGAGGTGTTTAGCTTCTAATGCGGTGCGAATGACGCTGCGAGGAGAAGCGGCATCAAAACCTTCGAAATTCAATAAATCTTTTAGCGTTTTCCATGTTAATTCGAACGTAAATTCAAATGTTTGCACCAATCCTGCAAGCTCTAATTCATTGTATTTCTTCTGCGCACACGCCTTTGATAACCTTAGTTGTGCTTTTTGCAGATTCTCTAATCGTTGTTTCCAGCGTATCGGCGTCATGGCTTCGTTTCCTTTGTAAACGTCTTTCATATCCGTTCCAGTCAATATTTGATCATTTTTGCTCGTTATGCCCAAAGTAATTGAAGATGCGTGTAGGCGGCAAACAACTGAAGACCCTGAGCATAGATGGACTATGTGATTGGCCTGAGCGAGAGCAGCCAACAGCCACGCAGCTTCAAAGGCGACAGGTATATGCAGCATCAAAAACGAGGGGTATAACAGGCATATTTAATTTTATTGAATATGAATTTTAAGCCTGTCGATAAATCTCATCTTCTAGCTCGTACACAGCGTTTAAATACGCCTCTTTATCCCCAAACGCTTTTTTAATAATTTCAAGCGGGCGCCCTATTTCATCAAAGGGTTTGACTTTAAGAATGTGTATATTTTCTATTTCTTTTACGCCTTCATCGGCGTATTTATCTAACAGATTATTCAACACGCTCTGAGCCGTTTCACTGTATTTAGTAAAATAATTTCGTTTTTTTACATTTTGCGCGCGCTCTTTTCGGGTAAGAGGGGGTTGGTCGTAAACGACATGGCAAATCATATCGAAAGGATCCATTTCCTTGCCAATTTCTTGCTCTAAAGCATCCCAAATAATGCCTTCTTCTGCAAGCTCATCAATGATGGCTTGTTTACGCTTGCCGTCGTTCCATTTTTTTGTAAATTCATCCATAGAGGCAAATTGTTTGGCCATGGTTTTGCGGGTGTAATCTTTGAAAGATTCAGTGACAAGCTTACCGTCGGTATCGTAATACTGAACACGCTCTGCTATTTTTTCAACTTTGACGCCAGAGACATGGTATTTCACTCGAGGCACTGAGGGTTCATCACCGTCACCTATCGGGTTTAGAGGGGGAGTTGTGTTTTCACTGTTCGATCCCGATGACGGTCTTGGATCAAGCACTGTATCTGAGTCGATGTCATCAGAGGCAAATGGGTCATTCGGATCTTCAATCGCATCCTCGTCACTGACAATCTCGTCGAGCCTTGTCTCATCATTAAAATCTTCAGGCCTCGTTTCTTTAACGCGAACCGCCTCACCATCAAAACGTTCATCGGCAAATAACTCGGTTGCTTTTTTAAAATCTAAAATTGAGAACCAAAGCTTGCCGTATTTTTCGTCTATACGGGTTCCTCGTCCAATGATTTGTTTGAATTTTGTTATGGATTGAATGCCTTGATCCAGTACCACTAATTTGCATGTTTTAGCATCGACGCCTGTGGTCATCAATTCAGATGTGGTGACTATTACGGGATATTTTTTCTTTGAATTAATGAAATTATCTAATTGCGCTTTGCCCAGTTCATCATCTCCCGTTATTTTCATCACGTATTTTTCGTTTTTGGTGATCTGCTCTGGGTTGCAATTGACCAAGGCGCGGCGCATGCGTTCTGCGTGATCGATGTCGTTACAAAATACGATGGTTTTTGACATAGGATCGGTGCGCTTGAGGTAAGCGGTGATGGTTTGGGCAACAAGTTCGGTGCGCTCATCAATGATAAGGTTTCTGTCCATGTCTTTTTGGTTGTAAATACGGTCTTCAATGACTTCGCCGTTTTTATCTTTTTGATCTTTTGTAGGTCGCCATCCTTTTAAATCAACATCGATATCAACGCGGATCACTTTATAAGGCGCAAGAAAGCCATCTTCAATCCCTTCTTTTAAGGAATAGGTATAAACAGGCTCACCAAAATATTCGATGTTAGAGATTTCATTGTTTTCTTTAGGTGTCGCGGTGAGGCCTATTTGTGTGGCTGCGCTGAAATATTCCAGTATTTCACGCCAGGCACTGTCTTCAGAGGCACTTCCTCTATGACACTCGTCAATGATGATCAGATCGAAAAAATCGGGGTTAACTTGTTTGAAGGCTTTTTGGTGTTCTTCTGGGCCTGTTAAGGCTTGATAAAGCCCTAAATGAATTTCGTAAGCAGGGTCAACACATCGGCCCGTTACTTTGCTCATTGCGCTATTAAAGGGTTGAAAATCATTATTTTTCGTCTGATTAACAAGAATGTTTCTGTCCGCTAAAAACAAAATACGTTTTTTCGCTTTGGCTTTCCATAATCTCCAGATAATTTGAAAGGCTGTATAGGTTTTCCCTGTCCCCGTTGCCATAACCAAAAGAATTCTATCTTGCCCTGCCGCCACCGCTTCGATGGTTTTATTGATGGCTTGTAATTGGTAATAACGGGGAGATTTTCCAGTTCCGTCATCATGATAATCTTGAGTAATGAGAGGCAATTGCTCTGATTTATATCCTTTCCAACGGCAATATTTTTTCCAAAGCTGTTGCGGGGTTGGAAAGTCTTCAAGACGCAAAATAGATTCCACTTGACCCTCTTCGGGCGTACCCAATTTGGTTTTATCATGAAACACAAAACCATCGCCGTTCGATGCAAAAATAAATGGCACTTCCAATAAAGAGGCGTAGTCCAAGCCTTGTTGCAGTCCTTTCCCCATTTCATGTTTATTGGCTTTGGCTTCGATAACGGCAAGCGGCATACAAGGTTTATGATAAAGCACAATATCCGCTGATTTTACCTTGATGCGTGCGGCCACTTGCCCACGAACAATCACCTTACCATCCCGCAGTTTTACTTCTTGGCGAATTTGACTCATAGGATCCCAGCCCACATTTTTGAGCGCAGGAAGGATAAATTTACTGATAATGTCCGCTTCTGAAAGCGCTGATTTTTTGAAGCTTTGAGGCATAAAACCCACAATACAAGCCACTGAATAAAAACATTTTACTTGATAAAATTATTATATCTAAGTTTATTGAGGATATGATTTTTTGGGGCTGCAAAACAGACAAAGAAGCGC
>CAMRDW010000279.1 GCA_947041315.1 uncultured Enterovibrio sp.
AGACACTCGGTACAATCAAATGCCGAACGCCAGCCTTTTGTGTCCGTTTTATCCACGCATCTGGATTGTCATTAAAAGGCGGGAAATCAAAATGGCAATGGGTGTCTATCATGGCTTGGCTCTTTTGATTTAAACGCCATTGAGAAAACTGGATTTATCCCACATCTCGAAGAACACAGGTGATTTCTTTAGGATTGCGTTTCCAAATATGATCAAATCCACTTGAAAGCATCAACTCAATTTTGCCTTGCGGAGATTCAATCAAGAGATACCTGTCATGCAAATTCTTATAAAGTTTGCTTTGTGTAACGGACCAATCAACACAAATTGTTTGCAAAAATGAATCACTGATTTTTTGGCTATTTTTGACGTCATTAATATTGCAATGCGTTTCCACATACTCAATCAAAAGACGATGCCGCGGAAGTATTTCATGAAAAAGAGCTTGGGTATTCTCCCAATTTTTTCCGAAATAATTATCACAAATCGTTATTTTTAAAGCCGAGGCACAAAGACGTTGCAAATATTGCACAAAATTAATTCTGCAATCTGCTGGTTTTAGTCCAATGGTCAGCTCATTGCTTAAAAAAGAAGATTTGTAATTCACATAAGGAAGCACTGCATTTTCATCTTCGGTTAAAATCACTTTCAGACGGGTTTGTGCAGCAAGTGCTTCCAACTCTGCATCTTTATCACCAAGTTGAATTAATTGAGGAAGAAGACGTTGGTACGCACAATCATTAAGGCCAAATCCCCTAGCTTCAACCCATTGTTTTTTATTTGTTTTATAGGGAAGTGAAAGCACTCTCATTAATCGTTTATATTTTTTCTGATGTGTGCGGTAATCAAATCCAACATTTTCATAAGCAATCAATAACGAGGTACTTAATACCATTTTCTCTGCCATTGATTATCTCATCTCCATAAGATCAGCCAAAGTGGCATCAAAAAAGCCATTAGGAAAACTGATTACATCCCCTTCAATGTTATTAAACTCACCGTTTTCATCGATAAATATTGTTTCAAATGACTGATTTACATCTGATTTATAATGAATAACAACATCTTCAGTTGAAATTTTATCTTCATACACTTGATAGGCAATTTTATTGATCAAATGCTCACAATGGGTTTCCACAATGAGTTGAATACCGTTTCTCGCAATAAAGGAAAGGAATACCCCGAGCAAAGCTTGTGATTTAGGGTGAAGCTGCACTTCTGGGTTTTCTATTAACAATAAATCGCCTGTTTTGGCCATTAAGCAAATAATCAATACTTTTGAAAGATAACTCACCCCCACACCGAGATTAAAGGGAGAAACAGTGCTTTCAATCTCTTTTACCTTAAAAGAAACTTTAACATGATCACCAATTTGCTCTGTTATCAATTCAAGTTCAGAGCCTGTGATGAAAGATAACCATTGGCTCAATTGATAAGCAATCGTTTTAGAGCCTTCAAATTTCACCATTTTTTCAGGTAAACTATTTACTTTGATTTTTTCAAAATGGGAAAATAAAAATTCGCCTAAAAGACCCACTTTTCGATTTGAAAGTGGCACCAATTCTTGTGCGCCCATACGGTTAGCACTGAGATATAACAATTCTGGCGTGTCTTTATTTTTCATTGATTCAAATGAATAAGTGAATCCAAAACTGCTACCATTTATATAATCTTTATATATATCAATATTGTGTGAGGAGTCTTTATCGTCCATCACCTCAATATACACATTGCGAGCATTTGTTTTTTTATTCCTAATCGCAGAAAAATCATCTAAATAACGAAGCAATTCTTCCATACTATAGCTATTTTCCATTTCAATGTGTTTGATAAAGAGCATCAATGCTTGTAGCACTGTAGATTTCCCCACAGAATTGGCGCCTGTGAGCAAGGTTAAAGGCGCTAATTTTAGCTCAGCCTTTTCGATACTTTTTAGATTGGTTATATTTAATTGATTAAGCATTTTTCAACTCTTTTATTATTTCTTTTGCAACATCAAATCGTTTTTTGATACGTTCATTGCTATCTATAAATCCAGAAAATAAACCTTCATTATCCAACCTTAACTTATATGTCTCTATAATTTCATGAACCTTTACAAGATTACACTTAGTTAAATCAATATCACAAAATGAAAATACAAGAATTTCAAATAGCCCCATATTTATCGGTCGCTTTTTCCCTCCTTTTTTAGATTTAAAACGAAAGATGTCACTTTTAAATACGGTATTAATATTTCTCATTCCTAATAAGAAGGCATCCCTTATTTTCTGAACTTGCTCATTTGATGCATTGGTATTTATAAAGTTCATTACTAATGCCAAAAAAACATCAATATCAGATCGATACTCAATCCCTTTTAAGTGATCTTTTTTCAATAAATAAAACGCAACAAAGCGAAGAATCAAATAACGGTCACGCATTCGCTTTTGTTTTACATCGGTTCCACTTGCTAATTTAAACTCCTGACTCTCCGCTAGATCTTGTATTAATTTCGTCGCTTTACCTTGATAAAGAGCATGCCGCATTTCTTGCTTATTCAGGTTAACACCACTTCTGTTGACACGATCAAATATAATAAATTTAACAGAATCTGGCGTGGGAGGTTGAATCACATAAGTGTGTAATTGATAGTCTTCTAATTTAGCTTGAAGCAGAGGCGTAATTTCAGAAAATTTTTGACCATTGAGATGTGGAAGCATCGATAACCGAGATAGTGAAAAATCATCATTTAAAAACTCTTTTAAAGCCGTTACGCGTTGCTTTCCATCAATGATTTGTCTCACACCTTTTTCATCTTCAAAAAGATAAATAAGTGGAATGGGGATCCCCATTAATATCGACTCAACGAGTTCTGATTTATGTTTTATATCCCAAACATCTGACCTTTGAAAATCGGGTGCAAGAACAAGTAAACCACGGCGTTCAAAACGCAGCAATTCAAAGACACTGAATTGATCTTTTGCAATACGAACATGTGTATCTATCCCCATTGGATGAGGATGAGAGGTAAGATCTAAATTCTCTTGCCCTTCAAATTCAAAGTCGTCGTCATCCGTGTTTTTCATGCTGTGCGCCTCAATGTTTATTCTGTGTTTGCTAACATATCATCCTGGTTTATCTGAGATAAGCCGAAAGTCCTGATGGAGTATGCTCAGAGGCTCCCTCAAAATCATACAAATAAAATCTCATCGCCTATTTCGATTTTAAAGAAGTGAGAGAGGGTTAAAGCTTTTTTTCATTCTTATTCCCATCGCCGTTGAAGCGGCGAGGGTGTTGGCTGCGCTCTTCTGCCCAATGACATAGTAGGCTCAGGGGGCTCACTTGCTTGGCGCCTACACGCAACGTCAAGTGTCTTGGGTATAGAGTGAAAAGGACGTTGAAGCTCAAGCGTTTTCTTCAACGCCCTTTTTTAAAAAAAAAGGAATCAATGCTCTCTTGTTGAGCGAAAATCCACTTCTGGATGACGCTCTTTGGTTA
>CAMRDW010000280.1 GCA_947041315.1 uncultured Enterovibrio sp.
CCTTATTTATTACTCCAAATTGAAACCTGATATGCCTAAAGCAAAAAACGAGGCATTCTTGATTTCGTTCAGGAACACGAGAAAAAACAGAATTGAAACAAAAAGGAGGCGAGTGTGTCACAAGAGGTCTCGTAAATGAGATTTTGTTTGTATTTTCTTTCAGATGCCTAAAAATCGTTCTAACATAAATATGAACTGAATCACACATCACCAGGGGAAATACAAATGAAGTTATTGAGCACAATGATCGCCACACTTGCATTAACCGCGTCACTCAGTTTTTCTGTACAAGCCAACAATCAATCAGGATGGGCAACCCAAGCGGGGCCACTTGTGACCTGCAATTATGCTGATGGGACATCAAACTATATCCCTAGCATGCTTTGCAAAAAAGGCGGTGGTACCTTCAATCGAAATTAATCCCCCTTTTAAAATAAAAAGAGTGCCCTCTTGTCGTCGGCACTCTTTTTCATTTCTTAATGCTTGTCAACACTGAAAAATCTTATCTCACCAAGATAATAAAAACCCCCAGGGGATTCAATCTCCATCTTGTAAAAGGACCTCACTCACTGAGGGAAAACATACCTCTTTGCGTCTTTTTGGATTGCATTTTTTCAAAAAAAACGCCTCTGGCATTTCAAGTACGTCCTTAAGCAGAAATTGCGCTGGAAAAATCACTGAAAACATCTCGGTAATTTTGATAACAGCTTATTTTAATTTAGAAATTCAGGACGATGTTATCGTTTATTTTAACAAGCGAAAAATGATCAAATATTCTCTGATACAGGTATTTAAGCCTTCACGTTTTTAACAGCCCAACGTAAAAATGCTTTTTTCTCGTCTGAGTCCATCCTTAAAAAATCAGCCTTCATTAAAATCAAGCTATTTTCAGCGCTGCTTTTTGTTTGATGATTCGATGTTTGTTTTATAACGGCTTGAGGCTGAATGGGAACAATGGGGGAAGGCACAGGCACAGCGGCAAGCGTCGCTGAAACAGGAAGCACCTCTTCGGCAATAAAAGAAGGGTCGGTTTTTTGGGACGCAATAACCAGGTTACGTTTTCGATTAAATTTTATCAATTCTTTTTCGTAATCTCTCATCATCCCACTGTCTGCAGGCAATATTGCTTGGTTTGAAGCCAAAAGGAGGCCTGCTTCGTTGTTCAAAATGAAAGAGGGATTTTTTTTAAAATCATTCACTTGACGTTGTGAAAAAATAATTTTTTCCGGCTCAATTGTTAGGTCTTCATTGCTTGCATCAAAGGTTATAACCAAAGGGTCTGTTTTAAATTTTTCAAAATCGGCCCCACTTTCAATCAGTTTAGAAACCCTGATCAGCAATTGGTTTGTTCCATTTTCCAATGTCATCTTCTGTTTAGAGATGAAACTCATCGGCAAGGCTTCCCCATTGATGGCCAAGACTTCAATGTCTTTATGCAAAGACACATTCACCTGTGCCAACGTAAAAAATGGGAGCATCGCCCCCAATAAAAAAATGGATTGAATCAACAACTTCATACTGCCTCCAATAAAAAAGCGAGCATCAAGAGACGCTCGCATAAATAGTACAATAAAGAGAATACAATTTAGATGTAGTATTCAGCACCAATCAAGATGTTTGTGCCATCGCCCGTTCTGTCATCGCCTTTGTAATCATATGAACGCACATCCATGTACAGATACGTGCTTGGCAATAGATAACCTAGACGTCCAGTGATGGCGGTTGATTTGTCGCTGACAGTCGCCAATTTAGAGTCTGTTGTAGCAGAATAACCGGCTTTAAGAACCCAAGTACCGTCGATGATATATTGTGCAGTTGCAGAATATGCATCTTGGTCATTTTTCTCAGTTCCTGCATTGTTTTCCATGTATTTCCAAGCGCCTGTTAACGTCACGTCGCCGAGGAACACGCTACCACCGAGGATGCTGTAAGACACATCACCCATTTGTTTGTTCGCAACACCGGCAGTAAAATCGGCATTACCGGTTTCTGGATTGAAAACCCAAGCATCCGTTGTATTGACCGTATACCCTTTTTGATCGTAATAACCCGCATGGACAGAGAACATGTCGTGGGTATAAGAACCCGCGATACTCATGACCAATGCATCCGTTGTCGTGCCCATGCCACTTAAGGTTGCTTGAACGTTAAAGCCACCCCATGTTGGAGAGTCATAACGGAAATTGTTGTCTGCACGGTCTTCAAAAGTCGCACCAATGGTGTTGTGCCAATCAAACACATTGCCTAGACCTGGGTTTGAGTGCGGCCAGTCAACATAGTTATATGCAGCAACCAATTGACGACCGAATTTGAAAGAGCCAATTCCGTCAAAGTCCAAACCGAGGAAGGTGTCACGCATACCCAATGCACCGTATTCGGTGTGGTTCGTGTCACCACTTTCAATTTGCCAAACGAAATCAGGTGCAAAGGTTTCAAACTCAACGCGACCACGGAAACCAATACGTGACTCTATCACTGCTTGCGCCGCAGAATCACCTTCTTTTGGATTCACAAAATGCATAAAGCCGGCTGCTTGTCCATAAAGCTGAACCGCTTCACCCATTAAATCAACGGCTGCATTTGCAGAGCCTGAAACGCCAGCAAAAGCAATTGCAGCGCCTAACATTGAACGTTTAAACATTTTTTCCATGGAAAATAACTCCTAAAAGATATTTTTTAATTTACAGTCATCACTCAAGTGTTGGCCGCCGAAGCAATGACTCTACTTTAATTAATTAAAGCGATCGTTCATCGCATTAGAATTTACCCTATCAATTGAACGAACCCTCAATCGATATATATAGATTACTTCTCCTTTAAAAAACATCAATCATTACTTGATTAATGATTTTAAATTTATGACTTGGTGCAAATTTCAAGTCAGTATTCCACCGCGATCACATTTTTATAAAAACAAGGGAATGGATATTTATACACCTTTAAAATCAACTGCTTGCATGGTTATTCTTGCGTTTTATATTTAATTTCCTCCTCGAAGCCGAGAATAAAAAAGAATTAAAATATATAACGAAAACAAGAAAAATTATTAATTTTCGAGTCCTTTTTACTCGAAAATACAAGCCGATTTTAACGTTAAAGTTTATGGTTCTTTTTATTTCAATATTGTAAAATCCAATATTATCCATCCTTTATGGGACTCTTTAAAATAAATATTTTTTTGTTTTTTTCTTAGTGGAATAAAAATAAAACAATCGCACCTGTCACACTTTTATAAAAAGACAGGAAGGGAATTGCTTGGCATGTCATATTTCCAGTTATTTTATGCAAGGCGTCCGCCACGATCGCTGTATTTCAACGCCCAAAAGCAAGCCTCTTTTTATCGTCAAGGAGAGGCTTGAGCCGTCGCCTTTGAAGCGACATGGGTGTTGGCCGCTCTCGCTCAGGCCAATCACAGAGTAAATCTATGCTCAGGGCCTTCACTCGTTTACCGCC
>CAMRDW010000281.1 GCA_947041315.1 uncultured Enterovibrio sp.
ACAAGGAAGACAAGTAGTACGCGGGGGTTCTAAAATACTAACAAGCAGGGATCTTGAATACGTTAAGCTTGAAGCTATAAGTGAATCATTTCCTCTTGAAAGTAGCATTAAATTTAATCAACTCGTTATTGAAAAATTACGGAAATATCCATCACTTTGTTCCTCCTTTTTTGTAAGTGACAAAGAAATGATTTCATCTGATGGGGGGCACACTTTAGCTACTGTTCTTAACGCGGGGTATAATTTTGAATTATATCAGTTTTTCCAATTAGTGACAGACCTATATCAGATGCAAAAAGAGGGTTTGTTCATGACGGATATATCATTAAATAACCTTGTTTGTCGTGAGGCAGGAAAGATGGTTCAATTAATTGACCTCGATTCAATTAATGATGGGAACCAAGAACACCACCCAATCTGCTTATTTTTAACGACGGGTTTGATTGATAGTTTTTTGAGTGCGGAAAAGGAATTTAAGGCGAACAAGGATCCTGAGTTGGCTCAAGGTAAAATAAAAATCTTCCATCAAGGTCTTTCTAATATGGTCAGTTATGCTTTATTGAAGTCTCTAATTGAGTCAACTGAGATGCAATCTATAACCACGAAGGGTGAATATCGTTTTTCATCAATAGGGACAGAGCCAAACATGTACCTGCAGAGCTCTGGAGGGGATAGTTATGCACAACAAAAACGCATTAGCTTATTAACTCAAAAATGGATAAAAAAGAATGTAAAACCAGAATATCAGAATATGATGAGGAAATTTTCAATAAACCCTCATCTTCAGGATGGAATAATAGATTTCTCAGAGGTGTTGGATTTTAAACCGAGTTTACTCCGGTTTTAGCGCCCTTCAAACGGATCGGATATATGAATCTAAGAGTGATCTCATACTTCATTTTTTTAAGTCATGAGTTTCAATGTATTCGATCAGGCATTTTAAAATACCCTTTTTTTAAAACACTGCGTGGGTGTTGGCTTCGGTCGCTCAACCCAATCACATAGTCCATCGATGCTCAGGGGTTTCACTCACTTGCCGCAGGCGCGCATCTTCAATTCTTTCGAGTATAAATAATTTGACGGGCTTAAAAAAAACCCACGTATTTGAAGATACGTGGGTCGATTTTATTCGCTAAGGCTATCAGCGCGTGCCGTAAACCACAATGGTTTTACCATGGGCAGAAATAAGATTCTGCTCTTCGAGCATTTTTAATATGCGTCCCACGGTTTCACGTGAACAACCTACAATTTGACCGATTTCTTGACGGGTGATTTTAATTTGCATTCCGTCAGGGTGGGTCATTGCATCGGGTTGTTTGGCCAAGTTTAACAGCGTTTGAGCGATGCGGCCTGTCACATCCAAAAAGGCCAAATCACCCACTTTTTGGCTTGTCACTTGTAAGCGACGCGCCATTTGAGAAGATAAACGTAACAGAATATCAGGGTTGACTTGGATGAGCTGACGGAACTTTTTAAATGAGATTTCAGCAACTTCACAAGGAGATTTTGCACGAACCCAAGCGGTACGTTCTTGATCTTCTTCGAAAAGTCCAAGTTCTCCAATAAAGTCGCCTTGGTTAAGATAAGAAAGGATCATTTCTTTCCCTTCTTCATCCTTGATAAGAACAGCCACTGAGCCTTTTACGATGTAGTACAAGGTCTCTGCTTTCTCTCCAGCATGGATAAGCGTGCTTTTCGAGGGGTACTTATGAATGTGGCAATGTGAAAGAAACCACTCGAGTGTTGGGTCTGTTTGAGGTTTACTTGGAACCATAATATCTCATTTCCTCTACACGTTGTTGCCTGATGAGTTTTCCTTATCCCACCATTTTTCTGCACTGTTGGCTGGATAGCATAAAGTGTCGGCAGTCAGGCTACAAGCTATCTGATTGACACGAAGAGTTTATCCTTTTTTTAAAATGATTTCTTGATTTTGATATAGACTTGGAGGCCAATTTCGAGGTAAAAACGCGCACGAGATCACGAGACTGAAAGTTAGTAAGGAAAAACAATGAAAGCGAGTGTCAAATGGTGTGAAGAGATGACCTTTTTAGGGCTGTCAAATTCAGGGCATCGTCTTGTTATGGATGGAAATGCTGGAGCAACGGCGCCAAGCCCGATGGAAATGGTTTTAATGGGGGCTGGGGGGTGCAGCTCTGTGGATGTCGTCTCTTCGCTCAAAGCTCAAAATCAACCCGTTGAGGCCTGTGAAGTGCTTTTGTCTGGCACGCGCCGCGACCCCTCGCCTCGTTTGTTTACCAAAATCAATCTCCACTTTATTGTGACGGGCGCACTTGATGACGCTTGTGTGGCAAAGGCCGTTGTGGAAAGCTTAGAAAAATATTGTTCGGTCTGTTTGATGCTTGGAAAGGGCGTTGAAATGACACACTCTTATGAAATTGTTAAGGGTTAATCAGCTCAGGTTGCTAAGCTTGCTTCTTTTGCTTTTTCACGCCGCTTAAAGCCTTTTCTTCTCTCAAATCTGTCATGTATTTCTTCCATTTAAATGGCATCTGGGCGTCGGCGTGGGTGAGGTTTGCTCTGCTCAATCACACAGACTGTCTATGTGATTGGGCTTCACTTGCTTGGCGCAGGTGCGCGCCTTCAAGTGTCTTGGATATACCGTCGCCTTTGACCTTGCGTGCTTGTTGGCTGCGCTCTCTTAGCCCAATCACATAGTACCTCTATGCTCAGCGGCTTCGTTCGCTTGGCGTAGGCGCGCATCTTCAATTCTTTTGGGCATATATAAAAAAGAGACAAAAACAGATCAGCCGTCTTTTAATAAAAAGGACACGGCAGTGGTTAATGCAATGACAGCAGGCCAAGGGCTCGCTGCTCGGCCTTCTGATCCTGAATGGTAATAATGGCTGCCTTCAGAGAACGTTATATTTTCACAGCGCACCTGGGTGCTGTTGAATAAATAAGGTGGGCTTGTAAGAAGCGTTAAATTACCATTGGCTGGGTCGCTGTTGACCGTGATATTAAAGCCGAACATCTTTTTACCAGAGGCTGTAACATTATGAATTTGAGAGCCTTCTAGTATCGTATTGTTGTAGTGCTCTGTACTCGAGTTTTGATTTCGGTGTGCCAGGTCCCATTCAAAGAGCTTCAATGTGGTTTGGTTCCATTGATATGAGCAAGTCTGCGTCATGGAAGACAAGCTGAAATCGTCTAAACGCATGGAGGGGTAATAGACCCAACTGAAAGCTTCGTGAGAAGGCACTTTTGTTCTTATGGTGCCTGTGTGATTAAAGGTTTTGTCATTGTCAAAATAACGCAGAGCCTGTGCACTATAAAGCGTATTTTCAGAAGCGGGAAGGTTTGGGTTTGTAAGGTTGTTCTGTAAGCTCACTTTGATAAATTGATTTAAAGTACCAGGCGTATCAGTTTCAAACGCATTGCTTTTCACCTTAGTACTTATTACAGGGACGAAGGGAAT
>CAMRDW010000282.1 GCA_947041315.1 uncultured Enterovibrio sp.
TCCTCTTAAAGCTGTTCCCTTAAGTTGGGTGTCCACTTAAAGCTAATTCCCTTAATGCTGGCTGTCCCCTCAAAGCCATTTCTTAAAGCGCAATCACAGAGGTCATCTTTGCTCAAAGGCTTTTCATTTTTTCGCCAATCTGCATCTTTAAATATCTTGGGTATATAAAAGTGCGCGGCATGAGCTAAATACGTTAAACCCCAAATTCTTCTGTGTAGGTTTTGAGGGCTTCAAAATGGGGTTGATAAATGTTGCTTTGTTCAAGGTAAACCAGTAAATCTGCAAGATTAATGATTGAAATCACTTTACAAGAAAAATCCCGCTCCACTTCGCCAATGGCAGAAAGTGTGCCATTTCCGCGCTCTTGCCTGTCAATGGCCACCAAGACCCCGGCCAAAAAAGCCCCATTACTTTGAATGATTTTCATTGATTCACGAATGGCCGTGCCTGCGGTTATCACATCATCCACCAACATCACGCGCCCTTTTAAAGGACTGCCGATTAAGCTTCCTCCTTCTCCGTGGGTTTTAGCTTCTTTACGGTTAAAACAATAAGGAATATCTTTATCATGCTGTTCAGCCAAAGCCACTGCCGTACTGCTTACAATGGGAATGCCTTTATAAGCAGGGCCAAACAAAAGATCATATTCAATGCCTTCATCTTGCAAGGCTTGGGCATAAAAACGTCCTAAACGTGCCAAATCACGCCCAGTATTGAAAAGACCCGCATTAAAAAAGTAAGGACTTTTACGACCGGACTTCAACGTAAACTCACCAAATTTTAAAACTTCTTTTTCTAATGCAAACTCAATAAATTGGCGCTGATAGGCTTTCATTTTCATTTCTGTCATGTGTCTCTTTTATTTTTTAAAGTAATTGATATTCTCGAGGCGAAATCTCACAAAACAGCGATATACCCATCGCCTTTGAAATTGCGCCGGTGTTGCCTGCTCTCGCTCAGGCCAATCACAGAGTAGATCTATGCACAGGGGCTTCACTCGTTTGCCGCCTATACACATCTTCAAGTGTCTTGGGCATAAGCCTGTATTTTTTAGCAAAGGCGCAATGAAGCGCCTATTTATTTTTTATCTATCCGTTCATGAGCGAAGCAATCTAAGAGATCATCAATCCATAAGCGCCGCTTTTTGGATTGCAATTATGTCAACAATCCCTTTCGTTGCCAAAGACAACATGGCGTTTAATTCTTCCGCCGTAAAGGGTTCACCTTCTGCGGTCCCTTGCACTTCAATCATGCGACCATCTTCAAGCATCACGACATTCATGTCGGTTTCAGCGGCGGCGTCTTCAAGATATTCAAGATCACAAATCGGCGTGCCTTTATAAATCCCCACAGACACAGCGGCCACATGCCCTTTCATCGGATTTTTAGACAATTTCCCTTGAGAAACCAGTCCATTAAGCGCATCTGCCAAGGCCACACTCGCCCCTGTTATAGACGCAGTGCGCGTTCCGCCATCCGCTTGAATCACATCACAATCCACTGTTATCGTGAATTCCCCAAGTTTGCTAAGATCGACGGCTGCGCGCAAACTACGCGCAATAAGGCGTTGAATTTCCATCGTGCGCCCCCCTTGCTTTCCATTTGCCGCTTCTCGACGGTTTCTTGTGTGAGTCGCTCGTGGCAACATACCATATTCAGCCGTGATCCAACCTTGACCTTTTCCTTTCAAAAATCGAGGAACCCCTTCTTCCACGCTCGCAGTACAAATGACTTTTGTGTTTCCAAATTCCACAAGCACAGAGCCTTCGGCATGCAGTGTAAATTGACGCGTAAGGGTGACAGGACGAATTTGAGCAAGATCTCTTCCGCTTGGGCGCATGGGGTTTACCTTATTTAATGATTTGAGGTGATATAAAAGCGTCGATTTTAACGCGACATGGATGCAGGCTGCACTCGCGAAACACAATCAAATCGTCTTTCTATGTTGAGGCGCTTCGCTCACTTGCCGCAAGTGCGCATATTCAAATATCTTGGGTCTAGAAGTAACGGGGTGATTATAATGATTTCAAGTTTATCAAGCGACGAGATTTTTTAAAAAGCCTCACAAATGCAATCCTGCACAGAAACACACAAGCGGGTATAATCGGAAAGAATTTAACAACCTTGAGTATCACTTTTATGATCTACAGCATGACCGCCTACGCTCGCCATGAAATAAAAGGCGTGTGGGGAACCGCAATTTGGGAAATCCGCTCTGTAAATCAACGCTATCTCGAAACTTATATCCGCATTCCAGAGCAATTTCGTGGGCTCGAGCCCATTATTCGCGAACGTTTTCGCCAACGTTTAGCCCGTGGCAAGGTGGAATGCAACTTACGTTTTGAAGCAAGCGCTTCAACAGACAAAGAACTTAAAATCAACGAATCCCTCGCAAAACAACTGATCCAAGCGGCCAAGTGGATAAAAGAAACCGCAGGAGAAGGCCATATTTCCCCCTTTCAAGTTTTACAATGGCCCGGCGTCATGGAAACACCAGAGCAAGATATCGATTCCATTAACAAAGCCTTACTGAATGGTTTTGATTTAACGGTAAATGATTTTATTGCAGCCCGTGCAAGCGAAGGCCAAAACATGAAAGCCTTGATTGAGCAGCGTCTTGAGGGTATTTCGAAAGAAGTCATTAAAGTGCGCGCCAAAATGCCCGAAGTTTTGAATTGGCAACGAGAGCGCCTCATCAAAAAATTTGAAGACGCAAAAATAGAATTAGAGCCTAACCGTGTAGAACAAGAAATTATTTTTCTTGCTCAAAAATCAGATGTCGCAGAAGAGCTAGACCGACTCGACTCCCATGTAACAGAAACCAAAAAAATGCTCAATAATGGCGGAGCATGTGGCCGCAGATTGGATTTTATGATGCAAGAATTTAATCGTGAGTCCAATACCTTAGCATCAAAATCCATCAATACAGAAATCACCGCTTCAGGGGTTGAGCTCAAGGTTCTCATAGAACAAATGCGTGAACAAATTCAAAATATTGAATAATCGTTTTTCCACCAAAATACCGACACAAAAATACAGACAAAAATACAGACACCCAAGATTTTTGAAGATGCTGCTGGACCTCAAGAACGAAAAGCCCTGGAGCATCATTCTTTAATGTAATTAAATTTTGAGAGCGCACCAAGCAACCCTGCATCTTCAAAGGAACCGAACATGCATCTCAATATAAACTCAAGTATAAGTTTGCCACCCATCATAAAAGTACCAACAAAAAAGACTATAAACCGGCCACCCACTATAAAGTACCAACAAAAAACGCGGCAATATAAAGCGCCATCTACCTCAAAATAATTGGATAGATTGCGTTCTTCTACTTATCAGAGGAAAAAGTGCAGTAATTAGAAATAATAAAACCAATTTGGCAGGCGGAAAATGCAAAGTAAGGATTATTCAAGGAAATAGAT
>CAMRDW010000283.1 GCA_947041315.1 uncultured Enterovibrio sp.
GGTATTCTTGTGGTATTAGAAGGGTTGAAAAATGCCATATTAAGTCGCTCGAAAACAAGATCAGACCCAAGATATTGGAAGACCCACCGAGGAGGCAAGAAGGAAAAAGCTATAACAACAATAGATTACATTATTTTGCGTTGAAGTCAGAGCGAATGAGTCTGTATCATCAAAGGGCTCTGGGATAACATCGCGCCCTATGGCTCGCTCGACGATGTGATTGACCTGAACGAGCGTAGCCAACAGCCAACAGCCCGCAGCTTCAAAGGCGACGGGCATATTCGTGAATGAGGAGGGTTAGTTGTTGAACCTATTTCTTGCCGCGGCGAATGAAGGGCGTGTTGTTTTTGGCCAGTTGGGGTTGTCCGTAAAATGGAAATTATTTTCTTTAATAACACTTACCATTTGTTGATATTCAAAAATATTTTTTACCACTGAAATCGACTCTAAAGTAACGATCTTTCCTTTATAAGTCCCTTCCATCTTTCGAGGTAAATAGAAGGTAGCAGGAAAATTGTCGGCAATATCAGAATAGGGATTACCGGCATCTTCACCATGGTGAACCATTTCTTTGTAACGGCCTCGGTCTAGTGCGAGGTTTATTTGCGCTATTAGCCCTTTTACTCTTGTCGAAATGACCCCCAATGGTTTTCCTTGATTGGTATTAAATCGGCTTATCATATCAACAGAATAAGATCTTCTTTTTGTTTGAGATAAAGAACTTTCTTTCTTTGGGGATGAATTAACTTCTTTTCCTTGATTGCTCGCTGTATCGCCAACTTCGGGAAAATTCAATCTAGCTTGGCTGAGTGTACGCTGATCTCTCGTGCCAAAATTTGTTATACTGCCGGCGACAAAGAAGAGATCATAATCCGCTGTTAAAGGCTCGCCTGACTTTGTATCTGCAAGAACGTGAAGAGGGTTTTGTATCGTTTCGCCATCAGTGTTTGTATATTGGTGATAAATAATATGTTGCTCTGAATGCTCAGAATCTGGTTTTGCTATAAACGTGTAAGTCTCGCCACTTTGCCCTGAATGATTTGCTTTTGCTTTTAAGGTCATTTTTCTCTCTGTATCTGTATTTAAAATTTCGATACAACCGGATTCTTCTAATTCTAGAATTCTAGTGATACTGATTTTGAGTGGTGTTTGAGTGAAATGTCCTTGAGACAAACCCGTTTGAATGGCTGCATTTTGTGTTTCGACTGTCGCTGCATTCCCTTCTTTTTTTGAAAATCCTTGTTCTACACAAATAAAACCATTTTGCGGCCCCCAATTTGAGCTCTTTCCTTTTACGCGAATGTCTTTCGTCGGGTAACCTTCTTGAATGAGTGTTTTAACGCCAGAATCTACTGGACGAACACCAAACACACTGTTTGTTGTCCAAGCAACTTCTTGCATTTTTATTGCGTGCTCTATAGGAATGCCAATGCTTAATCTTTCAAATCTACTTGTAATGTGTTGAATAAACGCTGTTTTTGCGATTCGTGCAGGGCTAGGGGGAGAGGCTTCGTCTTGCTTTATTTCTGGTTCTACAGGATGAACCTTCTTTTCTGGGACTGAAGCTGAAGGATCATTTGAATCTTGCTCTTGGTCTGCATCCTTATTCGTCAAGCAACTACCGAGAGTACGTTTACATCGAAGATTATAGAGATGCTCTTTTTTAAATAATATGGGATGCTGTTCTTGTAGCTTCTTCAGTTTGATCGCGAATTGGCTGTCACTCAAGCCCGTTAAGGTTGTTCGTTCTTTTGAATTAAATTCAAGCACGTGTGCTAAATAGACTTCTGATTGTGTTTTCCCTAAATGAGATGTATTGCATAAATACATTGTCTGCTCAATTAATTCGACATGCATGTCGAATTTTTTCATATCCATCAATTTAGTCGAGATCAGAAAAGCATCGAGGTGAGAGATGATTTTCCGGTATTTATTTTTAAGTAGAACTGGATTTTCTCTTCTTATCTTTTCATATAAGGACTTATATTCAAGTGGGTTCATTTCAAGTTGCGTGTGTTTTATCGAATCCGACATGTTGGAATGTTCCATTAAAACCAAAAGTGTCTCCTCTGGTGTTAAACCTAAATCAAAACAATCTTGATAACGTTTTCCAGATTGTTCTTCATCTCCTCTTCGAATGGCTTCAAGAATATTATGTTGATGTGAAGAGAGTCGTTCATTGTTTACATTAAATTCAGGCCTCAACGATATACTTATCGTTGGTGTATTTTCTTTATATTTAAAAAATGAATCAGAAGAGTCCATTTTTTCTTTGTTTTTTGCAAGTGCCTCCAATCTCGATTTCATGATATGACTGGATACTTCTATTGCTTTTTTTTTGTTTTCAGTCGGTATATCTTCAGCTAGCTTTCGTTTTGCTTCTTCTAAATCTTTTAGAACAAAATCACTTTTTTGTTCTAAAAGATCAGGAATATCTTCTTTTTCAAGTATTCCTTCTTCACCAGGTGTGCTTGCCATGCTAATGAGAGTCAAAGTGCGAATGTAAGTACATAAATCCGCTCGATTATGTGCAATAGTATTAGCCAATTCAGTCAGTGCTGAAAAGTACATCACTTCAGTAAAAAGACCCGTAAGCGCTCGCCAGGCTTTTGAACCCACGATGTAGCCCTGTATTTCTTGGGCACTTAAGCTGCTGAATATTCGACCGTCTTCGATGTCACGTACAGAGATATCGAGCAATATTCCTCCAGATGGCCCTTCTGAGGCTCCGGTACTTAAACCTAAAAGAAAATCAGCCCAAGCATTGGGTTCGTCCGTCTTTATCTTTTCTCTTATTTGGTTTAGGAAGCGGTAGCGAAAAAGCTTGTCTTGCTCTTTCGTCATTTTCCCGGCTTTAATGAGATCCTCAATGCTTTTCATTGTGTCTTGAAGCATACTCACCATCATTTGTCGGTTGTTAAGCATTTGGTCCAGCCCGCACAAAGAAGACATATCAGCATGGGGGGCCTCAGAGTCCGGCACCCCCAATACATGATGCATGCTGTCGTGTGCATCGGGATGGAATTTTACGGGGTGATGCTGCGCGTGTTCGTGAAACAGGGTATCTCGATTGATTGGCTTTGGTTGCTTATGACGATCTTTTTGATTTTGGTGAGTCTGTGGATGATGTGAGGCATGTTTTTCTAATTGCCGATGTTCTAATTCTGCAGCAGCGGCAACCACTTTATGCATATCGAGATCGGCATAGTTTCCGTGGTTTTGTGCGAGAAGATGAAGCAATTCATGCTCAAATTCTGTGGGGATCTTGATGCCTTTTTCTTCAAGGCGTTTTTTTAATTTTATAAATTCAGCGTGCTCGGGTTTAGATCCTGATTGAAGCTTTGTTTTTGTTTTTGTTTCTTTTGGTATTGGGAGAGCTTCTGATTGAGAAGCTT
>CAMRDW010000284.1 GCA_947041315.1 uncultured Enterovibrio sp.
TCTTTGTCTTTGTCTTTGTCTTTGTCTTTCTCTCTTTCTTTGTCATTTTCCTTTCTTTTCTTGCATTTTGTGCATCTTTATCTCGAAAGTGTTTATTTTATGTGCAATCCTTGCTTAAGATACCGATTTTAAAAGTAAATATGTTCAAAGAATCGACATTCTTATGCACAAGGCATTACAGTTTATGTTATTCCCTATAAATGAAACCGTCTTTTTGAATTGAACTCTTTCTCCTTTGGCTGGGGTGAGGATTTTTTGAAAAAGACGTTTAAAAATGCGTCACATGGAGGTGTATACGTGGAAATCTTGTCTGGGGCTGACATGGTCGTTCGTTCAATGATCGATCAAGGCGTTAAATTTATTTTTGGATATCCTGGAGGCTCTGTCCTTGATATTTATGATGCACTTCATGAAAAAAGTGATATAGAGCATGTGCTTGTAAGGCATGAGCAAGCGGCGGTTCATATGGCGGACGGTTATGCTCGTGCAACAGGGGATGTGGGGGTGGTGCTTGTCACTTCGGGGCCAGGGGCGACCAATGCCATCACGGGGATTGCAACAGCTTACATGGACTCTGTCCCCTTGGTGGTATTATCAGGGCAAGTTCCGAGTCATTTAATTGGAAACGACGCTTTTCAAGAGTGCGATATGGTGGGGATCTCTCGCCCCGTTGTAAAGCACAGTTTTCTAGTAAAAAACAGCAAAGATATCCCTAGAATCATCAAAAAAGCCTTTTATCTTGCCGCATCTGGACGACCCGGTCCTGTTGTGGTGGATTTACCAAAAGACATGCTCAACCCTGCCAATCTTTATCCTTATGAATATCCAAAATCGATTTCAATGCGTTCTTATAATCCAACCACCATGGGGCACAAAGGCCAAATAAAACGCGGCCTAAAAGCGCTATTAAGCGCGAAAAGACCCGTGTTGTATGTTGGAGGTGGCGCTGTTATTTCTGAAGCGTTTGAGCAAATAAGAACCTTGGCTGACACCCTTCAAATACCGGTAGTCTGTACCCTAATGGGGCTTGGGGCATACCCGGGGACCGGGGATAATTTTCTTGGGATGTTGGGAATGCATGGCACTTATGAAGCCAATATGGCCATGCATAATGCGGACTTAATTTTTGGTGTGGGTGTGCGTTTTGATGATCGGACCACCAATAACGTTGAAAAATATTGCCCAAATGCCACGATTTTGCACATTGATATAGATCCTTCCAGTATTTCGAAAACTGTCTCTGTCGATATTCCTATTGTCGGATCTGCCGATGCTGTGCTTGAGGCCATGCTCATTAAATTGGAAAACGAAGATCTTTCCTTTGTCTCTTCAAGTTTGGAAATCTGGTGGAAGGACATCGCAAAGTGGCGAGAGTTGAAGTGCTTAACTTACAAAAAAAATGAAAACAGAATAAAACCTCAAGAAGTGATTGAAACGCTTTATAAACTCACAAAAGGAGATGCGTATGTCACCTCTGATGTGGGCCAGCATCAAATGTTTGCTGCACTTTATTATCCTTTTGATAAGCCCCGACGTTGGATTAATTCAGGCGGGCTTGGAACGATGGGATTTGGCTTTCCTGCAGCGATGGGAGTGAAATTTGCTTTTCCTGATGAAGAGGTGGTGTGTGTGACAGGGGACGGCAGTATTCAGATGAATATTCAAGAATTATCGACCGCCTTGCAATACGGAACGCCGGTAAAGATCATTAATTTAAACAATCGTTTTCTTGGCATGGTGAAACAGTGGCAAGACATGATCTATCAAGGACGTCACTCTCAGTCTTATATGGACTCTATACCTGATTTTGCAGCGATTGCAGATGCTTATGGTCATGTTGGGATCCGGATTGAGGATCCTGCTCTGCTTGAAAGCGAGATGGCGCGAGGCCTTGCGATGAAAGACAAACTGGTTTTTATTGATATTCAAGTGGATGAAAACGAACATGTTTACCCAATGCAAGTGCGTGGCGGCGCGATGAATGAAATGTGGCTAAATAAAACGGAGAGAACATAATGCGCAGTATTGTGTCCATTTTAATGGAAAATGAAGCCGGTGCTTTGTCTCGTGTCGTTGGTTTATTTGCTCAACGAGGTTATAACATTGAATCTTTGACCGCCTCACCGACAGACGATCCCACGCTTACACGTTTAAATATCACCACAAAAGTATTGAATGGCGCAGAGCTTGAGCAAATTGAAAAACAGTTGCACAAATTAATTGATGTGTTGAAAGTCTGTAATGTGAGTGCGTGTGAACACATTGAGCGAGAGCTTGCCTTAGTGAAAGTCAAGGCCACAGGGTTTGTGCGCGCGGAGGTGAAACGTACTGCAGATATTTTTCGTGCGCAAATTGTGGATGTCACCCATGCACAATACACGGTTCAATTGAGTGGAAGCTCAGATAAAATTGATGCCTTTATTTCGGCCATGCGAGAAACGACCGAGATCATTGAAGTGGCGCGAAGCGGCGTTGTAGGTTTGGCCCGCGGAGAAAAAGCATTGAAGCAATAAATGATTTTATAAAAAAACATCCAATAAAATTTGAAGTTGCGCTCCAACGAAAAGCGAATGAAGCCCCTGAGCATAGCTGGACTGTGTGATTGGGCTGAATGCGCAGGCAGTGGCTCAGAATGGCATTTTGAATGAATATCAATCCCAAATTCAACGGCGTTAATATGTAGCCGTCATTTCGCACCTCGCCTCGGTATTTTGCAATATTTATTTCCTTGAAATTCAAAAGAGCCTTATTTTTTATGGCTGTCTTTTTATTTGTCTTTTGTTATTTATGTCTAAGGCTTAAAATGCACAGGGCGATATTGAAATTTACGGAATTCTTTAAATTCATTAAGCATGGAAAATGGATTCGTTTTAAGAATGAACATCTTCAGAGTACCAAAAGTATTTTGTATCTCTTGCATTGAGAACCCACTTTTAAGCATCCCTGATGCTTCAAAATAAAGCTCGGCGTTATAAGCGTACACTTCTCTTTTATAACTTTTTACAGGCTTTTTTAGCAAGGAACTTAATTCTTGCCCAAACGCAGGACCCTGCTTAGATGATCTACCCGAAAAGCACATAATGGTTCTAATGGAATCGTAATCTGCCATGTGAAAAGCATTGTTTACTCGTTCTGCAAGCATGCCTGGAGTCATAGGCTGAGAACTAGCAAGAAAAAATTTGTCATCTACTATTTTAGAATGTCCTACAATATTCAATCTCGGCTTTCCTTTATAGATATCCTCAAATGTGAATACATCAGCTGCCAAGTGGTAATAATTCACTATATTCTTCGTCTGATGCGCTCCTGATTTTATTAGACTTGTTATCCCAAATGTCCCAAGCCCTATCAGGGCACCTATTCCTGC
>CAMRDW010000285.1 GCA_947041315.1 uncultured Enterovibrio sp.
TTTATTTCCTCTTTATTTTTGAAAGAAACACACTCTTAATTTTAAAAGATGCCAGTAAGATATTTAACTTGATGCTTGGATTAATATTTTATTTATACCCGTCCCCTTTGACGTTGCGTGCTTGTTGGCGGCGCTCTCTTAGCCTAATCACATATACCCGTGCCTTTGAAACTGCGTGGGGGTTGGCAGCTCTCGCTCAGGCCAATCACATCGTCGCTCTATGCTCAGGGCCTTCACTTGTTTGCCGCCTACACGCAACTTCAAAGGGGACGTATATAACGACGTAATGGAATGAGTATGACTCTTCGTTGGCTCTTCAGGCTTCCTTTTTAAAAAAAATTACGAAGTATTGGCTTCAATGACTCACGTTAAAGATCAGATTTATTTTCTAAAAGGTGGTTTTTTATTATATGCCACTCAGTGAGTATTAATTAAAAGGATTTAATTATGCAACATAAAACACATTGAATAAATGTGATTAATTAAATACAGTCCCCCCCTGTGAATGCAATATAACTAAAAAAGGCGATTAATTCGATTAATCGCATCATTAAAATAAGAAATTAAATTATGTTAAAAAGATCATTGTTTTTTTTGTTTTTTCTCTGTTCATTTAACGCCCTCTCTGTTGAGTGGCTTTATCGAGGAGACGCTCGTCCACCTGAAGCCATCATTGCCGCCGGGGGTTTTTTTTCGAGGGGAGATCTGGAAAATGTTGCCATATATTTTCATACGGACTCTAATAATGGAGCAACAGCGTATGTTTCAACATCAAGTGACATTCCAGTGATATTGGATTTGTTTGCTTTTCAAGGTGATTATGTTTACCACATACATCCAGCAGCCAATTTGTATCGCGTCGGAGACGCTTTAGGGCGTTTTTATCCACTTCCTCAAGAACATGAATATGTTGCGATGAATGGCATTCCGCTAGAACAAATTAGGGGATGGCAGCGTGTTGTAAGCCCAAATGTGCTAGGCCCTCTTATTGAAAATCCTGCATATCGACCAGACATTTACTCCGAAATGACGGTTTCACCTCCAGAGGCTGCGCAGCGGCTTGCGGGATTTCCCGCAAATCATGCTGCTTGGAGAGAAGAACCTTGGATGAATCTAGACTTACCGGGGTGTGGTAATAAAAGGAAACTGAAGTCTGATACATGCAGTTCTCATCTTTCTTCATTCGCACGTGAAGAAATGAAAAAACTAAAAGAGATCCTAAATCAGAAAAATCCTCCCATTAATAAACCCTTAAAAATAAAGCTATCTAATAATGAAACAACCTGTATTGGGCTATATGATCGATTTGTTGGAACAATGGATTGCGCTTTTGCACCCAACGTAAGATTGACAAAAGAGGGTTTGTTTCAGTTTGAAAATAAAGAAATACCTCAAATCCCTTTGTGCTTGGAACCCACAGAAGGAATGATGGCAGAAAAACATAATTGGGATTATTTGATAGTTAAAAACTGTGATGGATTCAAGCATAAGCAACAATTTAAAATCGATGTAGATGAAAACAATGAGGGGAGCTTATCCTTACCGGACCTCTATAATTACCGGGTTTCATTGTATAATGGATGGCTTATTATCAGTGTACCAGGGTATGCTGGTGATAGTTTTAAAATACAAAATCATGATATTAAAGATTATTTCAAAGGAACTGCGCCATTTCAGGATCTTGTTTATATTGATTTGAAATATAATTTTAAATCTTATTGGTGGTATCCAAAATTCTTTCATTCATTGGCAAGCTCATCACGAGAGCTTACTTACGTATATTACAATAAAAGCACGAAAAAAATCATCGATCATCAAGGGCAATGTATCATGTCGAACAAGACAAATGAAACGTCCAATCCGGAGGATATCGTTGAAGCCTTCGCTTCAGATACCGTGTGTTATTACGATGATCCAAGCAGTCGGTGGAATTTTTTCTTATCAGAGAAAGAAGATAAAAAGGTGATAATAAAAACGGAGCACGGAAAAACATTAATGTCATGGCATAATAATAACATGATACATCCTCGATTTGTTTCTAGTGGTTTAAAAGAATGGGAACATGCTATAAGTTTATTTACGATACATCCAGGATCGAAATTTAGATTAGGAATATACGATAAAAATGACACATTAAAAATATTTGCTGATGCAGATTATAAAGGTGAATCAATGGCCATCGCAGAAAGTATGCGTGATTTAGGTCGATTTAATAAAATCATGTCTTCTTTTCAAATTCCTTCAGGCTGGGAGGTGGTATTTTATGAAGGTAAAGATTTTACGGGTACTTATTATACAAGAAATCATTCAATTATGTTTGATGATACATTCAATGATATGATTCAATCTATAAAAATAAGAGATCCAAAATAATTAAACCCCCGCTAAATCTATAAAATGACCTGATACTCGACATTAAGTGAGTATTTTAGAGTGCTCAGAAGCCTTCTTTTGCTTCGAGAGCGAGTCTGAATCCTAATGACGGGTTATTTTTTACTCTATACCCAAAGGAATTGAAGTTGCGTGTAGGTGGCAAGCGAGTGAAGCCCCTGAGCATAGAGTGACGATGTGATTGGGCTGAACGAGTGCAAGCCAACACCCACGCAGCTTCAAAGACGACGGGTATAATATACCCTTCGCTTTTGACGCGGCAGGGTATATCCGACATCCGCACCTATAAAAAATAATGTTGATTTCCAGTCACTCACTTGTTTTAACGCCTAAAAACAACAGCCCAACAGGTGATACTCGCAGAAAAAGAGTGTTTTCATTTTGATTTTCAAGGTAAATTGTAATAAATCGACAGGGTACGGAACGACGAGAAGATCACATCTTAATGGGTTCGAGTATTTTAACGTGAATCGAATCTTCATCGATCAATGTGAATACTTTCGGTCTTATTTCCTTGATCCATTTTTCGTCATATGTATTTTTGTAAATTTCCTGCCTTGATTTTTCATTTTTAAATTCTCGAAGCCAAACAAAGTAATCAATACCATCATCATCAGTACGAATATAGGTATCAATAATGATCATTCCCTTAGATCTTTGATAGGGGAGTAATTCATTGCGAAGCCACTCAAGCCACTCTTGCTTTTTACCGGATTTAATTTGGTACTCACGAAGTTCTATAATTTTCAATTTCGTCTCGTTTTCTAAGCTGGATTTGAGCTTTCATTGTACGGGTTAATCTGTTCGTTATAGAAAATTAATTTTCTTTTTTATGTCCTTTTAAAGAGGCTCTTCATGATTGATTTGAGCTTCTTTTTTGACACTGTATACCCGTCGCCTTTAAAGCTCAATGATCTATCCCCCTTCGCTTTTGAAGCTGCGTGGGTGTTTGCTGCGCTCGCTCAGGCCAATCAC
>CAMRDW010000286.1 GCA_947041315.1 uncultured Enterovibrio sp.
ACTTGATCCGAGCGGATAATTCTTCAGTCGTTAAATAGGTATGTGCCATAATTAAAACCTCAAATACTCTACTAAAATAAAAAAAAGCCTACTGAAGATATAAAAATAGGTCATAAAATAATCTCCTGTAGGATATTTTTATCTTTTATGTATTAATTCAATTAGGACAATAAGATGCGATGCTATTTATCTAAAATTCTCGGTGAACGAAGAGAAAAAATTGCAGTTGTATCAAGAAAAACAGGGATCAATGTCAATACCCTATACCGCCTTTACAACGAAACCGCGACACGGGTTGATTTAGAGGTGATAGAAACCTTATGCAATTACCTTGAAATAGAGATTGGCGAGTTGTTTGAAATGGAGAAACGAAAGGGATAATCAAGGAAAGACTATTAATGGATGTTACTGCCGACAGCTCTAATGCATGAAATTGCCCTTCATTTTTATGGTGTCAATTTACTTAACGATTCGTTTTTTGAGATTCGTTGTAAAGATTTCAATGTGTTTGGAGATTAAAGATTATCTAATAGGCTTACTGTCCCCGCATAATGTTGCCCAAGAACATGAGTATAAATTTGTGTCGTTGTCACATCATTGTGCCCAAGCAATTCTTGAACTGTTCTTATATCTCGCCCTACTTGAAGCAAATGCGTTGCAAAACTATGCCTAAAAGTATGACAAGTCACGCGTTTGACGATATTTGTTTTTTTGACGGCTTCACCAAGAGCTTTTCGAATAACACTCTGATGCAAATGATGTCGACAGTGAGTGCCTGTGTAAGGGTTTTGACAGATTGTAATGGAAGGAAAAATAAACATCCATCCTGCATTTCTAAATGCATTGGGGTATTTGTGTTCTAATGCATTGGATAAAGAAGGACCAAGTCCATTGTTGTTGTCTTGGATTTGAAGACTGCGTGCGGTATTAATATATTCGGGAAGTTTCATCGCGCATTTTTGGCTAAGAATTGTTTGTCTATCTTTATGACCTTTTCCATCTTTAACCGTGAGCGAAAAATGTTCTATATCTATATCTTGAATGCGCAATCTTAAGCACTCTGAAATACGCAATCCACTTCCATAAAGCAACTCAACAATTAATTTATTCCGCCCTGAAAGATGTCCTAATATTTGGGAGATTTCGGATGTGGATAATACGCTCGGCAATTGACGTTGCTTGCTGGCATATCGAAAACCTAAGTGACCAAGTTCTTTATTTAGATGTTTTTGATACAAATAAACCAATGCATTAAGAGCTATTTTTTGAGTGTTAATCGCAACATTACGTTTGTTTGCAATAAAAGATAGAAATTCGGCTACCTCCTCTTTTCCCATTGAATCTGGATGCCGTTTATGTTGAAAATTAATAAATGCTTTTATCCAATACAGATATGTTTTTTCAGTTTGAATGCTGTAGCCACGCATCCGCATCTCTTCTTGTATTCGAGCAAGAAATGGACTTTTATTCAGCATATTCACACCACGCAAAACCTGTACATCCATACAGTATTATTTAATTTCATCAAAATTCAAGCCAATTTGTGCGCGTTTACTCTTGCAACAAATTAACATTAATTTTAAAATCAATAAGTTAAGTGTATGTGTTTTTGCAAAACGCGCATGCGCGTTTACGCGGGAAGATAATTGACGAGAATGGCCGATTTTCGTTTTACTTCAAAAGTTTAACTGTGCGCGTTTTCACTGGTCTAATGAGATAAACGCGCATGCGCACTATACAAATGTTATGTTTTTCAAGTGTTTGCCTGTCATGAGTACAAGCAACTTAACTGGAGTCTAAATTGAAAAGACAAATTATTTTAATACTTAGCTTGGCAATATTTACTTTTAATTTAAATGCTACCGAGTTATCTATACGTGAACAAGCCGAGACAATGGCAGAATATTGGACTGCCTCTCTTGTTTGCTCTTTCAAAGTCTTACCTGAAGATGGTTTGCAGAAGAAGCATTTAGATTTTTTTCAGAAAACTTATGATTTCCTTGAGGCTGAAGGTGCTAAAGCGCAATACCTAGAATTTTTTGAGGCAAGAAAGTCAGAAATACAAGGGCTATCAATGAAGCCTACTGAGTGTGTTGAACTGTATTACCAGCTTGGTGGAAAATAATAGAAACATAGCCATCTGTGATGTTCCTAGTTAATTGAGAGTACAATGAATACTGAAACAGGTTCAATACTTAAAAGTTTACGTGAAAGTAAAAAACGAGAAAAAGATAACATTAAGCTCGTATGTTTGTACGCTAGAGATCATAAGTTATCTCTAAAAGATGTCGGTATTTATGAGTTTTCCAATGGTCACTTAATTTTTGACCGTTATCCATCTAATGAAGCAAAGGTGTTGTTAGATGAGATATTACAAAGTAAATAGTGTAGCTAAAAAAACATAACAAGCTGTTAAACAAGGACAAAAAACAGTTGGTTTTGCTCCTTCGTCGCTTATTTTAACCAACTATTTTTTGCCTGTTAACAGGGCGTTAGGCAACTAGTCCACTCTGGAGTTAATTTGATCCCATTAGATAAGCATATAGCAGAATTATGTCATGTCATTTCAGCATCTGATTATTGGGGTGAGTGGGTTAGAGTCTATGAATGGTTGCATATTGCAGGTTCTATAGAGTCAGTCTCTCTTGATACTATTAAAAATAATCAGAGCTTTGGTTGGTGTCGTGATTCAGATGAATACGATATTGCTAAAGATGAGTTAATGCAAAGCTTTGTTTGTGAATTATCGGTATTTAATTTTATATGGGGATCCTTGGAATCAACAATCGATTTAGTTAAGCCAAAAAAGCAACCTCAAAACAAACACAAAGAAAAAATTGGTGATACGTGTTATTTACTTGGTAAAAGCTATTCAATTGACACTTCTATAAAATACCTACGTGAAGAAAGTGAATTATTTAAAATTAAATCCAAAGAATGCTTTGGCTTCGAAAAGGTACAAAAACGAATTACTAAAGTAGATGATTTTGGTGTCGCAGGAGTAGGTCTTTATGCTGTTTACGAATTAAGAAACCTATTCGCTCACGGTAGTATGTCGTTTCCTGAGCCAGACGGAAATAATGAACCAAATAGTCCTTATAATTCATTGGTAAATCATGCATCCAGAATAGTGTTAATAACTATACAAATGTTATTGCTTCACCATTATGAGTGTGAAGGACATGAAATTTATAGTCTTAGCTTATCTGATGATACGACGCTAGATGTAGCTTTAAGATCATGCCATTTAAAAGACAATGAAAATGGCGAATAACTACCACTGGTATAAGTTGCCTAACAAATAAGAATAAGTGTTGCGCAGCCAACACTTCTATTCGGGTGTTG
>CAMRDW010000287.1 GCA_947041315.1 uncultured Enterovibrio sp.
GGCTTTTTTTGTTTTTCGCTTTTAATTTAAGAGGGTTCGGAATCAGGTTTTTTTATGATTTAATTTCAAAGATTTTAGGCAATCTTAAACATATCAATTTGTTTTATGAGGCCTTGCGTTTGGGTGTTGATGTTTTTGGCTATTTCATCTGTATTTTGAGTGTCACTGGATACAGAGCGAGCAGATTCAGCGATATTTTTCACGTTTAAAGTGATTTCACTTGTGACGGAGGATTGCTCGTTGGCCGCTTGAGCTATTTTTGAATTCATTTCATAGATGTCACTCATCATTGAAGCAATTTTATCCAGCATTTCATTGTTTTTGTCGCAATGCCCCACGCTGCTTGAAAGAAAATGATTGGCTCCATTGATCTCTTTGACGGCTTTTAGGGTTTCATTTTGTAAGGATTCAACTTTAGAGCGTATTTCTTTTGTGGAGGTTTGTGTTCTTATGGCAAGGTTGCGAACTTCATCAGCAACAACGGAAAAGCCTCTTCCTTGATCTCCTGCGCGCGCCGCTTCAATGGCGGCATTGAGGGCAAGCAGATTGGTTTGTTCTGCAATACCTTGTATTTCATCAAGTACAGAGCCAATGGATTTACTTTCACCTGAAAGTTGCTCCATTGATTTGGTGGCTTCTTCCATGACGCTCGAAAGATCGGTGATTTCTTTGAGTAACAATTGCCCCACAGAGCTGCTTTCTTTCACAGAAGACAACACACTTTCAGAAGACTCAGAGGCGTTATTTGCAAAGCTTGCAACTTCAGAAATGCTTGCACTCATTTGTGTTGCAGCGCTGGCCACTTGTGTTGAGTTATCCGCTTGTTGTTTAACTTCATTTTGCATTGTATTGATATTTACTTGAATATTTTTTGAAGCGCCACCCAAGGTTTGAACTTGTGAATCGACCGCTTTAATCGCGTCGAGGAAATCATCCAACATGGAGTTCATTGAAGAAGATAAAGTGGCAATTTCATTGTTTCCTTTGGATTTTAGTCGGTACGTTAAATCACGATTGACGGTGATTTTATTGATGTTTTCTGTGAGGTTGCTAATGGGGCCAGAAATCCCTTTTGCAATAATGAATCCGATGACACTGCAAAGAGCCAGCATGATGGCGCCGATGGAAAAAGCAAGACTGTACAACTCTTCTTTCAGGGCGATTTGGTAAATCATGGCTTCAGATTTTTCTATTTCGCTCACCAAGGCCCAATTTTTCCCAAAAATATTTAAAGGGGTGTAAGCGGAGAATACTGGTGTATTCGCATGATTTATCACACTTTTGAATCCTGACTCACCTTTTAAAGCTTGGTTGACGTGCGCTGTATTTATAGGGTGCTGCCCCGTAGAGGATTCGGTTAATATGATCCTGTTTATAATCGATTTATCGATACCGCTTTGACGTAAACTTTCTTGATAGGCTTCTTTATTTTCTAGTAGCATGCGACTTTGAGAGCGCATTAAATTATCAGGCCCCACTAAAAATGATTCCGCGCTATCCCCCAGACCGTATTCTTTCCATTTTCCTTCATAGGTCATGATGGCGTTGATGCTATCAATGGGCATTTGGAAAACCAGTACGCCAATTGTTTTTTGATCTTTAATGACGGGCGTTGCAATAAAAGAGGCCGGGCTGTTGTATGAGGGATAGTAAGAATTAAAATCAGCGAAAAATGATTCACCTTGGTTGAGCATTTTTGCGCCATTAAAAACGTCGGCAAGGCCAGAATCTTTATAAGGCCCGTATATTAGATTTGTTGCGAAATCAAGTTCTTTGAAGACGGAATAAATGACGTTTCCAGAAAGATCGACAAGGAAGATATCGTAATACCCAAAAGCGTTTAGAAATTCACGGTATTTTGAATGAAATGTGTCATGTATTCCGCTGTAAATGGAGCCGTCGGAGGCTTTATCCAAAAGGTGCTTGTTGCCGAGGGTGTTTTCGTTGTCGCCAATGTAGGCATTTTGAAGTAATTGCCCATTTAAACTGATGTTTTTTAGTTTATCTAAGGCTTCGGATTCTTTCTCGTTTGTGTCGAAAAAAGTCTGCCCAAATTCATTTTTGTAATAATTCTGAAGGCGTGTATTTTGTTCTTCCGTTGCTCTATTTTCTTGGTTAATGCTATTAAATGCGGGACTGAAAAGAGAAAGGGCATCTTCTGTCATTGTTGAATTTGCAAGATTAACTATTTGTTTTTCTATGCCATTGAAATAACGCTCAATCTCAATTTTTTTTATTTCTCTGCTTGAAATCAGTTGGTTTTCGATTTGATGCTCAAGAACGTTCTTTGAGGATGAGTTCGCGCTAAGCGTAAGAAAAGAGGCAGTAAGAATGACAGCAAGCATATTCATTGCGATAAATGCGAACATGATTTTGTTGGATATTTTCATTTTTCAGCCTTAAGTTTGATACAAGTGTTCCAATTCAGAGTCTTTTTAGTGTAGGCAAATTCTTTTATATAATACGAATTTAATGTGAACAAAAAGAATAAATTAAACTGAAAATGTCGAAGGAAAAAGGGAGGGGATGTTATGGAGAAATGAAACCGATTGTTTTTAGTTAATTCTAAGATTAATAAGTTATTTTTCTTCTAGAGCAAGAGGGTTCAAAAAGGCTCTTCCACTGAATACCAGCAGAAATGCACAAAAAAATAAGAGAAATATCCATTGAATGAGAAGAGAGCTTAAAGGTGGAGTTCAATTTATTAGGCCCATATCTCACTCGGTTGTGTTTTTGAAAGGCGCAATGTTTCACGTCTGCTTTCTAGCAATGTCAGAATATTTTTGATTCTCTTTCATTGATGGGTGTCCCAATTTTGTAACACCAGAGCCATGATTTCAGATTTGCTGTAACCTGTATTTTTTGCGTTTATTATCAATGTATTGATTGTTTTTTCTATGTGTGTAAATCGTGCTTCCATTCGTTTGTTTAAACCTTCTCGTGCCACGATCATACCAATTCCATTTTTTCGGGTAAGCCAGCCTTCTTTTTCCATGTTTTGATAGGAGCGTGAAATGGTCATGGGATTGAGTCTCAACATGGAAGCCATTTTTCGAACAGAAATTAGCTTTTCTCCCGGCTTTAAAGTACCTGAGATGATGTAGCGCTGAATTTGAAGGATGAGTTGTTGGTATTTAGGGCAGGGATCTTGTGGGTCAATGATTATTTTCATTGGGTTCCTGAGTGTATTAAGGCTTTATTGCAGTATTATCGATTTATGTATTTATTTAAAATAAAAGGAAAAGGCAATGAAAAAAGCAGGAAGCTGATCTCATTGCGCTCTATACCCAAAGGAATTGAAGATGCGTGTAGGCGGCAAGCGAACGAAGCCCCTG
>CAMRDW010000288.1 GCA_947041315.1 uncultured Enterovibrio sp.
TTTTGTCATATTTGGATTTTTAGAATGAAAATAATATCAACAAACATTTCAAAGTTAAAAACAGTTTTGTATAACGGGAAAGAGGTTAAAACGGGGATATTTAAAGTTCCTACTTGTAATGAAGTTATTATTGAGAGACTTAATATAATGGGTGATGAGCAAGCGGACCTTATTTATCACGGTGGTGAACATAAAGCAGTGTACGCTTTTTCATTTAATCACTATGAGTATTGGCGAGATATTTTAGAAAATAGACATTTATCGAATGGGATGTTCGGTGAAAATTTTACTGTATCAAATTTAGCGGAGGAAAATATAAAAATAGGAGATCAGCTTCGCTTTGGAACCGCATTACTTGAAGTGAGTCAACCGAGAGTACCGTGTTTTAAACTAGGAATGGCTCTTAATAATAAAAATGCAGTTAAACTTTTCACAAAAAATTACTGTACTGGCATCTATTTTCGGGTGCTTGAGCCTGGAGTAGCAAAAACGGGAGACACTGTATACATTGAAAAAAAATCAACTCATGCTGTATCGGTTAAACATCTTTTTCAGGCCTATTTTGATAGGAATTATGTTGGGGCCGAGAGCTTGTTCTATGACGCTATAGGTTTGAAAGAACTCGCTCCTGAATGGAAAAAGAAATTAGAAAAAAGATTATTTATTAAAAACCCTACCCAAGACACTTGAAGATGCGTGTAGGTGGCAAAGGAGTGAAGGCGCTGAGCATAGAGAGATTATGTGATTGGCCTGAGCGAGAACTGAATTGACAATGAATTAACAAGACACCCAAGATTAATTTGTTAAGAAGGCTTTGTGTAAAATCGCTCAAATCCATCTGCTGTTGTTGTACTTTCCTGGCTTGTATTTTTCGATTTTTAGAGGACCTGAAGTCATTCATCTAGGGTGCCCACCTTCACTTATTTATCTTGGGTGTCCACGTTAATTCGCGCTGTTTTATTGAGAAAATGGATCTTATTAAAGAGACGGTCTGTAAAAATTAAAATGAATAACTCGTGCCGATAGCGTAGGTATGAGATTCAAAATCACCTCCCGTAATACGTTTGTGCTCTATATCGATGCTCCACCCTGATGTGAATTTATATTTCATGCCTAAGGCACCATAAAAACCTTTATTTTCCAATTTGAACTTGTTTTCATTGATGGAATATCTAGATTGAATAAGTGCCCCACCGACTTTAGTGTATAGATATAATTTTTTAATGAGAGGGTATTGAGCGTATAGTGCAGAACGAAATCCGAAGTAATAACGATTTCGTATATCTCCATTGTGTTTATCTCCTTGCACGTCTTGAATTAAACCTCCGCCGCCGAGCATAAAGCCATTTTCGATTCCGATATATTCATTCAGCATATATCTGTAGTAAATATCCTGCTCCATAGATATGCCTGAGGTGGGTCCCTCTATGCTATTCGTTTCAAAATTAAAAAAACCATATGCCGAGGCTGTGGCACCTAGAGTATGCTTCACATTATTTTCTGCAAAACTAAATGGACTTATTAAAAAAGTAGAAAAAATAATTAAATTTAAAGGTTTCATTTTGCATTTGTCATTTTTAATATTTTTATGGGGGGCTGAATAATAATCGATAAAAGGAATTGTTTTAATATTTATTTTTATTGGGTCGCCATGTTATTTCTGCACAAAGAGGCAAGTGGTGAATACGAATCGCGCGGAAAAAGGATCCTTGATTTTTTTCAATGTATTTATACCCAAAGGAATTGAAGATGCGTGTAAGCGGCAAGCGAACGAAGCCCCTGAGCATAGAGGTACTATGTGATTGGGCTAAGAGAGTGCAGCCAACAACCACGCAACGTCAAAGGCGACGGGTATATTTCATCGTTTTATGCCTGTCGTCTTTGCGTTTAAGGCTATGGGAGGAGGGGAAATGGTTCGATCTCAACACCTTAATTAGCCATTAAATTTATGCTCAAAATGATCATGGGCCTTTAAAAGGCTTGGCTCGATACAGGATTAAAAACGCCCAGGCTCGATTGAAGACAGGATCACATTTTCCAATGATATCCTGTATGTGATAATCTACTTCGCTCGCTTTTTTCTGTTTTTCTTTGTCGATAAACAGTGTTTTTATTTCATTTTGAAAGAGATCTCTGATGCCATTTTCAACCCTTGGATTAAGTCAACCTATTTTAAATGCTGTCGCTGAATTGGGTTACACTGCCCCAACGCCAATCCAAGCAGAGGCCATTCCACTGGCCCTTAAAGGGAAAGATCTGATTGCGGCCGCTCAAACTGGCAGTGGTAAAACGGCTGCATTTGTATTGCCCATTCTTGAATTATTATCTCGCGCTCAAACACAACGAAAAAAAAGAGCGCGGGCGCTGATTTTAACGCCAACCCGCGAGCTTGCGATCCAAATCACCCAAAATATTGAGGCTTTATCGAAGTATTTACCCCTTAAAGCGTTTGCTGTCTACGGTGGTGTGGATTACGCCCCTCAAGAAGAAGCGCTTCTTAATGGGCTTGATATTGTGGTCGCAACCCCTGGACGTTTAAGAGATCTTTACACAAGAAGGGCGATTCATTTTGATGAAATAGAGATCTTTGTTCTCGATGAAGCAGACAGAATGCTGGACATGGGATTTATCGAAGACATCACTAAAATCATCGATACCTTGCCAGGCTCCCGCCTTAATTTGCTTTTTTCAGCCACCTTGTCACGCCAGGTCAGAGAGCTTGCAAAAGAAGCGGTTTCCGAGGGGATTCATCTTTCCTTTCATCATGACGAAAATGGAAAACCGAATATTGATCAGTGCCTTATCACCGTAGACAAAGATAAAAAATCGGCTTTATTGAGCCATTTAATTCAAGAAAAGGCATGGCCTCAAGCGCTTATCTTTATTGAAACTAAACATGGCGCAGGAAAACTCGTCGCCCAGCTTGCCAAACGAGGCATTGAAGCGGAGTGCATTCACAGTGGCCGAAAACAAGCCATTCGAGAAAATATTTTGGCCGATTTTAAAGCGGGAAAAATAAAGTATTTAATTTCTACGGGGGTTTCAGCACGAGGAATTGACATCGATGTTTTGCCTTTGGTTATCAATTATGATTTGCCATTTCCTGCAGATGAATATGTGCATCGTATAGGACGTACTGGGCGAGCAGGGGCTTTCGGTGAAGCAATTTCTTTGGTATCACGGGATGATTTTAAGAATTTATGCATGATTGAACGGCGTCTAGATAAGCTTATTCCTCGCAAAGTCATTGAAGGTTTTGAGCCTGTGAAAGAGGTGCCCATTTCAATTTTAAATTTTGTTCCAAAGAAAAAAGCCC
>CAMRDW010000289.1 GCA_947041315.1 uncultured Enterovibrio sp.
CCCTCAAAAGGGGCTTTTTTATTTGAATCACAGGTATTACTCCGCCTTCTAAAATAAAACCCTTATATCCAAAACACCTGAAGATGCGGCCTGCGGCAAATTTGTGAAAGCGCTGAGCATAGATTTAATATGTGATTGGCCTGAGCGCAAGCGGCCAACCCCCACGCAGGGTATTAATGCTCATTAAATAACGGATACCCATGATTTCTCCTCCGAATCTATTCTCTCGCTTTTGTTAAGGGCGAATGAATATAGGTGCGATTAAGCTGCTTTGATATCTTAGTGAGATGCAATTTCTTAGAGAGATTTATCATGGGTGTCTAAATAAAATGACACGCATTTTTCGTTGATTTTTAAGCAATCTTGAAAAGGTCGAGATCTGTATCTTAGTCACATCTTTTCGAATCTAATTCTGGCTAATTATTGTTCGAATGGCTTGCTTATTAATCAAAATTTCACTTGTAGCAAAAGAGATCCGTTTAATTGACGGGATATCAGCGCCTCTTTATTAAATATATATTTATCATGGGTGTCCAAATAAAACTATTAAAATTTTATGGGTTTCCGAATAAAATCAGCTAAACAGATGTTCCATTTATTCAGATAAAGCATAATAGGTGATGTTGAAAGCATCATACGCTTCTTTAAATGTATGAAATCCAATTCCGACAACGAATGCGGACATAATTTCCGCTAATTTAATTCCATGATCTGAGTTGAAATCTATATCAAGGAGAGAGTATATATTATAAAAACTATTACACATTCCAGACGTTCCTGAAAGATATAAATCATTACCGTTTATGAATTTTTTGAAAATGTACTCATCATTTTTAATGTAATATTTTGACAGCTTGTACAGTGGATGTAGGTTGTTAAGCATAACGCTCTTAATTTCAGATTCACCAAAGCAGCCATTAGGGATTAGAATTAATTTTTCATGTACTTTTATATCATGAGATCTAGACTTGTTTTTAAAATCAAGATGAACGCCGTCTATTTTATCTGCAGTGCTAACGTTACATGATTTATTTATTCTCGCTATCGAGTTCCAGATTAATGATAATGCATGAATGGCAGAATCTTCATATGTATTATTTGAGGCAAATATCAACTCATCAATAAAGCTTTTTTTTGATTTTACTTCTTGTATGCTCTTATGTGACGGGAAACTAGATTTTGTAATATCCTCTATTAACCTTTTCCCAATATCAACAAATACAGCCTCTTCTAGTTCTAGCGATTCAGTTTTTTTAATAAGCGCTCGACATAGCTCCATAATACAAGACCTATTCCTCTTATCTTTTAGTATATTTAATGCCAATTTTGCTTCATATTCGTGTTTCTCTTTATCAAGTTTTATGTTTTCAGGATATGCCATTACTAAAATCGGATTAGTCTTTGCTTTGTCAAATGGATCATTTTCTGATGCCATTACTTTATAATTTGTGCTTATCGTTTGATTAGATGACGCGACACTAGTAGTATCCTTCCCGATTTTTGATGACGATGCATCCATACCAACAGAAGAGGAATTTGACGATGTTGAATAAAACTTATAAGAGATAGGTTGCACTGCGAATCCAATGATTTAGTAGAATTTATCGAGACACCCAAAATTTCTCGGAGGAATTGATCCTGGGTGTCCGAATAAAATGATAAACGGAATAAGAATGATGAATTACAGCGCCCGCTCAACAATGGCATCAGTGAGCAAGAGCTGAGTTTGTTGACTGTCGCGAAGGCGTTGTTTGAGCTGATTACAAATAACACCAAGCTTATTCGCCATAACAACTATTTTTTCCTGTTCTTGGTAAGGAGGAATAACTAAAGGAGTTGCCCAAAGTTTCTCAGATACGAGCTTGCATGTACCATGAGAACTGCGATCAACTAGACCAACAATGCTTCCCTTCATGGCCTGCATTACAAGAAGTAAAAACTCGGAATGTAGCTGGCTGAATATTAGCGCTTTCATGTCTTGGTTTATCGCTACAGGCTTTTGGGTTAATGCCACTGGAAACGAATGAGCGAGTATCATTCCGCGAACAACCATTAGTAAGCTATTTTGGGGTATTAATTTGATAGCAGTCTCTTCAATAGCTTTTTCTGTCACCATTTCTATAGCACTATTGATAAAGTCGCGTTTCATATCTTTCGGTGAAACCCAAGGTATATTTCCTCCCCAGTATTTAGCGTTTGATTTTGAGGGTGTACCCCCACCCAAATCGTATCCAAGATCTCCAAATCGGCACCACTCCCACCCCTTCGGTAAATCAAACGGTTTTTCTTCTTCGGTGATTGGGGGGAGGTCTTTTTGCTTTTTGATTTTTTTGTCTTTTATAAGCTGGGCTTTTTCTTTTGCGATGCGCTCAAGGAGCTTTGAGGCGGGTTCGTCATTTGGGTCTTGTGGGACAAGTTTGCCCATGACAGCCAGTTGCAAGATAGTTTGTTTTAATGCATCAATGCTCCGTTCAGTGGTGAACAGGATATCGAAATGTGTGTGCAATCGCGCCCAATTTTGCGCAAAATCAGCGCCTTTTTGATTGTTAGTGAGGGTCGCCAGCAAGGTCTCAACCAAAAGCTGATGTGCATCGATGCTGTCTTGGGTTTGCTGCTCTAATTGGTCGCACAATACCATCAATTCATCGACTTTAGCGACGATTCGGTGTTGTTCTTTTAATGGTGGCAACGCAATTACTATCGGATATACCTTTTTTCCAGAAATAACTGGTTGAGCTGTTGCACTATCGTTTTCACTCAAATTTGTTGCTTTTAGTAACCAAATCAAGAACTCTAAATGCAAATTAGAACGAGAAAATTGGGTAATAAATGCATTGTCTGTTACCCATGCTTTTTTTGGGGTTAGATGAACTGATCCACAGTAGAAGCCAACACGACCTATAACGATAGTTTTTTCGGAAACATTGTATTTGCTATGATAACCAGCAACCCCATTACCACCAAAAACGGGGATACCTCCTTCTGTAACCATTTTCTTTGAGGTTAAATTTTTGCCTGATGAAATTTGGATAATTGATACCAACCGAGTAAAAACCCAGTTTTCAGGCAATTGAAATGTCTCTTCCGACTGCTTTATTGGTGTAAATGAAGTACTTATTTTTGTTTTATGTGATGTTGACCTTTCTTCCGCAATTCTCTGCAGCAACACCGAGGCAGGCTCATCATTCGAGTCTTGCGGCACCAGCTTTCCGCGCACCGCCAATTCTAAAATCAATTCACGCAGTTTCTTTATTCCATATAAATCGATTTTTTTGTTTGAGCCTCGGCCAACCGCTGATTTGGCTTTAACAG
>CAMRDW010000290.1 GCA_947041315.1 uncultured Enterovibrio sp.
CCTGACCGTCATGCGTTTCATCATGCAGTTTTTCGAGTTCTTCTTTACGTTTTGAGGATAGGCATATTTTCATGTCGCCTAGCATGATCTTCTAGCCCCAAAAAGAAAGCATCTTCAATGGTCACGGGTATAGTTCTATTTTCTGAGTATGCAGGGAGCTCATTTATACAGCGAAAGCGAGCAAATACAGATACACATCAAAGCACATTTTCAGATGTATGGGTATTTGAGCTTGGTTGCACTAGTAATTAAAAGGATTATGGTTTTAAACAGCTTGATTATTTCCGCGTAAGATCAGTTACTTTATTCTTTTGAAGCGTTTTCATGTTGTTGATTTGAAGGCCATTTTGGCTCTTTCATTTTGAGTTTATCCCGTCTGTCTTGATCCATTGCATCATGAATTCTTTTTTCAAGTTGAATAAATAAATGCCGATATTGGAGATCATAGGATTCTGAATCTTCACGCCATAAATTATACAAATATTCAGTACTTTCTTTTTCTATCAGTTTAAACCTAACTAATTGTTGTTCTACGAAAAAAGGGTGTGCTCCAACGATTCGCATGGCTTCTGCACCAATTTCTAATGCAGAATGAAAGGTTTCTTTTACCACAAAATCTGCACCCGCCAAACGAAGCGCAAAAGCATGACCTCGATCAAAAGCCCTGGCTAAAACTTTAACATGTGGATATTTGTTTTTAACGTAAGTAACTAGATCTGTAGTATTTTCTTCATTGTCCATCGAAACCACAAGCAGATCTGAACGCTCAATACCTGCGGTATGAAGTAAATCTGGTCTTGTCGCATCCCCAAAAAAGCTTTTGACATTAATTTTTCTTAAGTTTTCAATCTGTGTTGCTTCATAATCAAGCACGACTGTTTTGATTCCATTTGCCGTTAATAATCGATTCACTATTTGTCCAAAACGCCCAACTCCCGCAATAATCACCTCTCCTTCGTCATCGATTTCATCTGCTTCTTGTTCATTTAATTCTTTCTCAAAATACGGCAAAAATACTTTATCAAATAAGATAAACAAACCTGGTGTGAGAAACATCGATAAGGCTACAACAAGTGAAAGTAAGTCTGCTATTTCAATGGGTAACACATGTGTCGTTTTAGAAAAACTTAATAAAACAAATCCAAATTCACCCGCTTGAGCAAGACTAAGTGTAAAAAGCCAACGAGCCGCACCTTTGATTTTAAATATAACGGACAGTACTGAAAGCACACTCGCTTTTAAAAACATTAAAGAAAAAGTCAATCCCATGATAAAAAAGAAATTATCAAATAAATAAGCGAGGTTGATACCCGCGCCCACAGTGATAAAAAACAAACCGAGTAACAAGCCTTTAAAAGGCTCAATATTAGACTCTAATTCATGACGAAATTCACTGTTTGCAAGTACAACGCCAGCTAAAAAAGTCCCTAACGCAGGAGACAAACCAACTAAACTCATTAAGGCTGAAATACCAATAATCAACATTAAAGCTGTTGCAGTAAAGACTTCTCGAAGTCCAGAGCTTGCAACAAATCGAAATAACGGTCGACTTAAAAAATGGCCACCAACCCCCACAGCAGCAATAGCTAACAAGGTAACGATCCCCATTCCCCAGCTTGGTAAACCGGCTACAAAACTGAGTTCTTCTATGGATTCAGAAACAGAGGCAGGCTCATTCACCGTCCCCATAAGCTCAGGCAGAGCAAGAAAAGGAAGTAGCGCCAACATAGGAATAACAGCTATGTCTTGAAAAAGCAAAACAGAAAAAGCGTTTCGTCCTCCTTCTGTTTTCGCTAGGCGGTTTTCATGAAGAGTTTGAAGTACAATGGCTGTTGAAGAAAGTGAAATAATAAGCCCTATCGCCAATGAAATACTCCAGCTGAACCCTATGAGTAAAGTTATTGACATTACCAAGGCCGTCGTTAAAGTTAATTGTAACCCACCTAATCCAAATAAACGGTTTCTCATCGACCAGAGCATTTTAGGATCAAGTTCAAGCCCCACTAAAAAGAGCATCATGACCACACCAAATTCAGCAAAATGCTGGATTCCTTGAGCTTCATCTCCAACCAAACCTACAACGGGACCGATAACAAGTCCTGCTATTAAATAACCCAATACAGAGCCGAGACCAAAGCGTTTTGCAATAGGTACCGCTATAACTGCCGCAAAAAGATAAACAAAAGCTTGAAGAAAAATACCAGTCATGGAGTTCCTTATTTAAGCACGCTATCAAGGTTTGACGAGGTCAATTTTCTCGATTTTAAGGCCAAATCTATATCTATTTTTCCAGAGACTAACGCCATCAGTAAATTGTAATAACTTCTTACATGCTTGCCAACTTGCCTCTCTTTCACAACAAAATCTGTATCAAAAAGACAAAAAGGAGCAAGATAAAGCATCCCGGTAAGACTAGCCATCTCTTCTAAAGGGGAGAGTATCTCTCTTATGTTAAATTTGTTGTTGCCGTCTTTTTTATAAGCATCAGCCTCTCCACCTGCGCTTATCGCACACATAAAATATTTCCCCTTTAATGCTAAATCATCTAAACCATACGCAAAACCATACTCTAAAACTTGATCTTGCCATTCTTTCAAAATAGCTGGAGTGGAATACCAATAAAGAGGATATTGAAAAATAACGACATCATGCAGCTTTAGGCGTTCTTGTTCTTTATCAATGTCTATTTGATAGGTTGGGTACTCCGCATACAAATCAACCACAGTGACTCCATCAACAGAGCTTGCCACTTTAAAAAGAGGAATATTCACTTCAGAGTGCCGTTGTGTCGGATGGGCGAATAGAACTAACACTTTTTTATTCATGTATATCCTTACGATCCTCACCTAATATAAAAACATATTGCCGAAAATTAAAACAAAGAAAACATAAGCTTAATGAGGATCAATCAAATTATAAGCTGCTAAGGTAACATATCAACTTGATTCCAAAACTCTTGAGACCTTTTGTTTTATCCTTAAAATCAATAATTTAGTTTTTTGTTCGAGTTGGCTAGGAATTTGATTAATTGTTACCCCGTTCGATGGGTCTCGTTTAAAAACAAGATAAATTTCATATCGGCAAACTTTAAAAAAACAAAGAAGAGAAAGGCCACCAACCTATTTAGAATAAAGGAGCATGAAACAATGGATTGACCAAAGTTGAGACGACAAGCATATTTTATAGTGACCAATTATTTCGTAAGAGAAATGGTCCCAAACTTTCGGACATTGATTTAAGGTAACCTTACGACAACTTAGCTCAAATTCTTTTTTTTGATCTGATTAACTGTCT
>CAMRDW010000291.1 GCA_947041315.1 uncultured Enterovibrio sp.
TCTAAAATCATCACGATAAAAAGACCAAGAAGAACGCCATATTCAAGGGATTTTAAAATCGGTCTATGCCCGTCGCCTTTGAAGTGTCTTAGGTTTTAGGTACGGTCTCAAAGCCCAATCACATCGAACATCGATGCTGAGGGGCTTTTTATTCTTGCCTTCAACCTGCAATGTCAAATAGCTTGGGTATATACCCGTCGCCTTTAAAACTGCGTGGGTGTTGGCAGCTCTCGCTCAGCCTAATCAGATGGTCAATCTATGCTCAGGGTGTTCACTCGTTTGTGGCAGGGGGGCAACTTCAAGTGTCTTGGGGATAGACAATAAAACTCACCAATATTCGGCGTTATTTAATGCCTGTACACAAGAAGAATGCGCACTGAAAATCTCCAGGTCATCGCTTACCAAAGAGCGCGCCAACCAGCCTTCTGGATAACTTAAAGTGAAAGGCGCTTTCACTTTAACTTCATTCATAAATGCAAACCCCACTTTCCCATAATATTTGGGGTCGCCGTAGGTAAAGACATATTCTCCCCCGCCTTGTTTTAATGCATTTAACCCAAATTCAATGAGTTTTTGCCCCACGCCTTTATTTTGATGCTCGCTGTGCACAGCTACAGGCGAGAGCAAAAAAACGTTTTTGGTGTTTTCTAGGATAAGCGGCGTAAAAATAATGCTTCCTACCACCTTGTCATTTTGCATCGCCACAAACACATGCAGCCCTGCGGGATCGGTTATTGTCATTAGCTCATAGGCCAATTGTCCGATGATTTCACCTTCTTTCTCCCCTTCGGAGTTTGAAAATGATTGAGTAAACATCTCTTTAATTTCGATTATTTGGTTTTGTTTAAAAGCGGAAAATTTCATTTTATATCCTTTTCTTTTTTTAAGATGGAGGATGTGATTGGGCGCAGCGAGCGCCGCCAACCCCAAGCAACATCAAAGGCAAGGTGTATATTCGTATTTTGAAATAAAACGTCAAAGCACTAGACGGGTCAAGAAAAATTTTATTTAAAATCGCACTGTTTTAAAAAAACCATGACCGCTATACTTCTTTCCCTTCATTTCTTAAATTCAAAAATACCCATGCCTTCTACTTCTCTTTCTGCTCAGTCCGTTATCGTACTCGACTTTGAAACCACGGGCCTGTCTCCCAACATGGGAGACCGAGCCATTGAAATCGGGGCGGTGAAATTAAAAAATGGTAAAGTCGTTGAAACATTTCAAGAGCTTATGGATCCTGGATTTAAAATAAGTTCTTTTATCGCGCATTACACAGGAATAAGCAATCAAATGCTAAAAACAGCGCCAAAATGCAGCGAAGTCATGACAGAATTTGCCACCTTTATTAAAGGAAGTCATTTGGTGGCGCATAACGCCTCTTTTGACAAACGCTTTTTAGATGCAGAGCTTGCGCGTTTAGGTCTGGTTTATTCTGGGCAATTTGCCTGCTCCATGCTCATCGCCAGACGCTTAATTCAAGACGCGCCAAGCCATAAACTCGGTGATCTCATTCGACATAAGCACATAGAACACGACGGGGTGTTTCACCGCGCTTTGGCTGACGCACAAATGACCGCTAAATTGTGGATGTGCATGATCCGAGAATTAGAAGAAAAAGGGACTTCAAACCCCACTTTTGGATTCATGCAAAAAATCAGTAAAACCAATAAAAATGCATTTAATTCAAAGAAAAACTTCTTTACTTCATGATGGAATTTAATTTCGACTTTTTTAAAATTTCAAACGTTTCTTGCCAAAGAGCCCTCAAACTTTGGCTTTTACCTACCCAAGATATTTGACCTTGCCGCCAAGCGAACCAGAACGAAAAGCCTCTTAGCATCAATCTTCTATCTGATTGAGCTTTGAGAGCGCAGCCAAAAACCTAAGCCGTTTCAAGGCGACGGGTATAAACCCAATTATTCAAGCTCCACACTGGAACTGTGTGCAATTTTACGGGTCGGAATTAAATGTGCTCGCACACTCTATACCCAAGACACTTGAAGATGCGTGCCTGCGTCAAATGAGTGAAGGCCCTGAGCATAGATTGACTCTGTGATTGATCTTAAGCGAGAGCAGGCAACACCCACTCAATTTCAAAGGCGACAGCGATACATACGCTAATATGCAGAGCGTCATGGCTTGCAAAATTTAAATCATTCAAGAGGAAAAGCACATGGCATCCACACAAGATCAAATTAACAACGCAAAAGAAGTCGTTGCATATTATACGCTCGCAGCCACGGGGACTGGGGCGATCCCTGTTCCTGCGGCATCCGCTGCCATCATTGCGGAAAACGGGCTAATGATAGCCCACATTGCAAGCAAGCTCGGGCAAGCCATTGATATACAGACTGTTATTACGTCATTAGGCATATCAGGAAGTTTAAATATTGTTGGCCGTAATTTATTTGTTGAAGGGGCGAAATTGCTCTCATGGGGGGCAGGAAGTATTTGGGCCATCGCCGCTCTATCTGCTTTAGGTGCAACCACTGCAGGCGTTCAAACCTACATTTTAGGCATGCTATCCATTGAGATAGGAAAAAATAACGGGAAGGCGTTAACGCAAGAAAAGGCCAGTTTGGTTATAGAAAAAGCAAAAAATAATTATGATTCATTTACAAACGAATGGAAGAGCAAGCCCCCTCTCAAGCCAACGTAGATTTACCCATAGGCGCCACCTTTAAAGATGCAAGTAAACGGCAAGAAAAAAAGCCCCTGAGCATAGGCGCTCTATGTGATTGGGCTTTAAGAACGCAGCCAAAACCGAAGCGGCTTAAGCGAAAGGCATATACCGACTCAATGACTCACTTAAACAGGTATATACCCAAGATACTTAAAGATGCGCGCCTGCGGCAAACGAGTGAAGACCCTGAGCAAGAGCCAAAACCCACGCAGCTTCAAAGGCGACGGATATAATGCCTGACTTATTTCACAAAACACCTTCTTTTAAACCTGACGAAAAAGAGCGCGCCCAAGCTCATCGAGTCTGCGCTGCTCAATCAATCTAAATACAAATCATAGTGCTGGTCACTCAGCTTTAAATTATCCAGAGAATTGAATTGGAAATGAAGATGAGCAAACAAAATATCAGATAATATATACAGATTCTCTTTCATCCGAGAAAAAGGCATGTTTGAATATTTTCTATGTAAAATCTGAGCTAAATCATTTGATCTGTAGGCATAAATCAAATTCTGACTCATTTTGATAAGGGCATCTT
>CAMRDW010000292.1 GCA_947041315.1 uncultured Enterovibrio sp.
ATTGAGCGGGTTTTCTAGTTTAAGAAGCCCAGTAACGTTATCATTATCATCCATGCGGTGTACTCCTTGTTGGTTGTTGATCTGGCAAGATCAATCAACAGGTTACACCGCATTCTTTTCTACAAATACACCAGAAACCACTATAGCTCGACTTTAGAACCTGCCGATTAAATTCAATGGGTGAAAATGCGCTTGCCGTGGATGATCCAGGAAAAAACGTAAATCACGTATATGAGGCAGTATCTATTTTTTCATAAAGTGAGCATTACAAATTGTTAAAAGGGTTTAAGCTAAAAAATATCATGTAATTTGAAATTTTTCTTAAATTATCAATGCCTTACTGTTGAATGCTTACGAAAAGCAAACTAACTTATTGTCCGAAAATAGTGGAACACTGCAATTTTTATTAATTTATTGGGGTCATAATAAAAAAATGAGAGATAATTTCTTTTCTCTTCATGCAAGAGGATGTCTACTGTAGATTGTTTTTCTGTTCGCCAGTGTTTGCGAACATTGTCTTTTTGATGAATAGAGTAGGAGCGGGAATGAACCCAACTCAAGTCTTGTTGTTGTGTGGCGGCGGTGGCGGTGAACACGATGTGTCTTTACTTTCAGCTGATTTTTTAGAAGCCGAGCTCAGCAAAATCCCTTTGGTTTCAGTTATCCGTGTAGAAATTAATAAAGAGGGTGTTTGGATAGAAAAAGAGGGGCGAAGCTGTCAATTAGATTTAGATGGCACTCTTCGTATGCCTTTACTTTCTAAACGCATTGATTATGTCATCCCTTGTATCCATGGTTTTCCTGGGGAAACGGGAGATATTCAGTCTCTTCTTGATTTAGCTGGTTTACCTTATCTTGGCTGCTCCCCTTCGGCCAGTATGATTTGTTTTAATAAAATCACCTCAAAACTATGGTTTGACGCCATTGGGATCCCAAATACGCCTTATGTTTTCCTTGGTGAATGTGATGATGACAATAAACGAAAAGCGAGTGATGCTTTTGATCTTTGGGGGGCGATATTTGTAAAAGCGGCTTCTCAGGGATCTTCTGTTGGTTGTTACCACGTAACAAAAAAAGAAGACATCAATGTTGCTTTGGAAAATGCTTTCATGTTTTCAAACCAAGTTTTGATTGAAAAAGCGCTCCGTCCGCGAGAGCTTGAAATCGCTGCTTATTCTTTTAAAGGGGAGCTTATTATTACGGCTCCTGGTGAAGTAAGTTGTCCTGTTGATACTTTTTATTCATATGATGAAAAATACAGTCAAGAAAGCTTGAGTGCCACGACGGTTGAAGCAAAGAACTTAACAGATGAACAAAGAAATAAATTGTATGAATATGCAAAAACTGCATTTATACAATTGAAATTAAAGGATTTATCAAGAATAGATTTTTTCATTACTGAAAAAGGAGATGTTTTGTTAAATGAAATTAATACCTTCCCTGGTATGACTCCGATTTCGATGTTCCCCAAACTTTTAGAGCATCATGGGCATCGTTTCTGTGACTATCTTGAAGCATGTATTAAAGGAAAATAGCGCAAACACCTCACGGAGAGCTCTTTTTGTGTGTTTTTATTTCTTAATGAAGCTTTAGTCTTTTTCCACTTTGCGTTTTAATTTATTAAAAGCCTCAAGGCTTGCCTGCTGATTACCAACATATTGAGCAGGCATCGCTGGGCTTTTCCATCGTCCTTGATGTTGTATTTCTTTGATGGATTTACCTGCATTAGAGAGATCTTGGCTTGCCCCTACCCTGGGTGATTGACCAGAAAACGTGAGGTTGTTTTCTAGATTTAAGATTTCAGCCGCGTGACGAAATACACGGTATACCGAAGAATGATCCATTGGCTCTGTTCCTAGCTGCTGGTGCTTATTTATCCGACGTAAAAGCGGGCCATCCGTTATTTTTGTTTCATCGATCCAACGTTTCAGCACGGTGCAGGCTTGAATGCTTAAGGTAACAAGCTCATATTCTAAATGTAAAATATACCCTTCATTTATTTTTTCAATGGATTGATAGGTTAGTTTCACCAGATCACAACGTTTCAACATGCCTTCTAAGGTCAACGTGCAGATGAGTAAATCACGAATATCTTTTAATTTAGAGCTGTTTATGAGCTTTTTATGCAAGATATTTAAATGGGAAAGATGAAAAGGGGTTGCTTGAATGGCGTCTCCTGCTTTTTGTACATAAAGGCGATTTAAAGCAAAGCGTACTTCTCTGTGGCGAGTTGGATCTTGTAAGGCATGAATTCTGTGGACAAGAGAAAGGGTCGCAATGTAACGCTTTATTGTTGAAATCTTACGTTTTTTTGATTGAATTTCAATAAATTGACGGACAATTGAAACTTTTGAAGGTAGAGAAAGAATGTTGTCATTGTTACAGTATTCGACAAAGACCTTCCAATCATTTTGAAAACTGAGTAATGAGTTGTGACTATATTGGTCATTGGTTAATTTTTTCCAGGTTGTTAAATCCACCTTGTTGTCATTAAAAAGGAGAAGAGTGGCAGATATTTCATCTTGAGTTAGTAAAAAAGGTATCTTCTTCATTTAACGCACTATAACTTTATTAAATGTCCACCATTTACTCACTTTAACAGTATTTTGTAAAGCGTAGCGTGTCACAAATATTCCTCCTGTTTCATTACGTTACGTCTTTACTGTCACAAAAATATAGTCTAACTTTTTTATGGCTTTCTCGTTTATTGAAATCCACATATTTATAATACGTGATATTTATAACATCCTGAGGTAATCCACGTGAAAAAACGTTTCTACCATCGAGGCTACAATGTTGAGCTCTGTGATGAGCAAAAAAAACAATACGCTGCTCGGGTCAATGGAAAACGCATTATTGGATCTTTACTAGGCGTCAAGCAATCCATTGATTGGTGGTGTGATACTCATATTCTTCAAGAGCCAGATGAGTTTGAAAAACAAACCTTTAAGGATGTAAAAGAAAGGAAAATAGAAGAATACAAAGACACACAAATAATGAACGATTCAGAAGAAAAAGAAAATGAATGGTACATGATCATCAATGGAAGCCTCATAAAAGGCTCTTTAAATTCATTGAAAAAATATGTAGACAAAAGAGAAGCACAAAACTGGCAGCTCAAAAAGAAGTAATGGCTCATATATGTGACTCCCGTTTTTTCGTAACTGTTCACCGGGAAGGTATTGACAACGAGTTCAACGTTCTAATTTGATTGT
>CAMRDW010000293.1 GCA_947041315.1 uncultured Enterovibrio sp.
TCAAAATCATCCGTGTGTTCTTTGTTTATTTCGTTTATTTTTTTATTCTGCTCTTCACATTTCTTCTGCAATGAAGTTTGTTTTCTTATTTCCTGACTTAAGTAATCTCGAAGTGTTTTGGTATCCATTTTTTTTACTTCATCGGTTACTGTTTTTCTTTTTGCTGCATTTTCCGCATTAATTTCTAGATTCATTTTATGTTTTAGTGTTGTTAATTGACGTATAAAAGAACTTTTTTTCTCCTTATATTTGTTTGCATTGGTTTTTTTAATCTCTTTGTTCGTCTCTTCTGATAGGGCTTTTTTCATTTCTTTCATTTTATGATATTCAATGTTCAATTCTTTTTGTAAATTTAATCGAGTCAATGATGCAGAATATGATCTTGACTCTAAATATTTCAATTCATTACTGTCAAGGCTCTCTGTTTCTTTATTAAATTTCATTCTTAATTGGGTTTCTTCTGATAATTCAATATTCGTTTCACTGAGTGACACGAGAGGCTCTTGACGCGATGCTGTTTCATCGCTTTCAAAAAGTCTTTCTTCTTCTATATCTTCAATGTCATCTATTGACTCTACGTCTTGTTTTTGTGCATCGGCGATGAATTCCTCTATTTCTGTAAGTGTAATATCACGCCCTTCAGTCTTTAAGAATAAAGCATCGCTTTTGACTTTTGCCTCATGCGAAACAAGGAATGCATTTTCTGTTTTAATGAGTCCTCTGGCGACGACGGCTTTTCTGTTCACGGGTTTAAATATCGTCTCAGATATTTCGTCCTCATTTGGAATATAATGAGAGTCTGAGAGTTTTTGCTTTATTTCGCGATCTGCTCTTCTTGCTGCGTTAATTTTCGGTAAGAATTTTTTTATTTCAATTTCTTCTCTTTTAATGACCTCCTCTTTAATTGGAACTTCCTTCAAAAGGATTCCTATATTCATGTATCGATGTTCTAATTCAAGTTTAAAACGGTGGCACTCAAGCCAAGCATTCCTCCTTTTTATCAAATATAATTTTCTTTCTGGAGGTAAATTCGGCGTTTTTATTTCATTTTCTAGTTCTTTTATTTTATTGAGTTGATATTTATCCATGGTTGAACTTTCTCTTTCTTTTGCGCCAGATGACGTCTTGTCTTTTACGGAGGGACGATTTGCTTTGCTTTTTTTACTCGACGATGGCTGGGCTTCTTCTGTATCAGGGGGGATCCCCCCTGTATGTTCACTTGTACCTTGCCCGGCTGGGTTTTGATTTGCCTCTTCTCGCGGTCTTTTGGGGGCGCCGCCGCGAAGAGACGCAGACTCTAAGTGACCTTGTTCATTGATATAATATGGATGATGGTTTTTCGGTAGAAGGGGATCATCAGAAGACAGGGTATAGGTATTAGAGGCGTGTTCTTTTATTAATTTTACTTTTTGGAGCCTGCCATTGATTATTTTTTCAACGTATAAACCATCCGTTTGTGTAAATTTGACTTTCGTGTGGGCGGAATCGGTATCGGGTTTCGGCTCTTCTCGGCTTGCTTCTTCCAGCGCTTTGATTTTATCATTGATTGTCTCTAAAGAAGAGAACAAGGTGTCTGTCGAAATGACTGGCTCTACAGGTGCTGCGGGATCCAAAGGTCTTTCGCGGGATCTTTGTTTATGAAACGCTTTCGTATTTTCTCGGATTTGGTCGATGGAATGTATTCGACCCAAAGAGGTGTTAGGATTTTCAGCTAAAGCTTTGGGGCCGACACTGAGCCCAATCACTGCCGCACTCCTCACGTAATCACAAAATTCGGCTCGAGACTCCATGATGCTTTTTCCTAATGAAATAAGAGAGTCGACGGCCACCATTTCTGGTATCAAAACCCGTGTAGCGATAGCCCAAGTATGAGAGGCCATTGTTAATGCATGGATTGTTTCTGGAGACCAACTGATGGCTCTTTTCCCTGAGTTTATATCTTCAGCCGCTTTTAATAAAAGAGCCACTTGGGTTGGGCCGCCCTCCCATATTGCGGAAAATCCCGCCTGAAAACTGTTTGTCCAGGAAGGAGACAAGTTCTCTCTGGCACTTTCTAAGTATTCTTCTTGAAACTTGCGCGTCATCACCTCGGTCATTTCTTTGTCTTGGATTAAGTGATTAATATCATCTAAGAGCGTCTCTAAGATATTTGCACCTTGTTCAATGGGATTAAGAAGCTCGGGTAAACCACATAAATCACCTAAGTCATGATGCGAGTCTTCATGTACAGGCAAGTCTAAGATATACCGCAATAATTCTTGAGTATGTAAGGGATGCTGATGGTTTGTTGTTTCTTTTTGATTTTGTTTGGCGCCTGGGGGATTGAAGTTATTGAGCACGGATACAGCAGAAATCGAATGCGCCATATTTTTAATATTTTCACTGTCTTTTTGATTAAAGCCTTTTAATAGCATTGCGATATCGATGCTCAAGGCGCTGTACTTGTTTTCTGCCATTTTCAGATCGTCTTTTAAAATGCCTGACTCTAATAAACAGCCAATGTGATCGGTAATGCTGCGGATATCATGCAGAGGAACATCACGGCAATCTTCGTGTTCAGATGTTGCTCTTGTTCTTTCACGCAAGGAAATGACCTGTCTTTTTTGCATCCGTTCATTCGCCGCTTCTATTTCTGCTGTTACATTGATATGTTGTGCTATAAATATCTCCTCCAATTCTTCCATGGTCATTCCTTCTGACAAGAATTTAATCGAGAGAAGTTCTGCCGTACGCATTAAAACTTCGTCTCTTTCTTCTCCACGGTGTTCTTTGGAAGAGAGGGTTGAGAGGTAGTTTTTCAAATCCTCCACTGTTTTGGGGGGAGGGTCTTTGGTGAATCTTTTGGACAATGAAGGAAAAACAACAAAGCGTTTATTTCTGCTTTTGGTTTCATCGTCGGGATTGGATTCATCTGCATTCGGCAATGCCTCTTTAGATGATTCATATAATTGGAGAAGGGTTAAGAGGAGCAGCTTTTCTTCTTCTTCAGGTGTAAAATATTCTTTCCCTTCTCTTTGTGCTTTTTCTTGGCGTTCTTTTTGTTTGTGTTTTGCGTGACGAAGAGGATGTAAGGGGGAGGACGCTGAAGACGCTGAAGACGCTGAAGGTGCTGAGGAAGATGACGGATTTTTGACCTCCGTTTCTGTTTCTCTTCTTTTGCGTATTGCGCCCAATGTGACATCTTCTTTGCTTAACGCACTTTGTGTTTGAT
>CAMRDW010000294.1 GCA_947041315.1 uncultured Enterovibrio sp.
ATGCTTGCGACCGTTCTCAGTCGCTGCAATAAATGGAAACCCTCCTTGCCAGATGAAAGGGTGGTGAAAGAATGGGTGGAAGCCCAATTAATGCAATCTGTCCCGCTTCAAATTATTCGCCTTCATCGCGGTGCGCCTTTGGCTGCAAAAGCCTTTGTTGAAAATAACACGGTCGTACAATTTGATGCGCTTTTAAAGGCTTTTTCGCTTTATCTTAAAACAAAACGGGATCTGTTTGGCTTAACCCAACAATGTGTTAATGCGGAAAAAGAAGGACTCCAGTGGCTAAGTTATTTTCTGATAGACATCATGAAGTTACAAGAAGGAACCCAAGCCTGTTTGGTCTATTGTGATGCTTTAAGTACCTTGTCAAATTTGGCGAAAATTCTTCCTAAGACCTTGGTCCGAAATCAATTGTTCTCTCTTACAAAGCTCAATGCGCAATTGATCCAAAACCCAGGTTTTAACTCTGAGCTCTTGATAAGCCATTGGTTGGCGTCTTTTCAATATGAAACCTAAATGCCTGGCTTTTTTCTTGGTTGCTTTTTTGAGGCGCCTCTTTTAACTCTTGGCCTTTGACGCTGCGTGGATGTTGGCGACGCGCGTTGCGCTCAATCACAGAGGCTATTTATGCTCTGAGGTCATCGATGCTCAGGGGCCATTTATGATCAGGGGTCATTTATGCTCAGGGGTTTCACGCGTTTGGCGCAGGCACGCCTTTTCCATTCTTTTGGGAAAAACGCGACAGGAAGCAAGATCCTGATAAATTTGATACACTCCGGCTTTATTATTTTGATTTTTTAGAGTAACGATGTCTAACCCTGTTTTTACGCAACTTCATCCGATTCTGCAAAGCACCCTAGAGGCCTTGGGTTACTGTCAGCCCACAGAAATTCAACAACAAACGATCCCGCTCATTTTACAGGGAAGCGATTTGATGGGGGCGGCCCAAACGGGGACAGGCAAAACCGCTGCATTCGCATTGCCCTTGATACACCAATTACTTGAAGAGGGCGAAAGGGGGCACCCTCGGGTGTTGATTGTCACACCGACACGGGAGCTCGCCCAACAAGTATTTGAAAAAATAACAGAATACAGTCTCAATACGGGCTTAAAGTCTGTGGCCTTATACGGTGGTTCGAACATCGGGCCACAAAAAAAAGCCCTGGGAAAAGGGGGTGACATGGTGGTGGGCACACCCGGACGTTTACTGGATCACCTCTACCTTGGCACTTTAAAACTAAATAACATTAAATACTGGGTGCTGGATGAAGCGGATAGAATGTTGGACATGGGCTTTCTTGGTGATATTCAGCGTCTGATGAGAAAAATGCCAAGCGCGAGACAAACGCTCTTTTTTTCCGCCACCTTTCCAAAACATGTCTGCGATCTCGCCCATACCCTCTTGAATGATCCTGCTCACATCACGGTTTCCAGCACCAACAGCACGGCCAACACCCTCACTCAGAGGGTGTATGAAGTGGATAAAAAACGAAAGTCAGAGCTGCTTTCTTATTTAATCGGCCATCAAAATTTACAACAGGTGTTGGTTTTTACGAAGACGCGTCAAACAACCCAATGGCTTGCCGATGAACTCAAACGAGACGGTTTAGAGGCGCAAGCGATCCATGGAGACAAAACACAAGGGGCACGACAACGCGCGCTTGACGGTTTTAAAGAGGGGAAAATACGGGTATTAGTGGCCACGGACGTTGCGGCGCGGGGTTTAGATATCCCTTCTTTAGACACTGTGTTCAATTATGAATTACCTTACCTGCCTGAAGATTACGTTCATCGCATAGGAAGAGCGGGGCGAGCGGGTAAACCCGGCACGGCGATTTCATTGGTGAGCCGTGATGAAGAAGGGATTTTAAAGGCGATTGAAACCTTCATTGACATGCGTTTGCCTTCACAGTGGTTAGAAGGGTATGAGCCGAGCCTAAAAGAAACCCACTCAAACCATGATAAACGCAGCGTACGCGGCGCTGAAAAAAGAAAATTAAAACGACTATTGACGAAAAAAGCCCAAGGCCCACGCCGATAAAAGGCTTTTGATGCAAAGTGCCAGTACCCAAAATATGTGATATGAACTTTGACAGAGCAGGCAACACGTCGCCGTTTTAATGGCGAGGGGTGTATCATCTGATTTTTTAATGAGTAAGCAGGAGTAAGTGACGTGCTGGTTGATTCGCATTGCCACCTTGATAAATTGAACTATGAAAATGGGCATAAAGATGTCGCTGAAGTCATACAAAAAGCCAAGGAACGTGGGGTTGACTATCTTTTGTCCGTCGGCGTGACCTTGGCCGATTTCCCCGCCATGATGGACTTGATCCGCCCTTTTTCGAATGTGTTTGCCTCTTGTGGAGTGCATCCACTGGACATTGGAAATGGATTTGATTTTGAAGCATTAAAAGCGGCGGCGATGGAGAAACGCGTGGTCGCCATTGGTGAAACCGGGTTGGATTATTATTACCAAACGGACACGATGGAAGCGCAAAAAACCTCTTTTCGCCAGCATATTCGTCTTGCCATTGAATTAAATAAACCGCTTATTGTGCATACACGGATGGCAAGAGAAGACACCCTTCAGATTTTACGTGAAGAAAATGCTGAGAAAGTCGGAGGGGTTTTTCATTGTTTCACTGAAAATTGGGAGATGGCACAAGCGGGCATTGAAATGGGGTTTTATATTTCGATTTCAGGGATCGTCACCTTTAAAAAAGCCACTGAATTAAAAGAGGTGGTGCGTCGATTGCCTTTTGATAAATTATTGGTTGAAACAGACTCTCCGTATTTGGCGCCCATGCCTTACAGAGGAAAAGAAAATCAACCCGCCTATGTGCGAGAAGTGGCTGACTATGTTGGTTTATTAAAAGGGGTTTCAGGAGAAGAGGTGGCCAAGATCACATCGGAGAATTTCTTTTCTCTTTTTCATGGGGCGCAAAAATAGCGTCTTTTTTCACTTAAATATCGGGGTTTATTTTTCCAATAAGCTCCTTTTGAGTCCCCATTGTTCTTCAATGTCACACAAATCTTTGCCTCTCGAAGGCCTTCAGTGCCCTGCAATTTATGTCCTTCCCGTTAATTTTTGCTTGTTAAAATCACCGCCACATCCTTCTCAATTAGAGCCGTCGCCTTTGACGGTGCGTGGGTGTTGGCTTCGCCCGCTCAAGCCCATCACATAGTCTATCTATGCTTA
>CAMRDW010000295.1 GCA_947041315.1 uncultured Enterovibrio sp.
GGAGTGCATATGAGGAACTAAAACGATTTCAGGCTCTTGCGTAACATCAGTGAATAATAAATCAAAAAAACGCAGTCTGATCCCTCAGACTTTCATTGTCAATTTGTTACCCCTGTTTGATGGGTTCCGATTTTTGTCATAATGCGCCTCAATACTGCCCTAAAATCTACTTTATCTTAAATAATAACTGTTCATTATCCGATTGACACATAAGGCGGAACCTTGATCTCGTTGAAGCTGAATAAGCCCCTTATGCTAAATTTTGCGCTTAAATTAAGCATCATAGAACCCATTCTAAAGCTGGTAACTCTTTAATTGCATAGGCATTCTTACCACTAGCTTTGGCTTCATACATGGCTCTGTCTGCATTTTTAATCACAACACTTAGGCTCGTCGTGTCATAAGCTGGCCAAGGGCAAACTCCAATACTCGCACTGATTTTAGGTACCAAACCATTAATATGAATTGTTTCATTTAATTTTGCCAAAAGACGTTGAACAATGACCTCTGGATCTTGAGAATTTTTCAAAGCCAATAAAAATTCATCGCCCGATAAACGCGCAACAAAATCATTGCTTGAGACATTTGAAGATAAACGACGGGCAACGACTTTCAATAATTCATCACCAACATGATGACCATATTTATCATTGATACTTTTAAAACAATCTAAATCGACAAAAAGCACATGCATATTACAGCCAATGTCATGATCTCGCACCAAGCGATCAAAAGCATGAGTACGATTCGCCAACCCAGTTAAAGGATCATGGTATGCAATGTGATTTAAACGCTCTAATTCTAATGCCACGGTTTGATCATTTATCGAAACAATGATGGCTTCTGTTTTTACTTTTCTGCTAGCTACTTTTTGAGCCGTTATACGACAAGGCATCGGGATTCCCTCTATAGAAAGTACAGAGGTGTACCACTGAAAATTTCCGTTTAGAATTAATGATTTCATATCACTAAAACGTATCACTAAAGCATTCATAAATGAAATATCGTGCCAGGAACGCAGTGTTCCAAAGGTGCTGATACTGACCGCATTTTGCGCTTGAATTTCAAATTTACGAGATAATACAAATAACGCATTTTGATTCTGATCAAAAATCAGCTCTGCAAGCATACGTCTGTGTTCAGAAATGTAATGCAAGGTAATATCTTCAAATTGCACTAAAGAGTGGCGTTCTGTTAGCATGGGTACAGTTCGAGCGCGAAACATTCGACCAGATTGCTTATGGCCAATCTCAATACCATTTAGTGGAATATGCGCATCAATGGCTTCAGACAATTTATCCATCAAAGTGGAAGGTTCAAGCATTTGTATCATTTGCTGCAAATTAGTAGGATCACACCCTAACGAAGACAAGAGTTTTTTCGCTGTCGGATTGTAATAAGTCACCTCATCATCAGGAGCAATAACAATTAACCCTTGATCCATGCTATCCAGAACCTGATAAATATAACGGCTTTTTTGTTCAAGCTGTTCCATCGTCGCATTCAATTTATCTTCACGATCTGCCAGACGTATTATCATATCATTAAAGCATTGTGTTAATTGCCCAAATTCATCATTGTGCTTTATAGGAAGGGGTTCTGGCGAGGTAGACTGCTGAACAATATGAGACATAGATAGATATAAAGACTTGAGTGGCTCAGTCACAAAATGATAAATACGGAATGCGAAAAACCATGTAAGGAATGAAAAAAAGAGGCTTTCTATCAGTAAAATACCCAGTAATCGACGAAATTCATTCCTAACGCTCTCCAATGAAATATAAAGAGTAATATCACCTATCACTTCGTCTCCAAGCTCTATCGTCTTTTTTATTTTTGTCAGTGAAGTGGCGTTACAATGAATATCATTAAATTTAAAATGGCAGCTGTCAGGCAAACCTTTTAATTGCATGATTTGTTGTCCGTTCGTTTTTGTCAATATAACAGCAACGACATCAAGATCATGTGTAAAATCTGAAAGTTGCTCTTGTATGTTTTTTTTGTTTTCGTAAGCTAAGGCAGGAGTAATGTTGCTTGCTGCACTGTTTGCGAGGACATCTGCTCGGGATAAAAGGCTCCGCTCTAATTCATTCACTACAACGTGAATAATTGCGACGCCACCACAAATAAGACCAAATGTCATCAATAGCCAAGTAGGCAAAATGAGCTTAATACGCAACGGTAAACTGTTCGCCCAATGTTTATATATTTTAAACAAAGCCGTTCCTCAACAAAAAATGCATATATGAATCAAAAAAAGAAAATGTATTAATACAAAAAGCATACCAACCCTAAAAGTGTCTAGAAAAACAACAATGAATTTGATTTTCTCCATTTAATAAAAGAGGATGTGCTTTGTCCTTGCTCAGGATTTCGTTTACTTGTTGATTTTAAGTGACTTTTAATTTTATTCTAAGTTATTTATTGTAAAACTCGAAGCGTTTTTTTTACTTTAATGACTTGATTAATATTTATGCAACAACAGAGGCGTTTTATTAAACAATATTCTCTTGATTTCTCTTCAAGAATGAAAGCCATTTAGGATACAAACAATTCAACTCGATTATTTTATATACCAATAACTTTATTATTCCAGTTACTCTCAAGCCAAACTAATCAAATGAAATTCATTTTATTCTTATTTCATTAATTAGCAGGAGATATTCGCACAATCTTTTAACAAAAAGAGTTCTTTCTAAGTTAAACATATCTCTTCGTCACATTTATTGGTACCCATCATTTAAAAGGGTTTTCGGGTAACAGATCCAATAGAGATCCCCAGTTTGATTCGAGCTATAGTGGTTTCTGGTGTATTTGTAGAAAAGAATGCGGTGTAACCTTTTGATTGATCTTGCCAGATCAACAACTAACAAGGAGTACACCGCATGGATGATAATCATAACGTTACTGGGCTTCTTAAACTAGTGCAGCTAAGCTCAAATACGCGAACATTTTTTAAGCCTGTAAAACTCGACCTTTATAAGTCCATTTATATGGTTTCGCCATATCCTGATTAAAAAAGGTCACAAAAGTGTGGATTTTTTCCTTTAGATTTTCTTTTGACGTAAAACTATTTCGTTTTAAAAAACGTCTCACTGAAATAGAAAACCATATTTCAATTTGATTTAGCTGTAGTGGTCTAATGATCCCGGACACCATTTAAGGTGGTAATATTTCCACCTTG
>CAMRDW010000296.1 GCA_947041315.1 uncultured Enterovibrio sp.
CGTATTTCTGCAATAATTTATTTAATAGCAAGCCAAATAAATATTTTCTCATAGGAATTTAAAGCCTTAAAAATAGGTCTCAAGAGATCAATAAAATGGCGCTTGTAATAGCCATTCCACTAAGTCGTTAATCAGAAGTTGCGCTATAAAAAAAAGCAGAACAAGGCTTGGATTTTAGGTATACCCGTCGCCTTTGAAGCTTCGAGGATGTTGCCTGCGCTCGTTCAGCTTCAGCTCGTTCACAGAGTAGATCTATGCTCAGGGGGTTCACTCGCTTGCTGCAGGCGCACACCTTCAATTCCTTTGGGTATATCGGTTATTTTAACAAGCAATATTCGTAAAATATTTGCTGGGACGTCGATAAGTAATGGATGATTCCATTACAGATGATATATAAACAATAAAAGTGCAACTTTAAATTAATTAAGAAACAAGTGTATTTAAAATGATTATTGAGGTTTTACGCATTAAATAGACACCCAGAAAGCAAAATGATGTTTATATTAAGATTTAATTATATACATTATATTTTAATAGACGGTGAGCAAATGACTATTAGCAGCGCTTCAGGAAAGAGCAAACCCTTTGTTAACCTAGGAAATGATAAAAAGCTTGAAAAACAATCAACAGCTAAGGCACTGAAAAACGAAAATTATGAATTGGCGGGAAAAATAATCGGCGTTAAAATATCGCGAGATAACTTGAATGAAAGTTCAATATTAAACAGTAAAACTGAAAAGAGGCTAGCTTATGCAGAAAAAAACAGTCAAATTTCTAGTGCTCTTTTTAAATATATTGATGGTTCAAAAAATAAAGAAAATTTAGTTGGTGTAATAAATAAAAATTCTAGTTTAAAGAGTGCCTATCAAGATCATGTAAGTTCAGATGAAAACGTCAAGGTCAACGTCAATGTAAATGGATTTAAACAGCCAACCCGAGATGAACTAAATGAAAGTAATGTTAATTCACTCTCTGCTCCAGATAAAAATAAAGAAACAACCTCTCATTTAACACCAAAAGAAACAAATACTTCTGAAAAAGTAAAAAAATCAAAACCTAAAATTTCATTTGAGAATAAAAATGCGCATTCGGATAAGCGAGCAGAAACCTCGGTACAAACTAAAAGAATAACGACTTCCCCAACTTTAAAGACACAAGAAAAAGTAATGGTTGGTCAATCAAGTAAAGAAGTAAATATCGATGGCCAAATAAACAAATGTAACAATGAGATAAGCGAACTTAAAACTCAATTAGAAGATCGACGTGCAAATAAAGGACAAACAAACGCCGAAATTTCAGAATTAAGAAATACGCGAGACCGATTATTAATGGAAAGAAAAAAAATAACGGAAGAAAAATGGTCCGTTCCTCAAATAGAGGGTCGTAAGAATGAATTGACACGTGAAATAAATGACTTGAAAGAAGAGCTGAAAGCTCTTGATAAGAGTATGACGAGTGGGATGAAATCAGAGAAAAACGATCTAATGAAAAAACAATTAGAGGCTGAGACATTATTAAAAAGATTGAATGGGCAAGTTTGATTTTTTCAGAAATAATATTTATACCCAAGACACTTGAAGCTGCGTGTAGGCGGCAAGCGAGTGAAACCCCTGAGCATAGAGAGGCTATGTGATTGGGCAGAACGAGCCTAGCCAACACCCACGCATCTTCAATTGCTTTTGGAATAGGAAAAGATGTTATATTTTAGTGTTCCTGCCAGATAAATTATTTATATGGGATAATCAAAATATAGACATTTAAGAAGGGAGAATAGTTTATATTTTATTAAGTAATCAATGGATTAATGGATGAACGTTTTGTATTATTTACTGTTTTTATCACTTTTGTATTCATCGTTTTCTTTTTCATTTCAATCTGATTTTGAGTCAGTGTCTTATCTTGATACCTCAAAAGCAACCTCTTCAACAAGAGAAATGTATAATGCACCTTATAGTTTGTGTATAAAAGATCGTATACCTCCTGGTTTATGCGGGAAAATGTCTCTCGAATTCGGTGGGGAGACCTTTAAAACTGCATATTATCTTGAATCGCTCACAAAGGAAAACAGAGAATATTTCAGAATGGTGAGTCTTACTCAAGCCCAACTAATGATTTATAACTATTTTTTAGCACCCACTTCCATTCCAAATGAGTTTTCATATCCAAAATTAGGTCAACTTAAGCACCTTATTGAGCACGGATTCATATTGAAAATTACAGGTCATCCTTATTGGTATGTTAGGGATGACGGAAGAACCATTGAAATCACTTATTATGGTGGTCGTCCTAGCACAGGAGATTCGGTCACAACATCTAAAGCAATGTTAAGTCGCCTAGTAACAAAAGAATATCCTTCATCTTGTAAAGAGGCAGAATGTACAGGTTTTTATAATAATCAAGATTGGATCCTACAAACTGCAAATAATTCAGCATTTACAACAAGATATTATTATGGCTATTCAATCAATGGCAAATCATACGAATGGGATCTTTCGGGTCAGAAGAAATTAGCAATTCCAAGTAATGCTGTAGGGGTTTGGCTTTCTATATGGCATGCAGGCATGCTCGGTTATGTCGCGCAGCTCAAAAATTTAGAAAATGAGATTGGAACATCAGATATTCTTTGTGTGAAAATATTTGGAACCTTGGTTATCAATCACTATGAGATTTACAGAAATAAATGTTGGTAATTTATATTGAGGAATCTTGAGTTTTTCAGAATTAATCGATAATTTATGAAAGTAAATATTTTTTAAGGTCGAACTTAAGTTCGGTCTTTTTTATTTTATAAAATGTCTGTGTTATTATATTTTCATCTAGACAGAGATAAAATAGAAATTATATTCCCGAAGTAATTAAAAATGCGTGTAACCAAAAAAACGACAGATATAGCGATGAAAAAAGGAAAAATTCGATTCTTGATTATGGCTATACCCAAGACTCTTGAATATGCGCGCCTGCGGCAAATGAATGAAGGCCCTGAATGTGATTGGCCTGAGCGAGAGCTGCCAACACCCAGATAGTTTCAAAGGCGACGGGTATATTACATTCGCTCAATCAAGCAGACAGAAAAAGATTCCCTCAAGTTAAAGCTCCTCACCCCTCTTTTTTTATAAAAGAAAGACCCCGAATAAAAACCATCTCTGAAAGCGGTCAAGCCATGA
>CAMRDW010000297.1 GCA_947041315.1 uncultured Enterovibrio sp.
AGGCTGCATCTAGGCGGCAAGTGAGTGAAACCTTGAGCATAGAGGGAGGATGTGATTGGGTTGAGGGAGTACAGCCAACACCCAGGCAACTTCAAAGGCGACGGGTATACCCAATGCAATTGAAGATGCAGGTGAGGCGCAAAGCACTTTTGATATGGAGGCGCCTTTTAAAGCGCCTCTTTGGCAGGATAAGGCAAAGCGAGGGCTTCTGGGTAGTCACGCTCTTTGGCCATTTGCTTTGCTTTTTTTATGACTGCGGCTTTTTCAAGATCTAAAATCAAAGGCATTTCAGGGGTACGCCAGGTTTCGGGTAAGTCTATCCATCCTTTATTTTTTGAATGATCTAAAATATTTTCAATAGCTTGAAGCGCAGAAGACGCTTTCACCACCTCAATACGCGCATAACGTTCCCCATCGAATGAGGCCTCAACAGAGCGCAAATCAGGATCATCTCCCGGAATTTGCTGTACACCACAAAGGGGTTTTCCTGCCAAGGTGGCGCCGTCAAATTCAGGCAACCACTGGCTAAAATGGTGAATCGCTTTTTGTGTTCTTTCACTGATATCAGACGGAGTCCATTTTTTATTTATTTTACTTTCAAGAGATTGAGGCAATATCGGCTGTGCACTTTGCGCTTCATTTTTTACAAGCCCCCCTTCAAACAAGGTAATGTCTTTGGTCATACCATGAAGTTGAACAAGCCCTTTTTCATAAGGCGAAAATTGAGACATCCCTTGTGCAGTTCCCCGCTCACCGTGAACAATCACTTCAGGCCAAAACCCATGGGCGTCCCATTTTGCAAGATAAGCGGCTTTGTATTCAAGACAGCGCTTACGGGGACGAGAGGCCAAATCATCCAATACACCGGAAAGATACCCCGCCGCATTAATTAAAAAATCCACTTGCTGCACAAACGAAGCGCCTTTTGTGTCCACACTTTCAATCCACCAGCCCCCTTTGGTTTCTTTTAATCCTGTAACACGGTGGTTAAGCAAAATGCGTGAATAGGGGGTTTCATCCAGAGCTATCGAAGCCATCGCCCCTAAGCGAAAAAGGCTTAATCCATATTCTTGCACCAAAAATAAGGGATACTTAAATTTTTCTAATGAAATGGATTTGGCGACAGGGATCATCCATTCATCCGGTGTTTTTGGGCTTTTTGGGGTAGGGCACAGACTTAATTCCAGAAGTTTTTCTTGGGTATAAGCAGAAAAATAAATGTCGGGATCCCCTAAAACCTCGTTTAAGGGATCTTTTTCAATCAAGCTGCGGTAATGCGCGGTCAAAAGAGAAAGGCGCTCTGTAATTCGCGTCGGACAGTTTTTGTCTTCTTGAGGTACAGCAATGAGCGTGGGACGTTCATTGAGTGCAAAAGGAAAAGCTCTCGCGGTATAAATAGACTGCTCAAGCAAAGAAAAACACTGCTCTAAAGGAAGCGTGGGGTATAAATTCCCCCCTGCATGCAAATGACAAATTGGAGGGCCATTAAGCAAGCTGTTATTGGCCTCAAATAAACAGGTTTCAATGCCAAGGGTTGCCATTTTTAAAGCCGCCGTAGCGCCCGCGACCCCACCGCCGATGATCCCAACCTTAAAAGGTGATTCCAATGTTCTTACTGTCATATCCTGTCCGTTATTATTTATTCAATTCATTTTGCAAAAGAAGCAAACATATTTAAAACAAAGCGTTATTTAATTAATTTGACGTCATTTTGTTCTGTATTCCGCTCTTTTAGAGAAAGCGCAGTTAAAACCGCTTTCACCAAGGTCGCCAATGGAATGGCAAAAAATACGCCCCAAAAACCCCACAGCCCCCCGAAAAACAACACAGAGATAATGATAAAAATGGGATGCAAGTTAACCGCTTCAGAAAATAAGACAGGCACCAAAACGTTACCATCAAGCGCTTGAATTACGCTGTAGGTCAACATCAAATACCCTAACTCAGGGCTAATTCCAAATTGAAACAAAGCCACTAAAAAAATCGGAACCGTGACCGCCGCCGCCCCCACATAAGGAATGAGCACAGACAAACCCGTTGCGACACTGAGCAAAACGGCGTAACGCAAACCTAAAACAGCAAAAGCGATGTAGGTTGCAAGCCCCACAATGAAGATTTCAATCACTTTACCTCGAATGTAATTTGAAATCTGTTCATTCATCTCATGTCCAACTTGGTGCGTGAGTTTACTGTTTTTCGGTAACATGACAGAAAACAACGCCAAAATTTCGGTTTTATCTTTTAATAGAAAAAACACCAACAAGGGAACCAAAATAAGGTACACCCCTAAGGCCGCCAAACTGACAATGGAAGACCAAGAGCCTTTCACGGCCAATTCGCCTAATCCTAAAACGCGACGTTGTAATGTATCAATAAAGCTATTGACCATCTGAGGCTGAATAAGATCAGGGTGTTTATCTGGCAAGCTTGATACAAAAAGCTGAAAATCATTGAACATGCTTGGAATATCAGAAAACAAATTGAGAATTTGCGTCCACATGGTAGGAAGTAAACCAAAACACGCGAGCAACATCAAGCCCACAAAGAGCGTCAACACCAAGAGCACCGACAAAACCCGTGGGATCCCAAAAGACACCATTTTAGCAACGGGCCATTCAAGCAAATAAGCAAGAACAATGGCCACCAAAAAGGGTGCCAGCAAACCACCAAACAAATAAAATGCAAAAAAACCAATGATCAGCATCGCGATTAAGCTCACTGCATTGGGATCTGAAAAACGTTTTTTATACCAACGACTCACCATATCTAACATCAGAAAACCCACTTACATTTGTGTAACCAAAAGTGCGGATGCACCCGGCACTGTTTTTTGCTTTATATACCCCTCGCCTTTGACGTTGCGTGGGTGTTGGCTACACGCGCCTTCAATGACTTTGGGTATAACAAATCAGTTATTTTTTAAATAACAAGGAATATCACGCTTTGCTTCACTGGACGAAATAGCCCCCTCACCTTTGAAGAGAAAGAGGTGTGACTTACCAGCATCTTCAATTACTTTGGGTATATACCCGTCGCCTTTGACGTTGCGTGGTTGTTGGCTGCACTCTCTCAGCCCAATCACATAGTACCTCTATGCTCAGGGGCTTCGTTCGCTTGCCGCCTACACGCATCTTCAATT
>CAMRDW010000298.1 GCA_947041315.1 uncultured Enterovibrio sp.
AATTCTCGCTTGATATTACCAACAATAAAACCACGATAATGATACATTACATTTAAAAAATTCATGAATATTCAACACTTTTCATTCTATTTTCTATCTCCCTTACTTTTTCATTTACAAGCAATGGGTTATTTTGGCTTTCAATATTCAAGCGTAAAACCGGCTCTGTATTAGAGCTTCTAATATTTAAACGCCATGTTTTCATTTCCAGACTGAAACCATCGGTTCTATCTATATTTAGAGCCTCATCTTTATATCCATGTTCAATGTCATCAATGATGCTTTGGCTGTTATTTACCTTGTAATTTATCTCGCCACTGCATGGAAAGAGGCGAATGCGCTCTTTAATTGTTTCAGAAAGCGTCATATTTTTAACAGACAACAACTCAGCGACCAATAACCAAGGGATCATGCCTGAGTCACAATAGGCGAAATCACGAAAATAATGGTGTGCGCTCATTTCGCCGCCGTATATGGCATCTTCTTTACGCATTCTTTCTTTAATAAAGGCATGCCCTGTTTTGGACATAATAGGAATGCCGCCGGCTTTTTCTACGATATCAATGGTGTTCCAGGTTAAGCGAGGATCATGCACTATTTTTGCGCCGGGCTCTTTTTGCAAGAAGGCTTCGGCCAGCAAACCCACAATATAATACCCTTCGATGAATTCGCCTTTTTCATCAAAAAAGAAGCAGCGGTCGAAGTCGCCATCAAAAGCAATGCCCATGTCTGCTTTGTATTCTTTTACTGCATTAGAGGTGACATCGCGGCATTCGGGTAACAAGGGATTCGGAATACCATTTGGGAATGTGCCATCTGGATTGTGATGTACTTTGATAAGTTCCAGTGGAATATTTAATTGAGTAAAACGCGCTTCTAATGCATCAATCACATGGCCTGCTGCGCCATTGCCTGAATTAATCACCAAGCGAAGTGGTTTTATATTTTCAGCTTGAATGTAACCCATTAAATGATCGATATATTCATTCAAGACCGAAATGGTTTTACACTGTCCTTTTGAAATCGGTTCCACAAAATGACGGTGTTCTGCGATTTCTTGTATATCGTGAAGACCGGTATCCCCACTGATGGGTTTTGCGTCTTCGCGAACCAGTTTCATGCCGTTATAGTTCATGGGATTATGGCTTGCGGTCACTTCGACTCCGCCATCAAGCTCTAAATGAAAGGTTGCAAAGTATATTTCTTCTGTTCCACAAAGACCGATATCGAGCACATTCACGCCCGCATCCATGATCCCTTGGGCCAGTGATAATTTTAATTCTTCACTGGTTAATCGCACATCACCGCCCACAACCACTGTTTTTTCTTTTGTGTTATTGATGTGGAGGAATTGTCCATAAGCGCGGCCAATTCTATATGCGATGTCCGCGTTCAGCTCTTCACCCAATTGCCCGCGGATATCATAAGCTTTAAAACACGTGAGCTTTTCCATTTACTCTTCCTCTAAACGTACAATATCGTCTTCATGAAGATAAGAGCCCGATTGTATTTCAATCAGCTCAAGCGCAATTTTTCCTGGATTTTCAATTAAATGACTGACACCCACCGGAATATACAGAGATTGGTTTTCCGTGATTATTTTCACACAATCATCCACAGTGACTTTTGCTGTGCCTGAAACCACCACCCAATGCTCTGCCCGATGATAATGAAGCTGAAGAGATTGTTTCTTTCCGGGTTCGACAGTGATCCGGTTGACTCGATACCGCTCACCTTCTTCTATTGCATCCGCTTTGCCCCATGTACGGTATTGCTCTTTATGATTTTTATATTCGCTTTTATTTTCTCTTTTTAAATACTCAACGATTTTTTTAACGTCTTGCACTTTATTTTTATCCGCCACAAGAATGGCGTCTTTTGTTTCTACGATGATGAGATTATTTAAACCCACAGCCGCGACAATTTTTTTCGGCGAATAAATATATGAATTGGTGGTGTCTTCAAAAATGGCGTTTGAACAATGAACATTCCCTTTTTCATCTTTATCAGAAACGTCCCATAAGGCAGACCAAGAGCCAATGTCACTCCAACCGGCATCCATTGAAATAACCACCACCTCTTTTGCATTTTCCATAACGGCATAATCAATAGAAAGATCATCACATTTTAAAAAACACTCAGGACAAACACGTAAAAAATGCCCGTCTTTTGCAATCTCTTTCATTGCATCTTGGCAATGCCCATAGATATTGGGATTTTGATTTTTTAATTCATTTAAATAGGTGGAAGCTTTAAACATAAAGCAGCCACTGTTCCAAAGGAAATTTTCAGTTTTTAAATATTCTTCGGCTAATTCACGGTTTGGTTTTTCGACAAATTCAGCCACTTCATGACAAGCGTTTGCTAATTTTTCGCCTAAGCGAATATAACCATACCCGGTTTCAGGCTCTGTTGGGATAATCCCAAAAGTGACCAATTTTCCTTCGTTGGCTTGTATTTCTGCGCTTAAAACTGCCGCTTTAAATGCGTCATCATTTTTAATAAAGTGATCAGCGGCCAAAACCAATAAAATAGGGTCTTGCCCTTGAGCATTTGCTAAAAATGCAGCCAATGCGATGGCTGGTGCCGTGTTTCGGCCTTCTTTTTCTAATATAATTTGTGGCGAATTACACAAGGTTTTAATTTGTTCTGAAACAATGTGTCGGTGATTTTCATTCGCAATAATAATGGGCTCTGCTGTGGAAATACCTTGAATTCGCTCTATGGTCGATTGCAACATGGTGTTTTTTGATGTGCTATCTAAAGATAAAAATTGTTTTGGAAAGGCAGAACGTGAAAGAGGCCAAAGTCTGGAACCTGATCCTCCAGCCATAATAACGGGTATAAACATGAAAAATCCTTCTCTATATAAACAATCTTTTAATAAATGCCTTTTTATTTAAATTGCTCATTAATTACAAAAATAGAAGAGGCACACCACTTCTTTTAAATTTTCAAGGTATACCGCCGATTTTGAAGCAGCTCAGCGGGGTCACTCACTTGCCGCAGGCGCCCAACGACCTCAGACGCGCAACCTTTATTTCATGGGCTATATAAAGGCACCTCAATTTCATTTATACCCAAAGGAATTGAAGATGCGTGTAGGCGGCAAGCGAACGAAGCCCCTGA
>CAMRDW010000299.1 GCA_947041315.1 uncultured Enterovibrio sp.
GAATCCCTTTGAATCTTTAAAAGGTTATCGTGTGTCGGTTATTGTTGAGATCTAGTCTTTTATTTGAATAGCTTCGCCATCGTTTTGTTGAAAAATAGGCGGCTGAATAAAGAGCTTTTTCATTCCTTGTAGGTAATGGATACGTTTTCAACGTTCTGCTGTACTTGGATAAAGTTTTTTCAGCCTATCAAAAAACTTTCAGTTTAAGTGAGTGAATAAAATGAATAATTTTAAGTTATGGGTTCTTAATTTTGGTGGTGAGTTTGAGGGAGGCTTTAATCAATATGATTTCATAAAATATAGATTGAATCAGTGTTCCTATTTACATGGTGGTGCGTGCATGACATTCTGTATCCTTTGGGCTATATCAAAATGTGATATGCAAACATTCGAACAATATATAAATTCTAATATAGGATTAGCGAATATTCAGCGCTTTCAATATACCCTAATAAATAAAGAAGCTCTTGTATTCGGTGGTCATCTATTCAGTGGATATGCAAAAGAAGTTTGGCGAATATTAGGTATAAAAGACTTATGTAATTATCAAAGAGGGCATTTTCTTGCACCTGAACTTATCGCTAAATTTTGCACAAAAAACACTGGGTATACACAAATACATATTGAAGCAAAGGATTTCAGTGCCTGTCATGCTATATCTACACACTACGATGGTACATCAGTTAAATTTTTTGATCCTGACTATGGAGTAGGCGTTTTTCACAAAAAGAGCGATTTTTTTGCATTCATAAGGTCCTTCTTTCCCGCATATTATTCCGATCATTACGATTATGCAGGTGAATGGGTATGCATCAGAGGTCAACTTTAGCTGAAAAGTAACTATTCAGCACCATTTGAAATTAATGGTATTACCAGCACAATTGCTTTCAATGCTTTTAAAAAGGGAAAATGAATTTATAACAAGCTAATTCAAAAATCCGATGGTGGCTCAAATCTGCATTGTCGCATGAATATCAATCCCAAATTCAACGGCGTTAATATAACACGATGCTCGACTTAATTTGAACTTAAAAGGCATACCGCAATCTCATTGAATAGGGTGACGAAACCAACAATGAGAGGATTACGAGGTATGCCAGTAGAAGATTTTATTACATGGATTTACTGTTGGGTTGATGATGTACTTCCTTGTGTGATTGGAGATTTTCCAATAAGAAAATGAGGATGTCTTCCTGCCCTTTCTGATCCTGAACTCATTACGATGGAAATCGTAGGGGAATTTTTAGGATTTGATGCAGATAAGCACATTTTGTCTTACTTCTCATACCATTGGAAGCCTCTTTTTCTCGCTATTGCTTCTCGTAGTCAATTTGCTAAACAAGCCGCTAATTTATGGGCTATCAAGCAAAAACTTCTTGAGCGAGCAGCACAAAAAATCCAACAAGATAGAGTTCATATCATTGATGGGTTCCCCTTGCGGGACCAATCAAATTAAACGCTCTTAGGGTAACATATCGGCTTGATACAAAAGCGCGTGATAACCATAAATTAACCTTTTAATTCAGTACATTAAGTCTTAATTCGGTAATTTCTCAATAACCCGTGGCAGCTTGAGATTTCTGAAATACAATTTCTCCCAATAACGGAATTATTCTGCTTTGAGAAAGCCTGTCGTTTAGGTATTCCCAAAATGAGATCTTCAATTTTCGACAGGTTTTCTTCAACGTGGAGAAGGTATCTCGACATTTTCGACCAAGACAGCTGCGCGTTCCTCCGCTGACTTTTCGTCTTTTTACTTGCTCTCTCAGATCATTTTCACTCCCATTGGTATGAATGGGAATTTCTGGTCGCTCCAATACCAACAATAAACCGTTTTTTAGTTTACCTAGCCGCTTAAGTTGTTCGTTTAGCAGGGGTATCGGGTTTTCTGACTGAAAATACGTTCAAATTCTTTTAATAAAGTGTTTTTTTCTTTTTATCGGGATGCACTTTATAGGCTTTCAACTCTTTATAAAAAGACCAGATATCCCCTCTCACTTGCTTGATATCTTCTCTGTGCTCCTCATTGAGTGGTACCAGTTTATGAATAAGGCGTTCGGCATGAACCCAGCACAATCCGTGTATCAATACATCAAACTGACGCGCGCCATCACTGATAACCGCCAAATTTTCCAGCGCAGGATTGTCTAGCACGCACCCAAGTAAAACGCCTTCTGTGGCAATTTTTTGGTGTCGTTTTCCTGTGATGCCAAGCTGCATTAAATGCGCTTGCCATTGTTCTTCGGAGTCAGATTTAATGCAGAACGAATTGGAGAGAAGCTGTCTCTTAGTCACATCTCAAACTAAAACGCCAAAAATCATTGGATCTCATTCTACTTATTCATATAACCGAGTGTTTATCTAAAAATGCATCTATTTAATTGATACCTGTTTAATTAAGAGGTCCTGATATCCCTTTAATTAACCGGATCCCTTTTGCTATAACTGCAATTTCGACTGATAAAGAAGCGATTCGAACAATAATTAGTCAGGGTTAAATTCGAAAAGATGTGACTAAGAGACAGGTCCAGTTGCTGTAGAAAATGTGCTCAGCAAATAATCAATGTATAAATCAAAATTATCTTTTTTCATTTCTTAATACTGCCAGAAAGTGAGCTGCGTAACATCAGTTATCTAATTGACTGCCCTTTATTTTTGGGCGCTTACTCAACTTTTTAAACTCGCGCAATTCATCTTTAAGGGCTTCAATTTCTTTGCGTTGCCTTTCAACTTCCAGACACAATTTCTCTATGATCTCCAGCAGATGATAACCAGCGGTATTTTTTCTGATTCAGAGATATCTGGGAGTTTTATTTTCATAAAGATAAGGTGATTAATTTTAAAGAATTCTGATCCTGTTAGTTTGACCTGCCAACAGGATCGTTTGGATCCTGCAAATTTATTTTCTAGGAACTCTTGATTTCGCCACGGGTTATTGAGAAGTTACTTCAAAACCATCAGCGCCTTCGTTAAACCAAAAAAAACACCCAATCCAATGGCGTTCAAACTTCCTCAAAGAAAGGGTATTCTCTCATTATTTATTCTTTTTTTTTCTTTTCAAATCCATTAAAAAAACGCGTAATACCTCAAAATCCTTCTCTAATTCAAGAGACA
>CAMRDW010000300.1 GCA_947041315.1 uncultured Enterovibrio sp.
CATAAGCAACCAAAGCCAATCAATCGAGATACCCTGTTTCACGAACACGCGCAGCGTCATCCCGTAAAATTCCATCCCGATGTACACGACAGCATGCATCATGTATTGGGGGTGCCGGAGTCAGAACACCCCCATGCTGATATGTCTTCTTTGTGCGGGCTGGACCAAATGCTTAACAGCCGACAGGTGATGGTGGGTCTGGTCCAGGACACAATGAAAAGCATTGAGGATCTCATTAAAGCCGGGAGAATGACGAAAGAGCAAGACAGGCTTTTTCGCTACCGCTTCCTAAACCAAATGAGATCCAGGATAAAAACGGAAGAGCCCGATGCTTGGGCTGATTTTCTTTTAGGTTTCAGTACTGGAGCCTCAGAAGGGCCAGCTGGAGGAATATTGCTTGATATCACGGTTCGGGACATCGAAGAAGGCCGAGTATTCAGCAGCTTAAGCGCCCAAGAAATACAGGCCTACGTTCTGGGATCAAAAGCCTGGCGAGCGATTACGGCTCTTTTTACTGAAGTGATGTATTTTTCAGCACTGACAGAATTAGCCAATGCTGTTGCACATCATCGGGCAGATTTATGTACTTACCTTCGCACTTTCGCACTCCTTTCCATCGCAGGAATGCCAGGCGAAGAAAAGGTACTTGAAAAAATAGATCTTTCAGAAGAAACAAGTGACCTTGTTCTAAAAGATTTAGAAGAAGCAAAGACACGAAAAGAAACAGAAATAACCCCTGAAAACGAAAAAAAAGCAACGGATTTATCCACTCTCATCCTGAAAAACAGATTAGAAACACTTGCCCAAAATAAACAAACAGAGCCCTTGTCTGATCCCTTTTCTCAATCGGGACAAGAGATCCTGGCTTCAGAAAAATCGTTAAGAGCTGAATTTAATGTAGAAAATGAAGAACTTTCAGAGCATCAACACAGGATCCTTGAAGCCATTCGAAGAGGAGATGAAGAGAAATCAATCCACCTTTATGAAGCGTGTTTTGATATGGGTTTAACGCCAGAGGAAACACTTTTGGTTTTAATGGAACATTCCAATATGTCCGATTTTGTAAAACACACGCAACTTAAAATAAACGCACATCAGTATAAAGAGCGACGTAGAAAAATAAAAAGAGAACATCCGACTCTATTGGAAAATAACTACAAAAAATCACTTTCTCTTCTCGATTCCGTTCAAATCGGGATTAAATTAATAAATATGAATTTATTCGACAAGCATGTTGAACTGATTCAAAAGACAATGGAAGCCTGTGACACCTCTAAATTAAGTAAAAAACAAAGCGAAATCTATTTCGCACACGTTCTTGGATTGAATATGAATGAAAAAAGTCAGTTTACCGGGCTGAATTCGGATCTTTTTGAGAGCAAACTAAATACACTGCAACGACACCATCCCGCATTATTTCAAGAAGAGCATCTTAATAAACTTCGGTGTCGGCGAACCCTGGGTACTTGTGTGGCAAATAAAGATGCAACCCAAGAGCAAGATTCAAATGATCCCCCCGCAGGCGCAGCCGCACCCGAAAATAACCTTTATTCACTTAATTTAGACCTTGAGCAAGAAGAGGTCAGCCCTGAAATAGACGCCCTTAATCCAGCAAAAACCATGAAAGAGGAACTCATTCATCATGTTGAAGCTCAATTTGAGGCCTCAAACATTGGGATCCCTGTTGAGCACGCAATAAAAATGCAAGAGGTGGCTTGGACAACAAACAAGGTGTTTGGTATTCGTCCGGTCGATGCTGGTGTTAAAACGCTCATTGAGGAAGGCTACCCAACAAAAGACATTCGCGTGAAAGGAAAGAGCGCAAATTGGGGGCCGCAAAATGGCTTTATTTGTGTAAATCAGAAATTCTCAAAAAAAGAAGGGAATGCAGCGACAATCGAAACACAAAATGCAGCCATTCAAACAGGCTTATCTAAAGGGCATTTCACTCAAACCGTACTCACAATCAGCAGCAAGAGAATTCTAGAATTAGAAGAGTTAGATTCTCTGAGAATGACAGACACAGATGCAGAAGGAAGAATGACCTTAGAAGCAAAAGCACAGCATTCAGGGCAAAGTGGTGAAACCTACACTTTTATAACCAAACCCGATGAAAACCATGCAGGCAAACACATTGTTCATCACCAATATACAACGCCTGATGGCGAAATAATACAAGAGCCTCTTTTCGTTCTTGCAGATACAAAATCAGGCGAACCTTTAACCGCTGACTATGATCTTTTCTTTGTCGCAGGCAGTATCGGAGATTTTGGCACAAGAGATCAGCGTTCACTCTCTCAAGGAAGATTACCTCAAGGAAGATTAAATTTTGCAGAGGCTGGCATTCAAGAAAACACTCAAAAGGAAGGTGAAAATTCAGCTCAAAAAGAAGAAGAGCCTTTATATCCCTCCAGAAGAAGCTCTAACCCTGTTGATACGATGGGCCGATTTAATGCCAATCAAGGAAAGCCATTAGGGTTCATTTCGACAAGAGTCAAGGGATTAATAAAGCAAATAAACGTCGCTCTCAACCGAGACCGTTACAAAGAAATGGTGCACCATGGTGAAGATGCGGGTAATCCCTACTCTGATATCGCCGATAATTTCCCAGCCACCTTCTATTTACCTCGAAAAATGGAAGGGACCTATAAAGGAGAGCGCGTTACCTTAGAATCGATTACCGTCGTAAAAGATGTTCTTGAATACCAACAGATGGTGAGTGTGATTAAAGAAAATAACTTCCATTTTACAGACAACCCGAACTGGCCAAAAGCAAAACGCCCTTCATTTCTCACAGCAAGAGACACCTTCAACAACTAACCCCTCCAGATTTAGGAACCAGCCCATCGCCTTTGAAGCTGCATGGATCTTGACTGGGCTCGCGGCGCCCAATCACAGCCCATCGATGTTCAGGGGCTTCATTCGCTTGGGCCAAGCGGTATTTTCAAGAGTCTTGGGTATCCGCAAATTTGGCGTTTATTTTGAAGTTTGCAATCTTGTTGGTCGCGGCAGGGAGACTCAAGAGAGGCTCGCTGTTGAGCCCCTAATGCACGCGGGTCAGATGTGGGCTGAAAGCCCACGCTCTTAAGAGGTAAAGACATCAACCCAAA
>CAMRDW010000301.1 GCA_947041315.1 uncultured Enterovibrio sp.
TATACAGCAATAACTTGCCTCAATTAGATCATATTTTTACTTAGAATGGTATAATTGGGCGTAGACAAGGTGCTTGGCTAAATTGCTGCGGGTATTTAAGTTCATATTCAACATAGCGGTATTCATTACAAACAAGACGGTTTTCAACGGTAAAGCGGCCAGATTGAAGAATCGAACCTTCTATTTTCGCAATAAGATTTTTACGTGTGCTTTTCTTCTTGCTGAGGCTTAACGCATTAAATGCTTGATTCGGTATCAGCTTGATATCAACGTCTTCTGACATCCGCATAATTTTAACGTTCGATTTGGCAAGGGCCGTACCACCAGAAAAGAGCATTTGGTGTGACTCCAGGATTACGCACTTTAGTTCAACAAGAAGCGCCACAACCCAAAAATCTTTTTCAATAATTGCAGGGTTTCCGAGCGCTAATGCATCGGAAACTTCTAAAAACTGTTGTTTTAGTTTTTTCATCGTCAATGAGGCAGGTTCAAGGCTCTGTCACCCACAAGCAATTTACGATTAAATTGTTTTGGATCCCATGAGTAATGGACAGATGAAGGTATTTGCGTATTTTCACCTGAAAGGCTTTGTAAAGACAGGCTATCCATCACAAAATCAACCCCTTTCATTTTTAAAATCTCTCGCATAAGCGCATCTGTGCCACCAGGATGGGTTGGCATGGGTTTGCCCGTGAGGCTATTGAGTCTTGCTTTGGTATATAAGCCGTAACCGAGTTTCATTAACTGCGTGTTTTTAACCAACTGTTTTAGTGCGCGACCAACTTGGTCATAACTTGCAATACCATTGAAGTCTTTCCGCTCAAAAACATAACGTCTTGAGCGCTTTATCTTGTCAAAAATACGATCAATCGATGTCATTTGAGCCCTCCAACTTTGCGTGTTCGAAGAGTATACACTGAGCAGAAAAAATATACATAAATACGGCATGCCGAATGACAAAAATACGCTATTTTCCAGCGAAATACTTATCATATATGATTGATATTAAATGCATTTATTGAGAATACAAAATCATAAGATAGCTCAGTAACTGATGATGAGGTTATTATTTAGATCTCTTCTATAATACCCCTCACCTTTGAAACTGCATGGGTGTTGGCTGCTCTCGTCAGGGCCTTCACTCGTTTGCCGCCTATAGGCATTTTCAACTGTCTTGGATATAGCTCAAAATAAGAAAAATCTAAAAATCGATCCCGCATTTACCCAAGAAATGAAAAATAAAGATTTGAAAAAATTGACGGCACATTGAATGTTTTAAAATATGGCGCCTTATATTCACATCCTTGGAAAGGTGAAACCAAGATAGCAAAACATAAACCATAACGAACCAAGTCATTGAAATTGGTTGAGAAACAACACGAGCAAGTATATTCTTGAAAGTACCGTGGCCTGTTTAAGGCCTAAAAAATCCAATCAAATAATATTTGAACGCTATCAAGCAAAAGCCTTCGTGTATAAACACGTACCTGTTTACAAGCGACCAGCGTGGTACTTTTCATGATCCATTATACGAAAGGCAATTTATTAGGATCCGATGCACAAGCCTTAATCAACACCGTCAATACCGTTGGGGTAATGGGCAAAGGCATTGCATTAATGTTTAAAGAGCGCTTTCCTTTGAACATGAATTTATATTCCAAAGCCTGTAAAGCAAAAGAAGTGCAAACGGGCCTGATGTTTATCACTGCCACAGAGGAGCTTTTAGGTCCTCAATGGATTGTGAATTTCCCGACTAAAAAACATTGGCGCAATCCTTCAAAAATGGAATGGATAACCGAGGGGCTGCAAGATTTAAAATGCTGGATCATTAAAAATAACATTAAATCCATCGCGATCCCTCCTTTGGGCGCAGGAAATGGCGGATTAAATTGGTCAGACGTAAAACCAGAAATAGAAGCCGCCTTGTCTTCTTTAGAAGGGGTTGATATTTATGTGTATGAGCCGACTTCAGCGTATAAAAATGTGGCAAAAAAAGAAGGGGTTGAGATATTAACACCCGTAATTAACATGGACACCCACGCTAAATCCTAGAAAAACAAAAAACTAACGATTACGATTAACACGAATAAATTATTATGGGTGTCTTTGTTGCACTCCAAAACCAGCGCCAAAGAACCACAAGCAAAACCACCGAACCAACCACAAGCGATATGGCTTCAAAAAACCTTTGGGCGCAGCATGACGGGTGGGGGATGCGGTGGCGCACTTGTTTGCTCGTTTGCGCGAAGCGCTAAAAACGGCAAATGCATTAAGGTTTAAAAAGTGCCACTACCTAAAAGTGGGTGGGCGAAACGTTTTTTCATTTCTCGCGCATTCTCATGCGCTGAAAACGACAAGAAGGGTGGGATCATCTTTGGGCGGCGGGTGGGTGTAGATATCTTTATTTTGCATTCTCATGCAAAAGGCTATTCCCTTTTTTATAAAGCATTCTCATACTGTTAAAAAATCTTTGCTTGGGATGGTGGGCGGGGTTTTCTTTGGCTTTTTAAGATCCCATCGTGGGTATTAATTATAAATATCTCGACGATGCCCAATCTTTACAGCGATGATCACCAATTCATCATCCTTGAACTCACAAAAAATTCGATAATCACCAACGCGGTAACGCCAATACTGTTTAAGGTTTCCTTTTAAAGATTTACCACGCAGTTTTGGATCCGATAATAACTCTAACTCCCTAAAAAATTTAACGATCTTAATTGCATTAGAGCCGCCAAGTTTTTTAAGTTCCTTTACTACGCTTTTAGCAACCTTAACTTCCCAAGCCAAGTGATTTCTCCAACTCATCAAGCGTTAATGTTTCTTCTTCACCTTTTGCAATGCGCAAAGATACCTGCTCTGCAAGGTATAGATCCTCTAGCTCAGGTAACGCAGATTCAATCATTTCTCTAATGTAGAAAGCCTTTGTTCTACCTGTTTTCACAGCCAAATTTGTTAACCTCTGTTCAACATCGTCAGGAAGTCTAATTGACGTTGGCATGATATAACTCTTTAAATTGAATACATGTATTCATTGTATTCAATACTGCAAACAAAGCAAGGCTATATTTATTAA
>CAMRDW010000302.1 GCA_947041315.1 uncultured Enterovibrio sp.
ATACAGCAATAACTTGCCTCAATTAGATCATATTTTTACTTAGAATGGTATTAATTGAGCGCTTACATGCAAAATACAAAAGCTTTAAATATGTAAATAGTTCGCAATCTCAAACATCTATTCATACTTAGAATTAAAGTTTAAATAGACTTAATCACATAATCGGGCCACTACCGAATTATGCATTAATATTTTAAACAGAATAAAAATCCGTCATTTTGGAACTGTGTTGGCTAGGCTCATGAGGTCCAATTATAGCGTTCGTTTATGCTTAGGAGCTTCCTTGACTGCCTACAGGCAGGCATCTTCAAATCTCTTAGGTATAAAATGTACCTGAGAAAAGGGCGATATAGTTAAACCGCGTGTATGGAGACACAAGGATGAAGTTTCTTTTTGGATGTTTTTTGTTTTTTGCTTGTCCTGTTTTTGCTCAAGAAAGCACAAAGGCTTTTATAGATCTAACTCATTCCAGTGCGGGTTACCTTTCTTTGGGGATCTTTATCGCGGCATATGTACTCGTTATGCTGGAAGAAAGAATTGAACTTCGTAAATCCAAACCCATGTTATTGGCCACCGGTTTAATTTGGTTGATTTTAGGCCTTGTTTATTCTCATGCTGGAAAAATAGACATTGCAAAAGAAGCCATCGATCATAATTTACTTGAATATGCTGAATTGATGCTTTTTCTTCTTGTTGCAATGACTTATATCTCCGCAATGGAAGAACGTGGATTGTTTGATTCATTAAAGTGTTGGATTTTAAGTAAAGGCTGCGATCTTCGTCAATTGTTTTGGATTACAGGAAGTTTAGCGTTTTTAATTTCACCTATCGCAGATAATCTCACGACAGCGCTTCTTATGTGCACAGTGGTTTTAAAGATAGGAGGAAATAACGCGCGCTTTGTGAATCTTGCTTGCATTAATATTGTTATTGCTGCGAATGCAGGAGGGGCGTTCAGTCCCTTTGGGGATATTACAACCTTGATGGTTTGGCAGTCTGGTATGGTTGATTTTGGTGAATTTTTTTCTCTTTTTATTCCGTCTGTCGTTAATTATCTTGTTCCTGCTTTTATTATGTCTCGTTTTGTTCCAAAAGAACAACCTGAGGCCGTGAATGAATTTATCGAATCAAAACGGGGTGCAAAGCGTATTGTTGTTTTGTTTTTATTGACTATTTTAACAGCGGTGGGTTTCCATGCTGCGTTGGATTTCCCTCCAGTAATCGGCATGATGGTCGGTCTTGCCTATTTACAATTTTTTGGATATTTCCTTCGTAAAACGTTTTTTCATTCAATAGAGAAAAAGCGTGCTTTTGCAATAGAACACCATGATGAAGTGGCCCTGAAACGATTAGGCTCTGTTGTTCCGTTCGATGTGTTCCGTCGCATTTCTCACGCGGAATGGGATACATTGTTGTTTTTTTATGGTGTGGTGATGTGTGTAGGAGGCCTGAGCCTGATTGGTTATCTCTCAATGCTGTCAAATGTGTTGTATTTACAATGGGATCCTATATGGGCGAATGTGTTCATTGGTCTTTTATCCGCATTAGTTGATAATATTCCGGTGATGTATGGCGTCTTAAACATGCAGCCAGATATGTCTTCAGGGAATTGGCTTTTGGTCACGTTGACGGCAGGTGTCGGCGGAAGTTTATTGTCACTCGGATCTGCCGCAGGTGTTGCACTTATGGGGCAAGCGAGAGGAATGTACACTTTTATTGGTCATCTAAAATGGATGCCCATCATTTTATTGGGCTATGTGGCATCTATTCTCTGTCATTTATTGTTAAATCATGCAAAGTTTTGAATTGACTGTGCTTAGAATATCATTGAGTAATTCAGAGGCTTTAAGCACAATAGAAACTCACGCGACTCTCGACTTAATTTGAATTTTAAAGGCATATATCAATCTCATTGAGTACGAAAACTAAATTTACAATGAGAGAAACAGCGGCATGCCAATCGAAGATTTCATTACATGGATTTACTGTTGGGTTGATGATACTTTGCCCCGTATCATCGGGAACAATCCACTCAGAAAAAGAGGCTTTCTTCCTGCGCTTTGTGATGCAGAAATGATTACAATGGAAATCGTTGGGGAATTTTTAAGTCGCGATGCTGATAAACATATATGGTCTTATTTTTCAATGCACTGGAAACACCTTTTCCCTGCGATTGGCTCCTATAGTCAGTTTGCAAAACAGGCAATGAATTTATGGGCAATAAAACAAAAACTTCTTGATACCATGACACAAAAATCACAACAAGATAAGCTGCACATCGTTGATGGTTTTCCAATCTCAGTCAGCCATTTTAAGCGTGCTCGGGGTTGTAAAAGGTTTAAAGGCGATGCGAATTATGGCTACTGTGCATCAAAAGATGAAACCTATTTTGGTTTTAAAGGCCATATTATCGTCAATTATGATGGTGTGCTTTCAGGTTTAGTAATTACTCCTGCCAATACCAGTGAACGAGAGTCCCTATGTGTCAACCTGCCAATGAGCAATTATGATTTAAGATAAAGTAAATTTCAGGGCGGTATTGAGGAGCACATGATGTCAGCAATGATAATCCACACTCAGAAAGTCAGTTTAAAACAATGAAATACCAACCCAGTTATCCTGGTCGGTTTAGAGACATTGAGGATGCACGAACCTGGTGTGAAAAATATGTGTCTTGGTACAACACGCTCCATCATCACAGTGCTTTAGGGGGTTTTACAGCTGAGCAAGTTTTTACCGGAGAGTTTGAAAGCATAGGAAAAATCAAGCAACAAACGTTAGATGCACAGTATTTATTGCATCCAGAACGCTTTGTGAAAGCCCCTCCCAAGGTCGCGATGCCTGAAGAGCATGTCTACATCAATCCAATCATTTCAGAAAACGGAGAAATAGAACAAGAAACAGGCGTGAATTTTCCTACATTAAAAAGAGCGAAACGAGTTTAATTAAACCGATTATTGTTTAAAACAGGTTGATTCATTCCGCTTGAGATAGGGAAGCACCAGCGTGCTATTAAACTTGATCCCGCTTCCTGTTCTATCTCGAACCTTTGG
>CAMRDW010000303.1 GCA_947041315.1 uncultured Enterovibrio sp.
GGTACTATGTGATTGGGCTGAGAGAGTGCAGCCAACAACCACGCAACTTCAAAGGCGACAGGATATCAAAACCCATAAAATTTGAGTTCATCTGCTTTAAAAAATACATGAGCTGACATGATGTTTCTGGCTTTTATCACAAAAGGATATGATTTTAACGGAGTGAATATTTACTGTACACAAACACAGTGTATACTGTTTGCATGCACAGGTGTAAATAGATACAGGTATAACTTATGCTCGCACACATGAAGATCAATAATTTTGCGATTGTAAAAGCATTAGAGCTCGATTTTCATCATGGAATGACCACGATTACAGGAGAAACAGGCGCAGGAAAATCCATTGCAATTGACGCTCTCGGTCTTTGCCTTGGCGATCGCGCTGACCCTTCCATGATCCGTCCAAATGAAGATAAAGCTGAAATTGTTGCCTTATTTCATCTGCAAGAAAATCCTGAAGCAAAACGTTGGCTTGAAGAAAATGAACTTCTTGAGGGCGATGAATGTATTTTACGTCGCGTTATCACAAAAGAAGGACGCTCTCGCGCTTTTATTAACGGAAGCCCAGTCCCTGCGTCGCAACAAAAAACCCTCGGTCAACACCTTATCAATATTCATGGTCAACACGCGCACCAATTGCTCATCAAAAATGAATACCAATTGTCCTTGCTCGATCAATATGCAGGGCATCATGATTTGCTTGAAAACATGCGCAATCACTATCAAAACTGGCGTGATGCCTATAACGAACTAAAACGCAGAGAAAAAAGCAAAGAAACATTCGAAGCACAAAAACAACTTTTAGAATATCAAGTCAATGAATTAAGTGAACTTGCACTAAAAGAGAATGAATACCCCGAGCTAGAAGAAGAACACAAGCGCTTGTCTCACGCTGGGGACATTACAATATGCAGCCAAGAAGCACTTCGCGCCCTCTGCGAAGACGGTGAGAACGACATTAAAGAAAAAAATGCACTGCAGCTTCTTCAAATTGCGAGACAAAAAGTGGTTGAATTAACCACAATGGACCCCAAATTTGATCATCTCATACACATGCTTGACGATGCCTATATTCAAATTCAAGAAGCATCACAAGAAATCAATAACTACTTAGATAACATCCAAATGGATCCAAATCGTCTTTCTTATCTCGATGATCGGATTGGAAATATCATGCGCCTTGCGCGTAAACATCAGGTTCAACCTAAAGAACTTTACGCCCAGCACCAAAGCCTGATTTCAGAGCTTGAGAGCCTTCAAGACAATGACAATCAAATGGAGCACCTCGCATTCGCTCTTTCTAAAACACATGAATCCTGTCTTTGCGCCGCTGAAAAGTTGAGCAAAAGTCGTTCGCATTACGCAAAAGAGCTGGATCAACGTATCACAGAAAGCATGCATGATTTGAGTATGCAACACGGAAAATTCAATATTGCCCTCGATATGCAAGGCGAAAAACAGCTCTCCGCACTTGGGAATAACAACATTGAGTTTCTTGTTTCAACCAATCCAGGTCAACCCATGCAAGCCCTAGGCAAGGTCGCATCGGGTGGTGAACTGTCTAGAATTTCCTTAGCTATACAAGTCATTACTGCACAAAAAGTGGACACGCCCAGCCTTATTTTTGATGAAGTGGACGTCGGGATCAGCGGGCCAACAGCGGCTATTGTGGGACGTTTATTGCGAAAACTAGGGGACTCTACCCAGGTGATGTGCGTGACACATTTACCCCAAGTTGCAGGTTGTGGACACCAACAAATGTTTGTCACAAAATCATCTGAAAATGGAAAGACAAGCACACAGATGGTCTTACTTGATAAAAATGCACGAATAGAAGAACTTGCAAGATTACTCGGGGGAAGTAAAATTACAGAGCACACATTAGCCAATGCAAAAGAATTAATCATTGCGGCTTAAGTTAAACAAGATGAAACATTTTTAAAATATGGGTGTCATAAACAAGTCGACACAAAATATGAAAAAATTTTTTACTTCTGGCGACGGCTTCTTTATCATCATTCACTTCTTTTGAAAAGACAATAAACCACCATGCATTGGAAACAGATCACGGCTATCTCACTTGTTCTTGTCAGTCTTTCAGGCTGCTCTTTTACGGACCAACTGGTCCATCGCATAGACATTAATCAAGGAAATTACATCGACCCCATCGCAGTTCAAGAGCTTAAATTTGGTATGAGTAAAGAACAAGTCAAATTTCTATTGGGCCAACCCATGTTGATTGAAGTCGGTTACCCTAATATTTGGTATTTTGTTCAATGGTTAAAGCCCGGACATGGTCAAGCTAAACAAAAAGAACTGACTCTGATCTTTGATAATAAAGGATTACTGATTGGTATGGAGGGCGATTTTGAACCCGGAACAAAATTTTTTGAAACCATACACTAACTCTTTTTGAATCATTTCGCGTCTTAAGAACACCTTTTTCTTTTTTCTCTTCTTTTTCGTGAAAAATTGATGTTTTTTTTACATTGCATTTTTCTACAGAGAAAAAACGAAACCCCCTCTCCAGCACCTCTAGAATAATGGACCCCGCCTCTTCATGCATGAAGTGGTGGTCTTTTTTTATGCCCACGTCTTTTCTCTGAAGGTAAAGCCAAAACTTGACCCATAAGATTGGCTATTCACAATATTGCCCCCTTCTTTTATCCAGTTATACCCGTCGCCTTTGAAAGTGCGTGGGTGTTGCCTGCTCTCGTTCAGCCCAATCACAGAGTAGATCTATGCTCAGGCCTTCACTCGTTTGCCGCCTAAACACATCTTCAAATGTCTTGGGTATAAAATAAGATGCCTCTTTTCTCACTTATACCATTAAGCAGTCAGTCATAAATTGCGCCGGAAACATCACTGAGAACAAAGCGTGAATTGTCGATAACTCTCTATTCTAATTGAGAATTTTATAACAATCTGATCGGTAATGTTAACAAACAAGAATGATCTAATGTTTCATGGGATTGAAATTATACCCAAAACAATTGTACTTGCGCGCCAGAGGAAAGCGACAGAAGCCCCTCGGCATCGATGG
>CAMRDW010000304.1 GCA_947041315.1 uncultured Enterovibrio sp.
CTCAAAGCGAAATCACAGATTTTTTGATGGTCAAGAAATTTTCGCGCTTAACGCTTCTTCACATTTTTAAATCTCTTGAGTCTATCGCTTTTCTATAAAAAGAAGATTTCATCAATGCATCCAATATTTTGACTCCTTGACTTGAAATTGCCCTTCAGGGTGCCCATTTTTTAAAACTACAACCCTGATACGATTTTGAGGAGTGCTCATGCGCCTTGACCGATTTACCAGTAAATTCCAGCTTGCGATATCTGATGCTCAGTCATTGGCTTTAGGACGTGATCATCAGTTTATTGAACCTGTGCATTTGATGGTGTCCCTTTTAAATCAAGATAGCAGCACGATTCGTCCTTTAATGACCCTGCTTAATATCGATGTTGCCCAGTTGCGTTCAAGTTTAAGTGAAATGCTCGACAAACTCCCAAGAGTCACAGGGACGGGAGGAGACATTCAGCTTTCACACGGAATGGGCTTGCTTTTTAATGTCTGTGACAAGCTTTCTCAAAAACGCAAAGACAAATATATTTCTTCTGAATTATTTATCCTTGCGGCAGTGGAAGACAAAGGCCCACTCGGAGAGCGTTTGCGCGGCTTTGGATTAACCACAAAGAAAATAGAAGAGGCCATAGATAAAGTGCGCGGTGGTCAAGCCATTAATGATCCTAATGCAGAAGAAGCTCGCCAAGCACTTGAAAAGTTCACAATAGATCTGACTGAAAAAGCAGAGCAAGGCAAGCTTGACCCTGTTATTGGACGTGATGAAGAAATTCGTAGAACCATTCAAGTGTTACAGCGACGAACAAAAAACAATCCGGTGATTATTGGAGAGCCCGGCGTAGGTAAAACCGCCATTGTTGAAGGTTTAGCGCAACGTATCGTGAACGGTGAGGTTCCTGAAGGGCTGCGAAATAAACGCGTCCTTTCACTCGACATGGGTTCACTTGTTGCGGGGGCAAAATTTCGAGGCGAATTTGAAGAGCGCTTAAAGTCCGTTCTCAACGAATTGGCGAAAGAAGAAGGAAATGTGATTCTTTTTATTGATGAAATTCACACCATGGTGGGCGCAGGAAAAGCGGAAGGTTCCATGGATGCGGGCAACATGTTGAAACCTGCATTGGCCCGGGGTGAACTTCATTGCGTGGGGGCGACCACCTTGGATGAATATCGCCAATATGTTGAGAAAGACGCGGCCCTTGAACGTCGTTTTCAAAAAGTGCTGGTGAATGAGCCGAGCGTTGAAGATACCGTGGCTATTTTACGGGGCCTTAAAGAAAGATATGAATTGCATCATGGGGTTGAAATTACAGATCCGGCGATTGTCTCTGCTGCAACCTTGTCACATCGGTATATTTCAGATAGACAACTTCCTGATAAAGCGATTGATTTAATTGATGAAGCCGCCTCCAGTATTCGTATGCAAATTGACTCAAAGCCAGAACAATTAGAACGGCTTGAAAGGCGACTTATTCAATTAAAGATAGAGCAACAAGCCTTAGCAAAGGAAAACGATGAGGCCAGTAAAAAACGTTTACAGACTCTTCAAGTTGAAGTTGATAAGAAAGAACGCGCCCTTGCCGAGCTTGAAGAAGTCTGGAATGCAGAAAAAGCCGCGTTATCTGGAACACAACATATTAAAACAGCATTAGAACAATCGAGAATGGATTTAGAAGTCTCACGTCGCGCAGGCGATTTGAGTCGGATGTCAGAATTGCAATATGGCAGGATCCCTGAACTTGAGAAACAGCTCGATTTAGCAAGCCAAGCTGAAATGCAAGAAATGACTTTATTGAAAAACAGGGTGACAGATGTCGAAATTGCGGATGTTCTTTCCCGCCAAACGGGCATTCCTGTTTCAAAAATGCTTGAAGGAGAAAAAGAAAAACTCCTTCAAATGGAAGATGAATTGCATGATCGCGTGATAGGGCAAGCAGAAGCGGTTAACTGTGTTTCTAATGCCATACGTCGTAGTCGCGCAGGTCTTTCTGATCCGAATCGACCCATTGGTTCTTTTTTATTTTTAGGCCCGACGGGGGTGGGGAAAACGGAGCTCTGTAAAGCGCTTGCTGAATTTATGTTTGACAGCTCAGATGCCATGTTGCGCATTGATATGTCAGAATTTATGGAAAAGCATTCTGTTGCAAGATTAGTGGGAGCCCCTCCTGGGTATGTCGGTTATGAAGAGGGGGGTTATTTAACGGAAGCCGTACGTCGTCGCCCTTATTCTGTTATTTTGCTCGATGAAGTAGAAAAAGCCCATCCAGATGTTTTTAATTTGTTGCTTCAAGTCTTGGACGATGGTCGTCTGACAGATGGGCAAGGTCGCACGGTGGACTTTCGAAATACCCTGGTGATCATGACGTCTAATCTGGGTTCAGATCGTATCCAAGAGCATTTTAATGAATTGGATTACGAAGGAATAAAAGTGATGGTCATGGATGTGGTCACTAAATATTTTCGACCTGAGTTTATCAATCGAATCGATGAGTCGGTTGTTTTTCATCCCTTAAATCAAACCGACATTAAAAATATTGCTGCGATTCAACTGCAAAATTTAGCGCAACGTATGGCAGAGCGTGATTTGCTGCTTGAGGTCACCGATGAAGCTTTAGCTTTGATCAGTGATGCGGGTTTTGATCCTGTTTATGGTGCTCGACCACTGAAACGTGCTATTTCCCAAAAAATAGAGAATCCATTGGCACAGGCCATATTAAAAGGAGAGGTGATCTCTGGGAAGACGGTGAAGCTGAGTGTTGAAGGGATGCAGATTAAAATATTGCAATAGTCTCAACGTCCATTGAGGTCTGTTTTTTTATATGGATATACCCAAGATACTTGAAGTTGCGTGTAGGGGCCAAGTGAGTGAAGCCACTGAGCATAAGATGAAGTCTGTGATTGGACTGAATGAGCCTCGCCAGCATCCACGCACCTTCAACGACGGCGGGTATACCCTGTTATTCTCAATATATTTGAAGATGCACTGAGTAAAGCTTTCGATAATAGCCCCTGAGCATCGATGTTTTATGTGATAGGGCTTTTCG
>CAMRDW010000305.1 GCA_947041315.1 uncultured Enterovibrio sp.
AACAGAGTTCGTTTGAATATGTGGAAATTGAGCCGAAAATCGGTTTTTTCGATAAATGCAAAAAGCCCACTGTTTAAAGTGGGCTTTTTACTTGAATTTGGTGCGTCTAGGCAGACTCGAACTGCCGACCCCCGCCATGTCAAGGCGATACTCTAACCAACTGAGCTATAGACGCTTTTTTACTTCAAGCCGTGCGTTTTTATGACCTTTCCCCGAGGGAAATTTAACGCTAAATGGCGATATTTTCTCTTTGAAACATCGTCTAAAACAATCAAAATAATTGCTAAAAAGATTGGTGCGTCTAGGCAGACTCGAACTGCCGACCCCTACCATGTCAAGGTAGTACTCTAACCAACTGAGCTATAGACGCAAAACCTTCGTAATGCATGAGTTCGTCTCAAACATCACTGTGCTTCAAAGCGAGATGAATCTTATCTATTTCAACGTAATGGCGCAAGTAAAATTCAGCAATTTTATTCATTTTGATGCGCGTTTGATGCTTTGGTGAACAAGTTGCATTTTAATCGCGCAATTTCTCTTTTTTTTCCTTTTTTTTCGTGCGTATTTTTTCTTCGTACATTAAGAACAAGCCCCTCTCCTGACATCAAGGTGGAATTGAATAATCACGTTCGCAATAAGGCCAATATACAAAAAGAGCGTTGAATTAACTTGAGAATTGAGAAGCCAACCTCCACAATATTGAAGATTTAAGCACGCGCCTAAAGATTCGGCAGATTTCATCTGGACTTTCCCGTGAGATTTCCATCGAATTTCAAGACGTATTGACATGTTTAACGGGGTCTTAATGGATTTATTTAATATTCGAAGAGAATACATTCAAGGTGATTTACGTCGAAAAGATTTACCCGATCACCCTCTTGCTCTTTTTGAGAAATGGCTAAAACAAGCCATCGATGCGGGTTTGCCCGACCCAACCGCCATGACAACAGCCACAGTCGACGCACACGGTCAAGCTTTTCAACGCACAGTATTGCTTAAACATGTTGATATTGAAGGCTTTATTTTTTATACCAACCTCGGCAGCCGTAAAGCAAAACAGATGGCAGACAACCCGCGCATCAGCCTCCATTTCCCTTGGCATCCCATTGAAAGACAAGTCCATATTACCGGCGTGGCAGAAAAGCTCAGTAAAATGGAAGTCATGAAATATTTTCTTTCTCGTCCTAAAGAAAGCCAAATTGCCGCTTGGGCCAGTCGACAAAGTGAACGCCTCAGCACACGCGCTGCGTTAGAAAGTAAATTTATGGAATTAAAACAAAAATTTGATAAAGGTGAAATGCCCGTGCCGACATTTTGGGGTGGATACCGAGTCAAACCCACTTCTTTTGAATTTTGGCAAGGAGGGAAAAATCGACTTCATGACCGCTTTATTTACGAAAAAGATCCGAAAGAAAACTGGTCTATCGAACGCCTTGCTCCTTAATCATTTCATGGTCAATCAATAAAAAAAGCAGCGTTCTTTTCGCTGCTTTTTTTAGACCCCCAGAGCGTCTTAAACGTTATTCTTCCAATTGTGATATTTGCAAGGGGGCTTTTTCTGGATTGAGTTGCTCAATACTTTGAACTATTTTTTCTGCTTGCGCGGTCATGGTCGAGTCGCGTAAATCTTGCGGCTCAATCGCTTGTGCAATTTGATGCAGTAATTTTTCATGCCCTAAAACCAACAATTCGAATTTATCTTGATCCGTCTCTTTATAACGTTTTACTTCCAAACCTATCTGCTTTAAGCGTTCAAGGGAAAAGGTCACTTCATTGGTTTCCAAAGCAATCGCTTCTGTGTTCCTCGGATCTTCATTGATCACCCCTTCCATCTGCTCAATACTCGCCAACGTTTTGGCATAACTGATGGGGGCCAATTTGTTAAATGATTCTTTACGTAAAAGAGCAAGCTTCGTTTCTAAGGGTTTTAAATCACGCTGAATGGCCATTTTCACTTCTAATTTTTTTGCCTCCGTTAAAAAATGAGTTTGATGTGTTTTGGCCTCTTCTAATTCATTTTCAGCAACATAAGCAAACAAACCATGAAATTGTCTTTTGAGCTTGTTAAAGTGAGCAGGAAAAACATCCACGGCGTTGATTTTTTCTAAGGTGCCCATTTCAAGCATGGCACTTGACAGAAGATCATCAGAGACCTCTTTTAAGGTCAGCAATTTATTGTATTGGAGAGTCAGTAAATCAATGCGAGCCTGGTACACCTCGAGGTATGTTCCAGGAGAAAAAAGAGAATACTTTTCATTGGCTTTCAATGGCTTTGAAACAAACTCATCATAAACATCCTGGGTATCGGCCCAAGTATCAAGAAGATCATTGACGCCTTCGGGGTGATACAAACGCAAGGTATCGACTTCTTTCATTTTATCTAGCCAGTTTTCATACTCTACCTTTGCTTTTTCGTATTGCTGTAATGTTTTATTGGTTTCTTGGGCAACATGGTTGTTTTCCGATGACATTTTTTGTGGTGCTGTCGTCGATTGGCAGCCGGCGAGCGAGCCTGCAACCAACAAGATGACACCCGAAAGACGAAAATGATCCATTTATCTCTCCTTCATTAAAAATTTCAAAGAAAGGTTTATTTTTGTGTAAACCTGATTGTTTCCAATGTGATATAGCCTTTTAAAAAGACCCTCTCCCTTTCGCGATATGCTGTATTCTTTCCCATCTCTTTGTTTTTAAAAAAGTTCATTGGGTTACGCAATGAAAGGGATCCTGCCCTAAAAAGAAGAAACAAAACCCTTTCTTTAGGGGGATTTTTCAGCGTTGCAGATCCATAAATGTACAGATCTAATTTAGCCTATCTCGTAAATTATCAATTCAGGAATACGCGATTTTAATCACTGAAATTTTGTTGCAAAGAGATGAAAAGTGATTTTTAAAATAAATAAATCAACAAAAACAAAGGAAAATTGAATCTTCTGTTTCTTAAAAACAAGAAAGATTTCCATAGATCTTTTCGCTATATAGCCAATAAAATTTGAATGATTT
>CAMRDW010000306.1 GCA_947041315.1 uncultured Enterovibrio sp.
AAGCCGATAAAAAAAGAGTATGGATACACACCCGAACCCACTCAGCGGAAACGGGTGGATCATTTTTGGTTGAAGGATTGATGAACTTCCTTGCCAGTGACGACCCCAACGCAAAAATAGCAATGGATAATTTAATTTTTCACATTGTTCCTGTGCATAATCCTGACGGTGTTAATGCGGGCAATTATCGCTTAAACGGCAATTCAGAAAATCTTGAAGTTTTATGGTTAAGGGATCCGACTGATCCAATGCTCCTCGCCGGAGAGGCGCCCCGTGAAAACCAGCTACTCAATGCAGCAATGAGGAATTTGGCAGGAAAAGAAGGAAAATTCACGCTCGCGCTTAACTTGCACTCCTCGCAATCAAAACGTGAAACGCGTCCCTTCTTTTACCCTCACTTTGGTCCAAGTGCGCTTGGCTATAACGCTGAAGAATCGGCTCTTTGGGATGACAGCATTAAATACATTGATTTCGTTAAGCACTATTATGGAAAAGATCTCATTGAACCCAGTCCCGCAGAAGGCGGACGAAGCTTTGTTCCTAAAGCTTATCCTGAATCATGGTGGTGGGCGAATTTCAAAAACAACGTCATGGCTTTAACCTTTGAAACAACCTATGACCAAGCCGGCTATGCGCCTAATTATATCGACCAAGAAAAATACCGTGAGTTAGGAAAATCGCTTGGAATGGCCGCTTTGGCTTATCACGATTTACTCACTCCAACCCTCGTCTCTGATACACCGAGCTCCTCAAGAACAAAAAGAAGTCTTGACTCAGTGGTCTTTGATGAAGTGGCTTCAAAAGAATAACTTTTGGTGCACATCAAAAATTGGAAAGCCGCCTAAAAAGGCGGTTTTTTTTATCCTTGTTGCTTTTAAAGGCGGGTGTCAGCTTCAGGCGCCTCGTCACACCTACGCACCTTCAAAGGGGAGGGGCGCCCAGAAGGGCCTTGGTGTTTTTTTGAGCCTTACCCCCCTGAAAATTTTACTTTATGGCCTTTTTTTTCAAGCTCATTTTTTATGATATCGCGTTTATCACTTTGGATCTCAATGACACCTTCTTTTACTGCGCCCCCATATCCGCATATTTTTTTAAGGTGCGCGGCTTCTATTTTTAGTTGGGAATCCTCTAAATCGAGGCCGGTAATAAGGGTGACCCCTTTCCCTTTGCGTCCTTTTGTTTGTCGCGAAATCCGAACAATGCCATCGCCTTTTTCTCTGATGACACTGTTTTTTTCTTCTTGTATTCGACCGATTTGCGTTGAATAAACCAAGCGGCTGTTGTCGTCTTTCATAAAGTCCTCATTGAGATGACGCTCGTCGTTTTGATACCCAAGGCACTTGACCTTGTGTTTTGGCGGCAAGTGAGTGACGGCCCTGAGCATCGATGGATGATGTGATTGGGCGTAGCCAATATCCACGCAGGTTCAAAGGCGACGGGCACAGGATATCGATTTTAATAAATCTAAATTCAAATGGCGATATTAAGATCACCCGATGCTCGACTTTAAGGGAGAATTTTAGATGAGAGTGAAAGTCAATATTTTGGATCTGTTTTTAAAATGGCGCCTTCAAAGGCACCATAGAGTAAGCTCTCGCTCCGATGATTAGATTTAAGCTTGCTCTGGAAAATGTATCCTTCACTTTGTGATGGCTTTTATTGTGTACTGTATTTTGTCAGGGGACACTTGGATATAATTGAAAGTTAAAGAATGAATGGGTTGTTTTTTAGTTCACATTGCGATCATTTAAATAACAAAGTAGAAACATTGGCGCAACTTTTAGTTAAAATCGTGACACCTGTCGCATACAGAGATGGGGGAAATCGTTAGATTGGTTTTTTACTCCTATGAAGTGATTTTTAATATGAAAACACAAAAATTGCTATTTCTATTTCCTCTTTTCTTAGCAAGCGCAGTCTATGCAGAAGGAAATAAACCAAATTGTGCAGCGATAACGGATCCTGACTCAAAAGAAAATTGGTGGCCCTCTTTTTCCTCTGATATGGTGGAGGCGATGCCTTATTTCACCGATGGAACAGATCGCTGTTATATTGGTAAAGATATTTCGATGGGCAGTTTGGTCAATTATCGCTTTTTCGTCTTTGAAGAAGGACGAGCTTCAGGTTCTTTCATCAGACCGATATACGACATCACCATTGACGAAAATACAAAACGTGAAAGTTTAAAATTTAACGCCGTTGCGACTCCTTCAAGATTTCGCTCTTTGGTCGTGTATCGTCCTTCTTCGGGGGAGATGGTCTCAGGGAGGTCAACGCAAAGCCTATATTGGTGGGGGGAGCGAAATCTCGCTGACAGTACAAAACCGGCAGACTACCCCTATCCTTTCATGTCAGATGATTTTCTTTCAGGAAATGCAGGGCAACCCGCCCTTCAAAAAACAGATTTCCAAACGGCCTCCATTACCCTTAGAAACGACGGTACAGAAGAATTCCTTAATGAGATCCCGAAATGGCGTAACTGGTGGTACGTGTCCCTTTCTGACTTTTTCACCGACAGTGTTTTTACCTTTAATATCTATGATACATACCCTTCGGATAAGCGTGGTTGGGAATACGACTATACCCCTGTTTATTCTTACGATAACAAGACTTGGCAGCGTTTTGCGTTCGCTGAGTTAATAGAGAGCGTCAAAGACGACGCAGGCACAGTCACTCGCTCTATTCAAATTATAAAAAAATTCACAAAAAACAAAGTGTGGTTGAGCCGTTTTTACCCCTATAGCACGGATGATTTTGACCAATTTTATGCTCAAATCTTACAGACCGCCCCGCAAGGTTATATCACGAAAAAAACACTCGGGTATTCTCCGGTTTTAAAGAAGCCCATTGAGCTTGTGACCATGACCAACCTGGCTGTTGCTGAAGCCGATAAAAAACGCGTCTGGATACACACTCGAACCCATTCAGCGGAAACGGGCGGATCATTTTTGGTTGAAGGATTGATGAACTTCCTTGCCAGTGACGACCCCAACGCAAAAA
>CAMRDW010000307.1 GCA_947041315.1 uncultured Enterovibrio sp.
CCGCAGTGGCTGAATATTTGAAAATACAACGAAAAGAAAGAACAGAATAAATCTATTCCCGTCGTTTTTGAAACTGCGTGGGTGTTGGCTGCTCTCACTCAGGCCAATCACAGAGTCCATCTATGTTCATGGCCTTCCTATGCTCAGGCCCTTCACTCCTTTGCCGCAGGCGCGCATCTTCACGTGTCTGAGGTATAAAAACAGGCAAGTGACAAATCAATGGATCCCATGATCATAGAAAAACCCTGTGATTAAGATGTGTGATTGGGATGATTGAACGCAGGCGAGTATGAATTCCTTCCTGAAGCTCGCATTTTGGCGTCCTGGAAAAAACGGCCTGCTTACCTTCACTTCTCTCTCTTTCTCTCTTTCTCTCTTTCTCCCTCTTTCGAGGCGCGTTTTTACAAGTAAATTAAAAAAACGCAGAAAACTACAGAGCATTTTAACTCAATGATAAAATAAGCAAAATAATCTCACTAACAAAGAATCCAATGAAAACAGAACAAGAAATTTTTAATGAAATTGAAACCCTTAGCCGTCAAGATGGTTTTTGGGAAATTATCGCTTTTTTCTGCTGGAAAGATACATACATTCATTTTTCTGGCGATACATTAAATGCAGAAGTATTTGCACAACAATTTGATAAAAGCAGACTCTCAAGAACTGAACTTTCGACGCTCATTGGCATCGCATGTAAAAGCGGATTTAAAGCTAAAAAATTGGAAGTGGATGAGTTAAAAGAGAGAACTGAATATCTCTGGCAGCTTCTTGAAGAACTGCATTCCAGTATGTCGCCACGCCAAGATATTGCTCATTTATTGGCTAAATATAATCCTCAAAATAATATACCTCCTCCTGATTTTTCTACATTCATGCGTGAGCTTTCCCCATGCAATGGGCTAAATCCAATGATGCGAGAAGCTATTTTTTATGGTGGTAACTGTACATTTAAACATCAATATAGAGATTTAGCAAAGCGCCGTTACTCATATGATGATGAATGGATTCAAGAAAACAAAGGTTTTAATATTTCGCAAGCGGCTACGGTCATCTCTGCAATAGAAAAAATTCAATTAGACAAAGTGAATCAATTAATCTCATCAACGAAAAGCGGGCCCTTATCTTATCATCTTCCCGCATTTATATTCGATATCAATGAGCTTATAAAAGAAAGTAATTTACATGAAATGATTGTTAAGGCCGTGATTTCAGCTTTCTCTGCATCACCGAAAGAAGGGATGGATTGCTTTAAAAGCATTGATGATTTTAACCACAGAAATGCATTTCCCATCATTAAAATTGAAGAAGGCCGCTTCGCCACTTTTCAAACATACAGTCTGTGGGAAACACTCTATGAAAGTCCATTTTTCTGGTTTAATTCGGATAAAAAATACAAAGCGCTTGCCAGTCAAAATCGAGGCGCATTTACCGAGGCTTTTACAGCTGAACGCTTATCGCTCGTGTTTGGTAAAGAACATGTGCTAACCAATATTGATATCTTTAATGGTAAAAATAAGGCGGGCGAAATCGATGTATTGGTTACATTTGGTAAATTTGCTCTCGTTGTACAGGCCAAGTCAAAAAAACTCACGATTGAAGCCCGTAAAGGGAACAGCAAGCAGCTCGAAAGTGATTTTAAAAGTGCAATTCAAGATGCAAATAATCAAGCCTTCTTGTGTAGCACCTTACTGCAAAGTGAAGAGTGCATTTTCAAAGATGCAGCTGGTATTGAAGTGAATATTTCTTCACATTTCAAGGTGATTCTCCCTGTTTGTATTTTGTCTGATCATTTCCCCGCTCTTTCTGCTCAAACTCGACATTTCCTAAAATCTAAAACAACCGATGTTATAAAGCACCCTTATGTAATGGATGTTTTTTTGATTGATATGATAACGGAAGTGTTGCCATCTCCACTCTGGCTTCTCGACTACCTTATGAAACGAAACGATTGCGGTCACTCGATCCTTGCTCATCATGAGCTAATAACACTTTCAAGCTACATCAAAGAAAGCCTCTATTTCGATAAAAAACCTGATATCGTGATGCTTGAAGAGGATATTTCAGGCGATCTTGAATTAGCCATGCGAGCAAGAAGAGATGCCTTTGATGCAGATAAGACACCAGGAGGCGTCCTTACTTCCCACAAAAATACCCATATAGGGAAGATCATCAAAGATGTAGAGCACTCAACCGATTATGCATGTCAAAAATTGGGGTTTCATCTCTTATCAATGAGCGCTGATAGAACAAATTTGGTCAATGACGCTATTTCAAAAATGATTATACAATTCAAAAAAGATGGCCGTCATCATGATATAACGCTTCCTTTTTTAGATGAGAAAACAGGCTTAATTGTTCATTGCAATGAAGATGACAATGAAACTGCATATAAAAAATTGGTCATGCATTGCGAAAAACGCAAATATCATTTCAAAGCAAATTCTTGGATTGGGTGCTGTTATAGTCCTGTTCAAGGAATGTTTCGATTTTCTATTTACCATGAAAGTAAGTGGTGTCAATCAGATGTAATGGATGAACTCGTTTCGGATCTGAAACCTCTTTTACCTAAACATAATATTAAAAATATAAAGAAGCTTAACTTCGGCCAGCCAGCACCGACAGTAAAAAACAAAATGGGAAGAAATGATCCGTGTCCTTGTGGAAGCGGTAAAAAATATAAGCGATGCTGTTTCAGTTAAAGTAATCTCTTCGCGTTATACCCGTCGCCTTTGAAACTGCGTGGGTGTTGGATGCTCTCGCTCAGGCCTATCACAGAGTCCATCTATGCTCAGGCCCTTCACTCCTTTGCCGCAGGCGTGCATCTTCAAGTGTCTTGGGTATAATTTAAATACATTTTTATATACCCAAAGTAATTGACGTTACCTGTAAGCGCCAAGCCTACCTCCTGCCGACTGGTTTTTAAACCCAAAAAAAACGCGGCTCCATGGTCCCATGGCCGCGTTTTTTTTATGGACATTTAAGGGCTTAATTCATT
>CAMRDW010000308.1 GCA_947041315.1 uncultured Enterovibrio sp.
CAGCGAAAGGGATGAGCCAAAGCATGGGGCAATTCTCGACCAAGTTAATGGAAAAGGCCAGTGGTGGTGCTGCTTTGCGTACAAATTTAAATTCCAGTATAGCTGGGGCGGCGCCGAGTTTAAATTCCCAGCAAACGACGGCAATCGTTGATAAGGCGGTACAGGAAATGGTCGGTAATTTTTCTAAAGTGCTGACGGCTAACGTGCAATTAACGACACAGAGTACGGCTCTTGCGAGCGCTTTAGTCGGTGGTGCGACGGGGGTGACCAGTTCTGTGTACGGATATCAGGTCAGTGAAGCCAAAACGGATCTTTTACAGCGTTTTCAAACGATGGAAGCATTGAGTTCGATGCTACAAACAAGACAAGATGCCTTCAAAGATATAATGGAGGAAAGTAAAGAGATGATGGAAAGCGCTTTAGCACTTGAAAGCGAAAAAACAAAAACAGCACAGGCCATTTTGCAAAATATGAGCAAAGGCATTTAAAACAAAATAACACATTAAAATAAGGTATTTAATATGATAATTCCATCATCGTTACCCTCAAACGTGCCCTTGCATGAAAATCAAGAAGCCATTACCGAAGAGATGAAAAAAGAGTCACATAAAAAGAAAAGTGAAAGAGTTATTTCCGATAGATTATTGGCTTTCGGCTTTAAGGAGCCCACTCATCTTGCGGGTGGAGCACAAGTTACTTCTTATTCGCTTCCAACGGTCACGGCAGAAAATAAACCCAATCTAGAGCAAGCGACGGCCTTCATCGACAGCCAAAAATTTGATGATGCAATAAAGCAATCAGTAGAAGAACATCCAGAATTTGTATTGAATTTTTTTGGCAGAGGTATGGCATTGCTTCTGTTAACGGCTGAAATTGCCACGCAAGACAGAGTCGCCACGAACAAAGCAGTTGCATCATTGACCCTAATAAAACAAGCATTTAATGAGGGCTTACAGCGCCAGACAATGCAGCAAGGTATACAAAAATTAGCAACCTCTGTGGCTTCTGCCGTTGTCAGCACCGGTGTGGGGGCAACAGGGGCGGGGATCTTGACGAAGAACTCACAGTCAGCAAGAACCCAAATGAAAAACGATCATAGTTTGATGGGAAAAGAACGCACCCAAATAGGCGCTGAAAAAGCAAGATATTCGGAGATGCCAGAGAGTACGCCAACTGAAAAAACTCTCAAATCAGCGCAAGCAGAGGTCATAGGCAAGCGAGAAAGCGATCTTAATTCCTTAGAATTCAAGTCAAGTCTTCACCAAAATAAAGTGGATAGAACACAAGTACAAGGAATGGCTGTTCAAACGGCGGCGGCGGCGGCTGGAGGCGTCATGGATGGCGTAGGTCATATGATAGAGGCTGAAAACGAGTCTGAGATCATTGGTACTCGAAGTGCAGAAGATATAACGAAAGAAATTTACCAAAAAATAACAGAGTGGTCACATCAAAATAAAGAGACACTTCAACAGGCTTTAAGTGCTTTAAGAGACGCTCAACAAACAGAGAATTCAATGTACAGTGCGTTAGGTTCGAATTTGAGATAAATAATTTAATAATTTAATAATTTAATAATTTAATAATTTAATAATTTAATAAACAGGTCCTCATATATTTTGCCTGGTCCCTGTTTTATATGAGGATTTTTTATGAAAGTATCAGGGCCCAGCACGCCTTCCCCGCGATTGAATCCAGGAAAAAATTTTCTAGATACTGTGACATCGCGACCTTTAAACGGATTACGCGAGTATGATCCAAACTTGCGTGCTGGACCTCCCGATCCTAACCAGGCACTCAGTCAAACGAGCGAGAGACGTGCTAACCTAGAAATGTCTTTTAAAGAGATATCAAATAGAATAAATAATGGACCTTTTAGTGTCAGGATTAACGCATTAGCAGATAAACACTTAGATTTAAAAGGCGTATACAGTAAAGGTGATTTAATGGATGTCTCTAGGACGGAATCCAGCACTGCTGGGCGTCTGTTCGAGAATCTAAGTGCTCTAAATTCAATATTAAGGGATATAGACTCTGCTTTAATAGAGGATACAAGACAAAATAAAAGTAATCAAAAAACTGGCCAATTAATAGACAAAGCTTTGCGTAGCGAAAAGGAACAGATTAAAACGCTAAAAATAGAGAGAGACGCGCTTTTTCAGGATATGAACAAGTTATTATCAAAAATAGAAAAAACGGCAATGTTTGAAACACCGACCGCGATGGATATGAAAATAGATGCATTGGGTAATCGAGCGATGCAGGCGTTATTTAAAGAGCGTTATCCGGCAGTGAAAAGTGACCTTAATGAGACCCAAAGAATGGATTCGATTTCGAGCCGACATCAGAATCTGGAAAGGGTTGCAAAGTCATCTATAGGCCATTTTTTAGAAACGGTTGATACAGATCAAATAGGTTCCGTGGATCCTAGTGCAGCCTTATTCTTTGAAGGGGCTCGCCTGTCTTTTAATGATGAGGTAACTTTCAGATTTAAAGCCCGTTACATCTGTAAAGTGTTTGTATTTCAAGAATCCGTCTCACCTGAACCCCCTTCAGCCCCACCCATGCTCCCTGACACCCCTGTATTAAATGCCCTGCACCGAGTACCACATACAACAATAGAGGTACTCCCTGAGACCCCTCTTTTGCCTGACCACCAAGTAGAGGCGGTTGAGGAGGAATCTGAGATTGATGACAGGAGGAGGAGTCATCAGCAAAAAACAGAGGATGAGGAGCGTGATGATAAGGCAAAATTAAAACCCATTATAAGACGTGCCCGTTTCAGTTTAGAAATGCCCGTCGATACCCCTTTAAACCCAGAGGAATTTTGTGGTGTTGTTCCTGAGGGTGGGGATGAGGACCAGAGAAACGGTCCTTTCCCTGGAGCGAACAAAGCTCCTGAAGCCTTTGGAGGGACATTAAAGGACACACCGTTGCCCGCTGATGCGC
>CAMRDW010000309.1 GCA_947041315.1 uncultured Enterovibrio sp.
AGCGTTAAGCGCGAAAATTTCTTGACCATCAAAAAATCTGTGATTTCGCTTTGAGAACCCAAGCCAAAAAACCGCCATCGTCAAAAACGAACAAACACACAATATCTCAGCTCCCCTTTCACTTCGAAATCAGGCTGTTATTTTCTGATGTACTTTGATCATTCAAAATAACCGCGTTCTCCTGTTTTTTACCAAAAAAATAACCGCTATACCCGTCCCCTTTGAAACAGCGTAGGTGTTGGCGGCTCTCGCTCAGGGCAATCACAGAGTAAATCTATGCTGAGGAGCTTCACTCATTTGGCAGGCGTGCACCTTCAAGTGTCTTGGATATAAATAGTTACGAGATTGTTTTTTAGGACTCTTTATAAAACACGGCCCATAAACCCCTAGGCGAACGTAAGGCTGCGTGAGAAATTTTCCTTTCAATTTTGATTTCAAGGTCAAATTTTAAAAAATCGAGGTTCGCTGCGAAATAAGGGGGGGGCTGGCATAAAAAAAGCCGCCTTATTTAGGCGACTTTTTAATTTTTGATGTTTTCCAAGCTTTATTCTTTTGATGCGGCTTCATCAAGGATAAATGAATTCACGCTCACAGGATCAAGACTTCTTTTTGATCTTAACGTCGGAGTATCAGATACAAGTACAGGAGTGAGTAAATTGTGATAAGCCAAAGCGGCCATTCCAAGCGATTTTCCTAACTCACGGTATTTTTCTTGGTTAACATAATCAGGTGCATAGCCCGCTTGATCATAGGTTGTTTCCAAGGTTAAAGCCATAACGCTGTTTTTGAAATTCGCCCACCACCATGATTCAGGATACCCTTTAGGAACAAAAGTTCGACCGCCGTCTGTCGGACTGGGTTCAATAAGATCCTTTCCATAATAGTGTTTAACGAAATCAATGAATTTAATGCTGTCATCCCAAAGAGCCGACTCTTCGGTGTTATAGCCAAGCGCGCTTGGACCAAAGTGAGGGAAAAAGAAAGGACGCGTTCCACGCTCAGATTGTGATGAATGCAGGTTAAGCGCAAGCGTGAATTCTCCTTCTTTTCCTGTAAGATGGCGCATTGCAGCATTGAGTATTTGGTTTTCAACAGGCGCTTCGGCGGACAGATACCATGGATCATTTGGATCCCTTAACCATAAAACCTCAAGATTTTCTGATTTACCGTTTAAGCGATAATTGCCCGCATTAACACCGTCAGGATTATGCACAGGGACAATGTGAAAAATTAAATTATCCATTGCTGTTTTTGCGTTGGTATCCTCACTGGCAAGAAAGTTCATCAATCCTTCAACCAAAAAAGATCCGCCCGTTTCCGCTGAGTGGGTTCGGGTGTGTATCCATACTCTTTTTTTATCGGCTTCAGGAACAGCCGGGTTTGTCATGGTCACAAGCTCTATGGGTTTGTTTAATACAGGAGAATAACCGAGTGTTTCTTTCGTGAGAGTGCCTTGCGCGGCGGTCTGTAAGAGTTGAGCATAAAATTGGTCAAAATCATCCGTGCTATAGGGATAAAAACGGCTCAACCACACTTTGTTTTCGGTGAATTTTTTTGTAATTTGGATAGTTCGAGTGACCGTGCCTGCGTCTTCTTTGACGGTCTCTTTTAAATCCTCGAGTTCAAAACGCTGCCAAGTCTTGTTATCGTAAGAATAAATCGGGGTATAGTCGTATTCCCAGCCACGATTGTCTGAAGGATATGCGTCATCGATATTGAAAGTAAAAGCACTGTCAATGAAAACACCAGAAAGGGACACATACCACCAGTTACGCCACTTCGGAATATCATTAAAGGATTCTTCTGTACTGTCGTTTCTAAGAGTAATTGAAGCCGTTTGGAAATCTGTTTTTTGGCGAGGATGTTGCCCTGCATTTCCAGAAAGAAAATCATCCGACAGGAAAGGATAAGGGTAATCCGCGGGTTTTACGCTGTCAGCAAGATTGCGACCGTCTCTCCAATTGATGCTCTGCGTTAACATCCCAGAAAACAATTCATTCGAAGGAAGATACACCGCCAAAGAACGAAATTTATCCGCAGAATAAATGGCATTAAATTTTAGACTTTCAATCTGGGTGTTTTTATCGATAGTGATGTCGTATATCGTTTCAAGTGAATCGCTTAAATCTCGCGTTTCTTCAAAGGCGTGAAAACGAAAATTTTCCAAACTTGCCAAGGAAATATCGCGCCCAATATAACAGCGCTCTTTTCCATCCGTAAAATAAGGCAAGGCGTGTTCCATGTCACTGGCAAAAGAAATCCACCAATTACCCTGTGAGGTTTCGTCTATTAATGTGGAACAGTTTTCTTTATTTCCTTCTGCATTTACTGCACTTGCTAAGAAGAGAGGAAATAGAAATAGCAATTTTTGTGTTTTCATATTAAACATCACTTCGTAGGAGTAAAAAACCAATCTAACGATTTCCCCCACCCATGAATGCGACATACGTCACGCTTTTGATGCAAATTTGCATTTATGTTTCCATATTGTTATGCAACTGATCACAATGTGAATTAAAAAAAACCATTCATTCTTTAACTTTCCATTCTATCCAAGTGCCTCCTGACAAAGTACAGTTCAAAATAAAAGCCATCACAAAGTGAAGGATACATTTTCCAGAGCAAGCTTCAATCTAATCATCGGAGCGAGAGCTTACTCTATGGTGCCTTTTAAAGGGGCATTTTAAAACAGATCCAAAATATTGACTTTCAACCTTATTTAAAATTCTGCCTTAAAGTCGAGCATCGGGTGATCTTAATATCGCCATTTGAATTTAGATATATACCCGTCGCCTTTGAAGTTGCGTGGTTGTTGGCTGCACTCTCTCAGCCCAATCACATAGTCCATCTATACTCAGGGATTTCACTCACTTGCCGCCTACACGCAAGTTCAATTCCTTTGGGTATATTCAACGCAAATCGGTCGAAGACAAGAAGAAAAAAA
>CAMRDW010000310.1 GCA_947041315.1 uncultured Enterovibrio sp.
GAAATTTACTTTATCTTAAATCATAATTGCTCATTGGCAGGTTGACACATAGGGGCTCAGGTAAATGACCATTGCGAACGAGGGTCTGTTTTCCGTTAACGTGAAGTGATTCAAAGTTATCAAGCAAGGCTTGAACTTCAGCTTCTATAGCTTGAGCCAATAATTGCTGAGCACCTTGTTTAAGCAATTCATTGAGCGGGTTTTCTAGTTTAAGAAGCCCAGTAACGTTATGATTATCATCCATGCGGTGTACTCCTTGTTGGTTGTTGATCTGGCAAGATCAATCAACAGGTTACACCGCATTCTTTTCTATAAATACACCAGAAACCACTATAGCTCATAGAAAGTGCGACGATCGTTCGGTGAAGCAAAGACTTATCAACATTAATACACCTCATGTCTTTAGGAGGCATTTTTTCGCTAGAGAGTTCTTTGAAGAGATTGAGGATCGAATCACGTACTGAATATATGGTTTTACGGGAAAGAGAAAATTCATTCGCCAGTGAAGTTATTGCCCCATGGACTTGGCAAGCGAGGCTTTTTAGTAGAAGATCGAATTTGTCTGAGGGGGATAGTTTCGTTTGATACAGCATATAAAGGGTCTTGTTGGTATCGTCATTGTTTTCGAGAACAATCACTCAAAAAACGCAGTCTGATCCCTCAGACTTCCATTGTCAATTTGTTACCCCTGTTTGATGGGTTCCAAAAATTGAGCGAAAAAATCTAGATTTCAGAACAAAAATTAAGCGATTAACTCGACGTACAATTTGCTTTTCTAAGAGAGAACTGATGCACGATATTGTTATTGGTCTAAATATTAACGCCTTTGAATTTGGGATTGATATTCATGCGAAAATGCAGATTTGAGCCACCACCGACTTAATCACATAATCGGCCACTAATAAACCGTTTTTAAGATGTCTGTATTGGCGCATTCTGAGCAATGAAATTTTTGATAAATTATCATATCGGCATGATACGGTAAAAAACGTAAATTAAATACGAGTCTTCAATTCGTTAATCTCGGTTTTTTGGTTCTTCTTTTGAGAAAAAGGCAAGCCTGTCATTAAAGGCGCATACAAAAAGTAAATAAATTTACGATTATGCATTCATTCTTTATCCTGAACAGGCTCAACAAATTCAGTTTACCACTGAGCCCCACAGATCATAATCGTCAGAATGCTCAATAAAGACATCTACCATTTCACCGGCCTTAAAACGAAATTCTCCATTTAAATAGACAACACCATCAATTTCAGGCGCATCCGCGTAAGTTCGTCCCATTGTGCCTTCCTCATCGAGCTCATCAATTAAGACTCTCATGATTGTACCTATGCGTTTTTTAAGTTTCGCTGCACTGATTTCTTTTTGTAATTGCATGAAAATATCATAACGTTCTTGTTTAATATTTTCTGGCACTTGAGGAAGAATTTCGTTCGCTTTCGCACCTTCAACCGGAGAATACTTAAAACATCCAACCCTATCAAGATTGGCTTCTTTTAACCAATCAAGAAGCATTTGAAAATCTTCTTCTCTTTCACCGGGAAAACCGACAATAAAAGTAGAACGAAGGACGAGTTCAGGACAAATTTTACGCCAAGCTTTAATTTGCTCTAAAGTCCGTTCAGCTTGACCGGGGCGTTTCATCGCTTTTAAAATGCGTGGGCTTGCATGCTGAAATGGGATATCGAGGTAAGGGATAATTTTGCCTTGCGCCATCAATTCGATGATTTCGTTTACATGTGGATAAGGATAAACGTAATGCAAACGAACCCAAATTCCGAGCTTTCCGAGCGCATTGCTCAAGGATGTCAAATTTTGACGTACAGGCATGCCGTTTGAAAAGCCTAAACTGTGTTTAAAATCCACACCGTATGCGCTTGTATCTTGACTTATCACAAGAAGTTCTTTTACCCCTGCCTTTTTAAGGCGCTCTGCTTCATTTAATATTTCTCCGATAGGGCGACTGACTAAGTCACCTCGCATTGACGGTATGATACAAAAAGTACAAGCGTGATTACACCCTTCTGAAATTTTTAAGTAAGCATAATGTTTTGGAGTGAGCTTCACGCCTTGATCTGGCAACAAGCTTGTGTGTGGATGATGTAAAGGTTTCGGAGAAAATTGATGAACATGCTCTAAAACATTTTCGTATGCATGTGGACCTGTGATCCCCAATACATTGGGATACACTTCGCGAATTTCATCTTCACGGACGCCCAAGCAGCCTGTGACAATCACCTTTCCATTTTCTTTTAAGGCTTCACCTATGGTATCAAGAGATTCTTGTACCGCGCTGTCAATAAAGCCACAAGTATTCACAATGACCACATCTGCACCATGATAACTGTTAACGATTTCATATCCTTCAATGCGCAACTGGGTAAGAATGCGTTCAGAATCGACCAAGTTTTTAGGGCAACCTAAAGAAACAAAACCAATTTTATGTCCACAAGTTTCACTTTGCTTTTGGTTTAAAAGGATTTTTTTAGGGGTTTTTAATGTTGTCGTATGATTAGGTGTATAGATTTCGACAGTCATTGCTTTGTTTTCTCGCACATTGTTTGTTCACAGATTGCCGCTGTTTCTGGAAGAACGAAGTGGCCAATGAAAAAAGAAGAATAATTTGGGATTATACCGTTAATCAGGTAGATTTGAAGTTCTTATAAGATTATCTAAGGCTGGATTCAAGCCATAAGTGCAACACGCGTGTCAGTAAAGACGTCAAAGGGCGTGGGCCTCCTAAGACTTGCTTTGGTGTGAAATTCGTCAGCGCAATGATAAGCAGTGAAGGCTTATTAAGATTAGAAAAGATCAAAGTTCCACGGTATTAAATCTGTCAGATTATCAGGTACCCATCATTTAAAGGGGTTTTCGGGTAACAGATCCAATAGAGATCCCCAGT
>CAMRDW010000311.1 GCA_947041315.1 uncultured Enterovibrio sp.
GATCTGATCTTCTAAAATCCAAAAAGTTCAATCATTTATAATGATCTTGCCGTGGCTTTGTTTTTGTTAAATCAAAAGTATAGAGGCTAATTTTAAAATAATAATGATGGATTTTGGACATTGCGGTTTGATTGAAATGGCATAGACTTTATTTAATGACATATGGCTCATTTTTGAGGTTACTGCTTTTGGAATCATCGTTGCCTACGGCTTTTAAAGAGCCAGATCATTTTCCTGTGGTTCCTCGATTTTCGGTGCTAATGGCAATAACGTTTGTTTGTTTCATGATTTTAATTTCAACGTTTACATTTTATAAAAATGCACAATCTCGTCAAATTGATTTACAAAATCAAATGTTAGAATTAAAAATAAATCAAGTGCAACGTGCAATAGAAGTGAATGTACAAAAAGAAGCCTATTTTCTTGTTTGGCTTGCGACCCGTTTTCAAGATGAAGGTGAGTTCACATTAAAACGTTGGGAGGCCTTAACGGGAAAGATAAAAAACGTGCTCCCTTCTTTAAACGGTGTTTATTGGTTGGATCCTGACTTAAAAGTGCTCTGGACGACGCCAAATCAGTTTAAACCCAATAAAGAAATGACAACGCATTGGCGAATATCCCCTTTAATCCCCTCAAATGCCATCAATAAGATGCCAAAAATTGCCTCTTCTGATGTTTTAACACAAGAAGACGGAAGACTTACAATTGAAATGCAATACCCTGTTCTTGTAGATAATCAAATGAAAGGGAAGATAGGGATCAGTTTTTATATTGATGAAATGGTTAACAATATTCAATCTGAATTTCTAACAAAAGAACAGCATTTAGTGATAAGCCATGGCTCAGATCCCTTTATTGGTCGTATTCCAACGAACAAAGAATTCTTGAGTAAAACGGTTCATTTATCGTCCATCAATGATCAATGGAACATGACGGTTTGGCAGTCTTTCACCCGTGAAGGTGTGTATTTCTCTTTTCCTATGCTGATTTTTGTTGCGGGCATTATTGTGACGGTATTAGTCGGAATTTCCCTTTATTTGCTTGAAGTCAATGTCATGCGGCGCCTTGGTGAATCAAGAACCGTTTTCAAATTAAAAAAAGAAATCATCCAACGTAGAGAAGCCGAGTCACAACTTCAATTCATTGCAAAACACGACCCCCAAACCCATCTTCCTAATCTATTTGCAATGGAACAATATTTAGAACGATCCATAAAATCAGAGCAAGACATCGTTTTACTTTGTGTGGCCTTAGATTCGTTGCGAGAAATTAATGACATGTACGGCCATCTTGTGGCTGATTTACTTTTAATCGAAGCGGCCAAACGTTTGAAATCGGTATTGCCTCATAATTCAATTTTGGCGCGGGTGAATAGAGATCATTTTATGGTGGCCTGCGCTGGAATGTCTCAGCTTGAAGCAGAGATGCAAGCCAATCAATTATGTATGTGCTTGGAAGATGAATTCATCATTGAAGAAAGTGAAATTCTAACCGCGTATTCTATTGGGATTGCTTATCGATATGATAAAGAGATCCGCGCTGAAGACATGTTGCGTCATGCTGATACCGCAGCCAGAAAAGCTAAAAGTGTCGGAACACGAAAAGTGGTGGCCTATAACCAATCGATGCAAGAGCAATTAAACAGTAAAAAAGAACTCGAATCAGCCATCAGAAAAGCCATTAATAATGATGAACTTCAATTACATTTTCAGCCTCAAGTTGATTTGCGGACACGGCAAATTGTCGGTGTTGAAGCGTTAGTTCGTTGGGAAACAGACACGGGGGCCCTCGTGAGTCCTGAGGTCATTATTAAAACGGCGGAAGAAACGGGGTTGATGCAGCGTTTAGGTCAATGGGTGGTTGATACAGCCTTAAAGCAATTTTCATACATGTTAGATGAACGCTGTGCCCCGAAATGTATTGCTATCAATGTATCTGGGCATGAATTTCAAGATGGGTATTTGGCCGATTATGTGATTCGTTCAGTGACTCGTTATGATATTCCGCCTTCACGAGTTCAAATTGAACTGACAGAACAAGTCTTTATTGAAAACCTTGAACACAATCAAAAGACCTTAAATCGACTTACAACAACAGGAATAAGCCTAGCGATTGATGATTTTGGTACGGGGTATTCTTCTTTAGCTTACTTAAAGCATTTTCCGGTGAATACTTTAAAAATTGATCGTTGTTTTGTAAAAGATTTGCCGCAATCAAAAGATGATCTTGTGATCTGTCAAGCTGTGGTCAGTATGGCTAATTTACTGCAATTAAAAGTGGTGGCTGAAGGCGTTGAAACGGTTGACCAACAAGAGTTATTAAGAAATATTGGTTGTAATTTTGCTCAAGGGCATTTTTATTATCCGGCTATGTCAGCAAAGGATCTTATTCGCCTTCTTAAAGAGCAACGTGCTGAACGCTTTTATCCTACTGCATAAATAGAGATGATTTTTTATTTAACTGATGTTACGCAGCCCTGAAATCGCCCTAACCCCTCATATGCACTCCATGTCGCATTGATAAGCAATTTTCGGATTAATACGAAAGGATTGTAAGCGCCAAATAAACCCCACGTTCCAAAATTAAAAATGATCACGCATCCTATCTCTTCTTTTGAAGGAGAATTACGATGTCACTCAAGCATAAGCAACAACATTGGCAAACCGTTATTGAGAAGCAATCCCAAAGCGGTCTAACCCATGCCAAATTTTGTCAGCAAAATGATATTAAACTTGCCACATTTTACTATTGGACAAAAAAACTACGCGCAAAGACGTGACCTCAGCGGGTTCTTCCCCTCATTATTGAGGACGAATTGATGACTCAACAGGTGATTATCACCTCGCTTTCTGGCCTTCGGGTTGCATTTCCTGCTGATTTGCCAAAAGCGCAGATCCGTCA
>CAMRDW010000312.1 GCA_947041315.1 uncultured Enterovibrio sp.
GTTACGATTAGAAAAAGCAATGAAACGGTCAAAGATTTCAGCATTTATCTTCAGATAACATAATGCAAAACCAGAACAAATTAAACAAGTTAGCTGTGACATGTCACCTGCATTTATCATCGCTGTTCGAGAAACACTCCCAGAAGCACAAATTACTTTTGATAAATTCCACATCATGAAAATTATTAACGAAGCTGTCGATAAGGTACGGCGCGAAGAAGTGAAAACGAACCCACTCTTACTCGGCGCACGCTCTATTTTTTTGAAAAATGAAAACAATCTGACAGTGAAACAGAAAGCGGTCCGTGAAAGCTTATCTCTACCTCGTCTTAACTTGAAATCCATGCGAGCTTTGCAAATAAGGGAAACCTTTCAACAAATATACGTGACGACCAGCAAAGATGATTTTGAGGCAAAATGAAAGAAGTGGTATTTTTGGGGTACTTAACGTTGATTAAAGTCAATGATCAAAGCGGCCAAAACGATAAAGCGTCACTGGGACGGAGTTTTGAATTGGAAAGAGAGTCAAATCAACAATGGTTTATTTACTGACAGGCAAGCTGGATTTTACCCGAGTGAATAAATCCTGTTTACCCACTTAAAATTTAAAAGAGCCATATCAAGAAACGCCCTAAAATCACAACAGAGAAAATCAAAGAAAAACATTACGTTAGATGGTATTTTCGAGAAACTAAATGCTTAATGCCCAGTCTATGAACGCGACGTACAATTTGTTTTTCAAAGAGCGAATTGATTCATGGTATTGTTATTGGTCTTTATATTAACGCCGTTGAATTTGGGATTGATATTCATGCTAAAATGCAGATTTGAGGCACTACCACGCGAGCTTAAGACTTATATTAATAGAAGTATTTTCAGTTATAGGGTTTCATTGTGGATATCTTAAATTTTGTTACTTCTTTTTTTAATGCACATCGTCTTTTATTAACTATTTCCGTTATTTCCATATTTTTTGTAATTGAAAAAATAATAATAAAATTTATTATTGGTAATTCTAATTTCTTAAGTGAGGCTCAGAGAAAATGGATTTCACGCACTAAAAATGGTTTTTTTTCATTAATTATTATTCTTCTATTTATTATTTGGCGTGCCGAAATTAATGAATTTGCACTTTCATTAACTGCAATTGCATTTGCTCTTGTCGTTGCCTCCAAAGAAATTATACTTTGTTTTACTGGTTCTATTCAACGAGCTAGTTCTCAATCATTTGAGATTGGTCAATGGATTGAAATAGGGCCTATTTGTGGAGAAGTAATAGAACATAACTTAATTGCAACAAAAATACAGGAAATAGATCTCCATCATAGTACATATAATTACACTGGAAAAACTGTTACTTTCCCAAATAGCCTTTTCTTTACAACACCGGTGAAAAATTTGAATTTTATGAAACGCTATGTTTATCATGAGTTTAAAGTTATCCTAAAAGATACAAATAACTTATTCCCACTTATTTCTTGTTTATTAGGTCGGATCAATGAACATTGTGAAGATTTTTATGAAATTGCAAAAAGATACAATCAAATCATAGAACGGCATGCAGGCGTTAATTTACCAGGAGCAGATCCACAAATACTCATATCTACAAGCGAATTAGGTGATTCAATTGTTCATGTCCGCATTTTTTGTCCAACAGATCGCGCCATAGAGTTAGAACAACTTATAAGAGAAGACTGTATTAGCCTTTACTGTGAATATATACTAAAGAAAAAACCTATTGCTCTCATTGAAAATGACCTTCCTTTAGAGGTTGAATCAAAAATGTTACATTGTTAAGAACCAATAACACGGCAAGCACATTTTAACCCATTGAATTTAATAGGCCGGTTTTAAAGTCGTCATCTAAGCAAGCCATTCTTCGTTTTCGATTGATGCTGGCTTTTTTGCTTTCATCTTTTTTTAGCATCGTCATAGTAAATTTTCGTATAACATTAAACACTAACGGACCTCTCTTTTTTCATATCCTTGACTCGTCTTCCCTAAATGTCATATCTAGGATCCAATGCATACTTTCAACTTGCCAATGGCTCCGCACCGCATTAAGGGCGACTTTCTCGTCTAGGCCCATCGAACGTAAGCGCCTAATAAACCTCACGTTCAAAAATTAAAAATGCTCACGCATCCTATCTCTTCTTTTGAAGGAGAATTACGATGTCACTCAAGCATAAGCAACAACATTGGCAAACCGTTATTGAGAAGCAATCCCAAAGCGGTCTAACCCATGCCAAATTTTGTCAGCAAAATGATATTAAACTTGCCACATTTTACTATTGGACAAAAAAACTACGCGCAAAGACGTGACCTCAGCGGGTTCTTCCCCTCATTATTGAGGACGAATTGATGACTCAACAGGTGATTATCACCTCGCTTTCTGGCCTTCGGGTTGCATTTCCTGCGGATTTGCCAAAAGCGCAGATCCGTCACTGGCTTGAGGCCTTGGCATGAAACAGGCTGCGCAGATTTATTTGGTTACTGGCGTAACCGATATGCGCAAGTCCATTTATGGGCTTTTTTTGATTGTTTGATCTCCTCGAGATGGATCCCTTTAGTGAGGCCTGGTTCATTTTTTGGGAACCCATCAAACAGGGGTAACAAATTGACAGTGGAAGTCTAAGGGATCAGACTGCGTTTTTTGAGTGATTGTTCTCGAAAACAATGACGATACCAACAAGACCCTTTATATGCTGTATCAAACGAAACTATCCCCCTCAGACAAATTCGATCTTCTACTAAAAAGCCTCGCTTGCCAAGTCCATGGGGCAATAACTTCACTGGCGAATGAATTTTCTCTTTCCCGTAAAACGTAAGCGCCTAATAAACCCCACGTTCCAAAATTAAAAATAATCGCGCATCCTAT
>CAMRDW010000313.1 GCA_947041315.1 uncultured Enterovibrio sp.
CTGTGAAGCTGTGAAGCTGTGAAGCTGTGAAGCTGTGAAGCTGTGAAGCTGTGAAGCTGTGAAATCATAGAGTTGGGGCGCTGTGTTCTCGAAGCCAACCAGATCCTCCGTCGATATTCATTGTTTTTGGATCTTCTGCTTTTTCGGATAGATAAAATGAAAATGCCTTTATTTAGATTGAATTGCACATTCAGTTTCAAAGAGGGGTTATCGATATATTTTTGGTGAAAATAGAATGAAAAAATTGCATTCAACAAAGGCCAGTTTAGCGCTTCATCATCGGCGTTCAGTGGGCCAGCATAATCGCACCGAATCACCTCGAACGCGACAGGCATATGCCTTTCGTCAGGTCATGGCAAGGGCAAGAATTAGCAATGTTGCCGAGCGTCCAGCTTCTGGGGCTGTTGTGCCCGCTATTACAACAACTGGGCAATTGACGACCCTCTTAATGGCGATGTCTATATTAAATACCTCTTCTGTTGGTTCTGGGAGGCATAGAATCGAACCTGCACCAGAGGCTGAAATGAGTCCAGAAGATCTTCCGCGCGTGGAAAGTGATTCTTTTTCTAGTGCATCAAGAAGCGTCACAGCGTCTGCTCAGGGGGAGCCTGTACCTCTTGTCTTTGCTCCTGCTGTTCCCCCTCCTCACACAAGTGCAGATGTCAGTGTGAGACCTCGAGCCGGAGCACATCATCTTGACGGTTTTCTTTCTTCTGCCTCGAGCCCTGCGAATCGAGCTCAAAAGAAAAAGGATTTTTCTTTTGATGTTCCTTTCGAGAAAGAAAAAAAACACAGGACAAAACGAGCGGTAAATTTGAGAACAAATCGGCGCTCTGGACATCAGGGTTCTCATTCTAGCGCTCATTCTAACGCTCAGTCTGGTGCTCATTCTGGCGATCATTCTAACGATCATTCTAACGCTTATTCTGGTGCTCAGTCTAACGCTCAGTCTGGTGCTCATTCGGGCGCTCAGTCTGAGGGGCAGCCTAACCCTAACCCGCCATCCAACGAACCGTTACTTGATACTGACCACGATGGTATTCCTGATCTATGGGAAGAAAAGGGATACACGGTAGATAAACATAAAATTATTGCTTGGGATAAGGGGGTAAATGGCAAGCCCAAGTACACTTCAGACCCTTATAATGCGAGAAGTGCAGGGGATCCCTATACTGACCGAGAAAAAGTCTTAGACCAATTACCTTCAGGAATCCCCGATACAGCAAAACATCCTTTGGTTGCATGCAGTCCTTCCTTGGTGGTTGTGCCTGATTACGTTGCGCTTCAAAATTGGGATGTGATTACAACGTCAGATACGAAAGAAACGGGGGGATCTAAAACAGAGCAGACAGGCTCTACGCATTCGGTTTCGATGAAGCAAGAGGTGAAGCTTTCACTGACAGATACCTCATTCACGAGCAGTTTAGAATACGGGGTTGCTTATAGTTCCAGTACAGAGATTGAAACGCATTCATCGGATAGCCACACGCATCAGGAACTTCTTGATAGCACCCAAGCGGCCATATTAAAAGCCTCTGTTAGGGTTAAAAATACAGGAACAGCGCCGGCTTATAATGTAAAAACAACAACAAATGTGTTTGTTAAACCCTCCGATAATACCCAAGAAAGAATGATTTCAACCCTGGCAACAGGCGGAAGCTCCCAGGCCAATGTCTTGATGCCAGGTAAGACCTATCCTGCAAAAGGAGAGCATGGGATCATCCTTGACAGAAAATCAGATGATGTCTTCAAATCTGAATTGATCGTAAGCAAAGATGAGGTCGCAGCGTTGGAAAAACCAGGAAGTCGAATTGTATTTGAAACCCCTCAAACAAGCTCTCTATATGCAAAAATAGATTCTAATAATGGTGATTTAGTCATTAATAACAATCAACAATGGGCGCCATATGATGCGGAGGTGAATGAAAAATGTGCCTCCATTAAGCTTTTTAATGGTCCCTCAAGCACAGAAGAATTCAAGGTTTCAACTGGAAACACAGACTTTCCAGTGACCATTGCGGATGCGCTTCAAGCCCTTATCAAACCTGAATATTCAACTTCTGACGCAAAATTTTATCATACGCATAACGGGGTGAGGTTCGAATATTGTCCCGAGCATTTTGAGATTACATTAAGCAAAGAGTCAAAAATGGATTTTGAAAAATTCGTGAGACGAAATAAGGGGAAAAGTGTACTCGACATGCCGATGGTGCCTCAAATGTCAATGAGAGTCAGAGTGCCTGTTTTTTTCTCCTCTATGGAAAATTTGGACTCTTTTGAGAAAACGGAAAAATTTGAACTGAGCACCGCAGCGTCTTCAGCTCACTTTATTGCATTAGAAAGAGATGAGAATATATTCTTAAAATTACCACAAGAGACATTAAAACCAAATGCAAAATATAAAGTAAGCATGCTTTTAAAATCGACAAAACAGTGTTATTTGAATGTTGCTTTTAATGGAAAAACCATCCCGTATTCTAATTATCGTAGCGTAGAAGAGAATTGGAAGAAAGTTGAGTTCATCCTTGAAACGCCATTAAGAGGACCTGATAACTTGATTCAGTTTATTCGACCCACATTTTTAGACAATATAATCGTATATGTAAAAGATTTACTGATTTTTCCTTACGATGACGAGGGTAAACCAAGGTAATGAAATGCTCGATTTACAGGGCTCGTTTTAGATGCCGGTGGAGATCTTTTTCCGCATTCTTTAATTTATTGTTATTCTCAAACGCTGGGCAAGCAGATCCTGTTAAGGATTGTTTTTCGCCAATGATTGTTCACTGCCTCATCAAAGATTACAATGTGGCCTGTCTAAAAAATCGATATACCCGTCGCCGTTGAAGGGGCCAGTTTGTTGGATG
>CAMRDW010000314.1 GCA_947041315.1 uncultured Enterovibrio sp.
CAGGAAATATCCTCAAAATAAATTAGCACTGGTATTGCGCCACGATAAATTATGAAGTTATTGCGATCATAACTGTCCCATGTTAATTTTTTGTATCTTAAATTGTTTTGAGATTGCTTTGTTTTTCTGGTTGATTTCGCGGATTTAAATCAGTGCTCAAACATCATATTAATGAAAAAGTCGCAGTCGAAAAATTGGGATTTTTTGTCTCTTGTTCCGCTCTGTTTTTAATGTCTTGAGTAATGTATTGCATGAAATAAGAAATCATCAATAGAGTGATCAAAGCTTTTTTATGCGAGCAAATGTTGCAATTAAATAAAAGAGGTTTCCTGAATGAAAATAAGAAAGAATTTGGCTGTACTTTTCGCTTTGGCGAGTTTTTGTGGCTCACTTAGTGCAAGCGATATTCATGATTTATCTTCTTTTAAAGCAAATCATCTCGTTTCACCGAAACAAGATGCGATGAAGAATACCATAGATAATGTGACCCATAATGTAGATGTAACCAGCGTTGTTTTGCATAACAAAGGTGGCTATCTTGCGAAGCTTGGCGTTGAATATTTTATTTCGAATAAGGATGGAACTCATCGAATTCATAAAGTAACCGAACTCTTAAGCTTCGGCGGCGTAAGTCATCCGATTAAAATTCCAGCGGAAGCCTTCAATACGAGGGTAACGGCTGAATTAGCTACAGGACTGATTTGGCAGCAAAGTCGTGTTATTTTTAATGAGCCTTTATGTCCTTTTAACAATCAATGGAGCGATGGCAATGAAAATAGAGTTCAAGATGATATTTGGGGAACCACATTTAATAGCCCTTGGTCAATGGTGAAACCTCAAGATACCTATGCTAATGGTTCACCAACTGGTTATAAATGCGGCGAGATTTAAAATTTATATAGTTATTGATTGGAATCCTGAGAGTTAGAAGTGTGCCATCTTAGCTTCTTTTCAATGAATGTTTTTGAATTTCTATATATGGAATGCTCAACTAAGCGTGTCATTTTCACCTATCCTGGGTTTATTGTAACTCGCTGATTTTAAAGAGCAACTACGGATGTTGTCGGAAGGGTTTACTGTTTTTTTTAATGATTGACGCTGGTTTTTTTATTTTCATTTTTTTTATTTACGTTAATGCGATTTTTCGCATTAGATTGAATTTTAAGGAGTCACAGTCTTTCGGAAGATGCGATTCCTCTTCTTTGAGTGCGCTTAAATTTACTGTCTCATAATAGTCATGGGTATCTCGATTAACTTTAGGTTAACAACATGGTAGATCTATGCTCAGGGCCTTCACTCGGTTGTCGCCTACACGCATCTTCAAATTTCTTGGATATAGATCTCCTTTAATCAACCCCCGTGACTTTTAATGAACTTAAAAAAGAAGATGATCCTGATAAAGGGCTTGTTCTTTTCGATAAATGTCCTGGCGGCCAAGTTATTCCCATAAGGCAAAGAGAGGAGGCTTTTGCTTCCATATTTTCAATCAAGCCAATAGATGAATAAATATCTTTACAACGGGTTATATCGCCATTGTTTAATATGAAATCACTGGCGCTAAAAAAACGCTGTTGAAGTGTCTGGTAATTTTTATGATGTACAACGGTGTCCGATAAATCTATTTTTGAACGAAGCATTATGAGCGCCCGGAGCAGTTGCATAACACTACAAGCATAATGGCCCGTTTGATTGGATATTAATAAAATCTTTCCGCAGGAAACAATCCATTCTCCCGCAGCAATAATATTTTGACCTGAAGATAAACTAGAGTGGTGTACTGAGTGGAGTTTTTGAGCTGATGAAAAAAATATCCCTTGAAAATTGCACACCCACATACTGGTGTTACTCCCGTTTACAGTATGGTTTCCCTTACTTGAAAGAGGCCGAATAGGCAGTGATGATGAGCTTCTTTCTGTCGATATATTTGGTTGGTAAATCAATCTGTTTTTAAAAATACATAAATAAGGAAATCGTTCTTCTGGACTTAGGTATCTCACCCTTGGCAATGATCCTCCTTTGGAGGTCAATGCAAGCCATGAGAAAAAATTATGTTTTGCTTGTCCGTTCAGCCATTCAAGATAATGTGGCGAATTTAAAGATCCCCATGGACGATGAAAAGGATCCATTTTTTCTAACCAGTGATTTCCCAAATGAGTAGGGGCCATGTTATGCATATTGTAATGACAAAGAGAGCGTGTGTTACCGAGAGAGCCAAATATGTTCCCTATAAAAAAACATTTTAATATATCCCATTTGTTCATGGCGGTATGAATTAAAGACAATTGGCTTTCTGACTGATTAAACAATATTTCAATTTGTAACGAATTAGTGCTTTTTACAACATCAAGATGATGAAGTGATGTGTCATATATTTGTATCAGTATTTCTATTCTTTTTTTTGTTTGTGATTTTTGTGTCGTCTCATATTGCCCGAGAAGAGCCCCTAAAAAAATTGAATCGGGGCAAAAATTCATTCCCGTCATTTCGCTCCATTGTCTTTGAGTTGGAAATGGATGAAATTGTGCAGATGCTTCTACCGTTAATTGCGGTGCTGATGGGGATGCAGATGCAGAAGAAAAGGAATTTTCTTCTTGAGTTGTTGGTAAACAAGAAACAAGATGACTCATTTCACGAGACAATGATCGCATCATTGTGGGTTTTTGAGTGAAATATGGCACGGTATTTTCCTTATTCTTATTATATATTTTGGGTTGAGCCGTTTTTTATGTCGCATTGATGAGTAATTTTCGGATTAATGCGAAAGGATTTAGCTTGTTTTTTAAACTTAAGCATTCAAATCGAAATGTTGCACAAATTGACATGATTAC
>CAMRDW010000315.1 GCA_947041315.1 uncultured Enterovibrio sp.
CCGCTTCTCAATGTCCAGATAGTCAGGATACGAGACCCGCAGCGACACCGACAGCGACACCAACAGCAACAGCTACAGCAACAGCGACACCAACATCGACACCAACAGCGACACCAACCCCATCAGTAACACCGACAGCGATGCCGATGCCTACACCGACGTTTCCGCTGGATCAAAGAAATGGACGGGTATTGGGGGCGAGAATGAAAGACAGCAATCCACTAAATCAAGCGCAGCGCCAAGAAGGGGGGGAGAAAGTTGAAACGAGGCAGGAGATTAAAAGAGAAAACCCCTTTGCAGCGACATCTTTATCTTTTGGCAGGAGGGAGTCTGAAGAAGAAAATAAAGATGCTGATTTAAAGAATAGAAATCAACACTTATCGCCGTCATTCTCAAAGCAAGCAAGCAGGTTTTCGAATCTTGAAAATCCCCTTATTCACCCACCACAAATTCCGCGCATTGGCACGCAACCCTTTTTTGAAGAAGATTTATCTTATACGTCAAATTCAGCATCATTCGATAGAGAAAAAACGGATTTTTCGAACAGGAAAGATCTTAATTTTGGGAGTTTGTCTTGTGCGGGCTTGTTATCGAAAAACCCTATTGTAAAAGGTGTTTCTGCATTAATGTGTGCATCTTCATTTGCAGATGTAGTAGAGACTCGACCGGTACCATTTTCAAGAATAGAAAGATTGAATCATCTTACTTTTAAGGATATTACGAATAATGGAGTGAATACTGCGGTAATAAATAAAATGCTTGTGTTAATGAAACCAGAAGAAATAATAAAAGCGCAATGCTATTTATATCTGCACCCAGAAGAAACCGATAAATATTTTCGTTCTGTAAGTCATTTATTAAATAGCGAACGTCAAAAAATAAAAAGTCAAACAGTGAATGAGTGGATTGAAAAAGGCCGACAATTGCATGAAAGCACGACGCGTTGCGGCCCAAGTGATGACAAGACTTTGATCTCGACGCCAAGTGTACCCATTGTTGAAGAGAGCGTCATTCCTTTTGAATCTATTTTGAAAACAGTTACCGATGATATTAATGATGAAACGAAACCGAGCATCTCGCCCAATTTTGGGTCATCAGAACAAGCAAGCCCCACCGAGGCTGTAGACAATCCAAAAAAAGAACAGCCCCTACATTCCGATTTTCAAAAAATAATGAATGCATTGGCGGAAAAAGGGATCGTGGTCACGCACGAATTTGAACAGATTATCCTTAAACATCTAACCGAATCACATAAAAACGTACATCATCTGACTTTTGATGAGATCATAAATGCAGTTAAGGCGTTTGATCATTTAGAAATGAAACGCCCGCGTAGTCATCATTTTCATCATCATTTACATCACTCACATCCCAGCCATCCTCGGAGAAAGAATAAAAGAAACCGATTATCGCTTGAGGTGATTGAACATATGAAATCCTCTGATAAAGCGTCAGTCTTTCATCAAGCAATAAATAAAACAAAAGAATACTCTGAAGAATCGCAGCATACCATGATGAATGTATTGGGGTTGGATCGAAACATAGGTCAAAAAAGTGATGATGTAGTATCCCCAGATGGACCCGCGGAAGGTGAGCATCACGTCGATCTTTCTGATCTGTGTGGTTTAGACGGTATGCTCAGTAAGGAACAAATGGCTATCGGGATGGTGACAGACATACTTGATTCGGTTCATGATATTATTACGGCCTCTCAATTTAGTGAAAACATGGACAGATTGTTCAGATACCATTTTTTACAAAGTATTGAAGAGCGTTTTTCTAAGCCGGGTGGCCTCGATTCGATGGATGAGTTTTTAGTCGGTATGCATGCGGGTGCGTCAGAAGGGCCCAGTGGCGGTTATTTATTATTAAAATCGGTTGATGATTTAAATGAAGGGCGTAATTTATCCCGATTTAGTGCCAAAGAAATTCAAGGCTTTATTGCGGGGAGTAAAGCTTGGAGAATATTTACTCAGATGTTCTCTGAAGTGATCGTATTTGATTCATTGCTTGATTTATCTTTAACCATGGCCAAAGGTCGTGCAGACGCTTGTTCTTATATTCGTATAGCGACGCTTTTAGCCATGGCAAAAAGTCCTGAACACTCTATGGGAGAAGAAGGTGTCTTTACTTCAGAGTTTGAAGAAAAGAAAAATAAAGGCAAAGAAAGTTTTGAGCAGGAATATAATCCCTCTTATAAAGAAAATAAGGGGAGCGGTATAGATGATACTGTTTCTGTTGATCATGTATCCTTGTCGAAAATGACGGAGGTAAATGAAGAAGATCTCGTTGTAAAAGAAGATATATCTGATTATGCGTTTGCCTTCGAAAGCGATAAAGAGCGGAGTGATATAATTGAGTCTGATCAATTTAAGGGACCCGTTCAGGATGGCATTGATGCTCGGAGAATAGAAGAAAAGCGCACTATAAATGAACAGATTATTCACCATTTTGAAATGTTTGATATTCCCGCGCATCACATTGAACATATTTTAGAGCAAGCAGATGAAATCAAAATGCTTGAAGCTGATAAATATGTGCTTATTGCAAATCGTCTATTGGATACCGAAACGAATAAAGTTTTTGCATCCAAGATGTCAAATGAAGCATATCGAGCTTCTTTAAAGAGATTGAAAAATGATCACCCAACTTTGCTCACTGGAAAATTGGTCACTTCATATCTTCATGCCGCTTTAATTCATATGACCTTAATTGAAATGGGATATGACAAAATAGCACATGAGCGCGTTACAATTAATATTTTGGAATTGGCTAATAAATATAAGCTCACCGTAGAACAAACGAATATATTGCTCAGTGAA
>CAMRDW010000316.1 GCA_947041315.1 uncultured Enterovibrio sp.
AATCTTGATCTCGGTGAAGCTGAATAAGCCTTCACTGCTTAATTGCGCGCTTACCACTAGCATGATCTTCGAGCCCAAAAAAGCAAGCATCTTCAATGCTCACGGGTATAGTTGCTATCAATATAAAAATATGATCGAAGAGAGATGAATCGTTACAAAAAATTTAAATATTAATAAATTCAAATAAATAGATTTAATTGAAAATGAATAAAAAAATGACGTTAGCGATATGTGATTTGATTCATTAGAATTTAGATGTTTAATTATAAATGTGATGTTTATCATGCTTATGTCATTTTGATTTTTGGTGGAGATTTTACAATGCTGAAGAAAGTGGCTGTTTCAATTCTAATGGTTATAACTGGCAATGCTTTTGCGACGGAAAGTTACGATCCTACGAAAAGCTATTCAACCGGGGCTCAAGTGCACTTTAATGATAAAATTTATGAAGCTCAGTGGTGGGCTAATCCTCAAGACTCACCGGCCTCGGTTACAGGAAATTCTTGGGAGTCTCCATGGATCCTCATCTCAGATGCAGACAATACCGCACCTCCCGTCGTTCCAACCCCAGAACCCCCTCCCATCGTTTCTCCACCAGAGATTGAACCTTCGCCGCCATTGGATGGCGATTATTCAGAATACCAAGAGGGGGAAACATACAAAGCTGGCGATGTTGTTCAAGTGAATGGGCAACTTTATCGTTGTCGTTCTGGTGTAACTGAGCCTTGGTGTTCAGGTGCCGCTTGGGCTTATGGACCGGGCTCTGGAACGGCATGGGTTGATGCGTGGGAAAAAATATCTGAATCTGAGGCCAATAAACCGGACCCGGAGATCCCAACGCCAGAAAAACCGGATATTGAAAAACCAGAAATAGAGCCACCAGAGCCGGAAAAACCTATTCTTCCTCCTGTTGTTCCAGATCCAACACCGGATAAACCGATTCCGCCGCCTGAACCTGAACCGACTCCAGATAAACCCTTGCCCCCTCCGATAGTACCTGAACCAGAGCCTGATAAACCAGAGCCTCCTCCTGTTCTTCCCGATCCAGAACAACCAAGTACTGGAGGTGGCGGCTATACCATAACTGAAAAAGAGCTGGAAGAAAAAGAAGCGGCGATCACTGATTTTCCCGCAATGATAAAGGTAAAAGAGGCAATTCAAACCCTTGATAATGAAGCTGTTGAGCTTATTGTTCCCAATGGAGAAATGAATCCAGAGAACGTAAAACGTATTGAAGGGATTATTTCTTCTGAAGATTGGGAGTTTTTGTTTCCTAAACGCGCACCAGAATACACTTATAGGAATTTTCTTCAGGCCACTGGGAAATTCCCCGCATTTTGTGGCACTTATACTGATGAACGGGATTCAGATGCCATATGTAAAAAAGCATTGGCAACCATGTTTGCTCATTTCACACAAGAAACTGGAGGGCATACTGCTTATTGGGAAGTTCCTGAATGGCGACAAGGTTTAGTGCATGTCCGAGAAATGGCTTGGGATGAGGAGATGCGAAATGGATACAACGGAGAATGTAATCCTGTTGTTTGGCAGGGACAAACCTGGCCTTGTGGTAAGTTTGAAAACGGAGATTTTAAATCGTATTTCGGGCGCGGGGCGAAGCAGCTAAGTTACAATTATAACTACGGTCCCTTCTCTGACGCCATGTTTGGTAGTGTACGGACTTTGCTTGATAAACCCGAAATGGTTGCAGATACCTGGCTAAACCTTGCTTCTGCTGTTTTCTTTTTCACTTATCCACAACCCCCAAAACCTTCCATGCTCCATGTTATTGATGGAACTTGGCAACCCAACGCACGAGATAAATCGAATGGTTTAGAAACTGGGTTTGGCGTTACAACTCAAATCATTAATGGTGGAGTTGAATGTGGAGGCAGTGTTGAGATAGCCCAATCCTTAAACAGGATTGATTATTACAAAAATTTCTCTGAGTACCTCGGTTTAGAGGTTCCTGAAGAAGAGATTTTAGGCTGTAAGGGAATGAAGTCTTTTGATGAAGATGGCGCTGGAGCGGTTGATATTTATTGGGAAAAAGAGTGGGGATGGGCTGATACTCCGGATGGTCAAGCCTATTCTTGTTCCTTGGTTTCGTATCAAACGCCATATTCTGCTTTTAAAGCGGGTGATTTTTCAAAATGTGTGAAAGCTCACTTTCCTGATGTAAATATTGTGAAATAAAATTGCAAGTTTTATGATTTTGTTTTTTTGAAATAACAAAGTGCGCATAAAAAAAGCGAAAGGCGACCAAGGTCTTTCGCTTTTGTTGTATTAATGAAGGCAAAAAAATAAGATTGATACAATACATTCCCTGGCTTAATTTTTGAGTTGCCATTGTCTTGTTTATATTATGCTCTAGCTAAAAATAAACATTTTATATGCGCAAAAGAACAGAAAAACGGACTTTTTACACTGAGTTATCATTATATTTCACTATCTATTTCTTTTTAAATTTAAATCGGATATGATTATTTAAAATCAACCCTCCCTCCATTACCTTTTCTCTTGAAATATTACAAAATTGTAAACTAACGGACATCTTCACGACAATTTCCTTTGATAAAACAGTTCCCAGAAAGAGACGTTTGTTACTAACTAATATTAAGGGGATCAAATTGAAAAAAATGTTTAAACCTGCACTGATGAGTTTCCTTGTGGCCAGCGCATTATTTACCCTCCCTGCGCAAGCTGCAGAAGTGAACACGAT
>CAMRDW010000317.1 GCA_947041315.1 uncultured Enterovibrio sp.
TAACGGTCACACATTTTTCTTTTAACGGTCACACATTTTTCTTTTAACGGTCACACATTTTTCTTTAGAATGGCCGATTTCTGTGGATATCTGGTTTTTTAAAGGCAAAAGGGGCTTTTTTTACGGATATCTCCCTAACGGTCACAGATTTTTCTGCTCTTACGAGGGATTATTCTTCGTTCAAAGGCGCAATTTTTCTTTTTTAAGGCCTAAAAAGAAAAATATGTGACTTAAAATTCAAATCTCAAACACACCATGAAGCTCGGTACTTTGATGGGCAGTTTGAAAGTGTGATGAACACGGAGGCTCAGTGAGTCAAAAAAATCAAAAAACAACGCTCACGGAACAAGACGTTATCCTGACCGATCACAGTAAGCAGCTACCGGCTCAATTTTTTAAAAAAAGCCACGATTTGCTTTTTAGTCAGCTCTCTTTGAGTCCGCGTGAACATGACATCATGGCTTTGTTGTTGAGTCGATTGCATCAAGAGCACTGGCAATCATTTATCGATGGCACTGCGATTCGTGCGCCAGCCTACCAGTTTAAATCCGATGTTTTGTGTGGGTGGTTGGGAGTGAGCAGTACAAATTTGTACAATACGCTGAGCGCGCCTGCAAAGCATTTGGCGAACCGGGTTATCGGTATTCGTCACCCCGACCGCAAAGAATTTGACTTTGTGACGCTCTTCAAGCGCTTGTCTTACAAAAACGGGATTTTAACCATTATCCCCAACGATGAGTTGATGAAAGAATACCTCGGCGTGTCTCAAGGACACGCACAGGTGGATCATCATGTCTTCCGCAAGCTCAAAAAAGAGCACTCAAAGCGCCTGTATCCGCTTCTGTCGCGTTTTAAACACGAATCCCACTCTTTGCATGCCCAAACAATTGAAGAGCTCCACGGCTTCTTTGGGCTGCTTAACGAGAAGGGGCAATTACTCAAAACCAGCTTCGCCAACAACAAGGTGTTTATCGATCGTTGCATTCGCCAATCCATCGAGGAAATTGAAAAGCAAGACACTCACCTCGAATTTCTGCTCAGTGAGGACGGCACTTTTGGGTATCGCGGCATCAGAAATGGCCGAAAAATCGAAAAGATTGAATTTCTTTATCGTTGGCATCATGCGGTCAACACAGAAGAGCAAAACGAGCGAGACACATTGGCAGCAGAACGCGCACCGCAAGAGCGTGCTGAAATGCTGTATGACTTGGTACTTCACTTTGAACCAGAGGAAAGTGGGAACCCCACAGTGGAAGAGCTCAACATGATGATGATGTATTCAGCCCAGCTCATGGAAGGCGGCAGGCTGATGAACGCTCAATTTATGGCGAAATTTGGCATGGCCATGCGTGAGGCGATGCAGGCGTAATTTTTGAAGTGATTACCCGTCGTCTTAGAAACTGTCTAAACGCGCTATTCTTGGCCTCATTTGAGGCCGTACAGCGCATTTTTAAGAATTTCAATGCCTAGGGTGCATTTTGTTATTTATCAGCTCTACGTGGCTTACGTGCGTTATTTTGTTTCTCTGATTTTCAACCCTTGTTCTTGGGCCTCAAAATCCAGTGATGCGATGACGCATTTTTTGTTTTTTTAGCTTAAGTGAGTCGAATTCAGTTTTGTCGATACAGGTTTTCTTATTGAACTCACATTCCGCATAATTGAATAGTATTTATATCTAGTGGCATTGAGAATAAATTATCCGCAAATCCATCTTATCGAGTGATGCTAGGTGAAAAATTTGTCTTTCAATTTTTATTTCAACATCGGATTTTAAAATGTCGAGGTTAGGTTCGGAATGGCGGTTATTTCTTTGGTGGTGCTTTAAAAATAAAATAAACGAGAGGTGATTTTGTCTTCTCTCGTTTATTCGGGGTAAATTAAGTGGCATTTTAAATTTCATTCTTTATAACAAATATTACTTGTACATGTTGCAAGGGCTATTATTTCATTCGTGTTTTGACTTGGAGTGGCAAATTCTCTCGCCATTGGTTTTGATCTGAAAATATTATATTTTAAATAGATGCTGAGTTTTGTTTTATTGGTATAAGCCTTAGAGGCGATATCAAATAAACTGTTATAACCTCTAGATGCAGAGCCGACTCCCTTAACCGCGCAAGCATTCTTCGTTGAGCCATTATCTGTTTTATACTTTAAGCAAAAAAACTCATTCCCATCTTCAACGACACCTGTCGCCATTTCTATAACAGATGAATTACCATCTTTATTGTTAAAAAACGTAGCGTGCGAAAATGAAGAAAATAATATTGTTGAAGATATTGAAATTAATAGTGCTTTTTTTAATATTTTCATGGTGTTCTCACTTTTTATTTGTTCTGGATTTAAATTAAAGCATTAATACTGAAATGTATATTGTTTTTTATATATTATTTTAAGTCATGAAACATTACGCAGTGCGCTTTTTTCCATAAAAGATATTTTATATTTAAAAATAAGATTGGAATCACTTCCATTTTATGAATTAACAAAATTATGAAGATTAAGTAGAGCATCCATTTTATATTTGCTCAGATTATCAGATTATCAGATAGAGAAGCAGAGAGGGTCTCTTTCGTCATATCTTAGATGTTGAACTCTGCGTAATGATTGTTCAGCTGCTTGTTTATCACAAAAAATTCAGTTATAACAAAAGAGACCTGTTTAAATTGATCTAATATCAGTGTCTCTTTCTTAAAGTAATAT
>CAMRDW010000318.1 GCA_947041315.1 uncultured Enterovibrio sp.
CCAGACACTGCAATCTATCTCATTGTTTTAGGATGGGTGGCTCATTCAGTTAGCCTTAAATTCAATGCTTTAGGTATTTCTATAAGTCGGCAAAAAATTTGATTCATTCTTACCCCCGTTTGATGCGTTCCGATAATGAGATAGACTTGTCAAAAATCACTCGTAACAAAGCGCTTTAAATTCAAAGATGAGAGGATATATTTTGAGCACGATTAACCATTTTACAAAACAACTAGACGACTGGTCTACTTTAATGCTAAGGTTTTGAAATGAAAATAGATCCTTTGTCTACAAGACAACACATTTTAGATGTTGGCTACCAATTAATTGTTGAAAAAGGCTTTTCAAATGTGGGCTTGTCTCAATTATTGAGTAAAGCGGAGGTCCCAAAAGGCTCTTTTTATCATTATTTCAAGTCGAAAGAGTGCTTTGGCGAAGCCGTCATTGACGATTATTTTTCTGGATATAGAGCGCGATTAGAAGGCTTATTTAGCGATAAGTCTTTAAATGGATATGAAAGGCTTATCAATTATTGGCAGAAATGGGTAGATCTAAGTCATGGTGTTTGCGGTAGCCACCGCTGTTTAGTGGTGAAGCTAAGCGGGGAAGTTTCTGATTTATCAGAAGCGATGCGTTTATCTTTGCTAAATGGCGCAAACAGCATTATCTCCATGATAGCGCTTGTTATTCAAGAAGGGATCAACGATGGCTCCATCAAGGTGAATGACGCAAAAGCAGCCTCTGAGCACCTCTATCATCTTTGGGTTGGAGCAAGCTTAATGACAAAATTAAACCAAAACACCCAGTGCGTGGCGCAGGCGTTCATGATGACAAAATCTCTCCTAAAAGGAGAAGCACCATTTTAATTAAGATGTGTTATCGATAACCAATACACTCAAAAAAATACGTCTTTAAGGCATTTTTTTAATCAAATGAGACAACAGGTCAAATTTGTGCAAAAAACAATAAATGAAGGAATACCGATATGCTAAACCCTCAAGAAAATACTCGTATCGCCCTTGCGTCTCGCCCTGTTGGCGCGCCTGTGATAAATAATTTTCGTCAAGAAAATGCCTTCATTCCGCCCTTAAAAGAAGGCGAAATACTGCTACGAACAATTTATTTATCTCTTGATCCCTACATGCGTGGACGCATGAATGAAGGGAAATCTTACATTGAGCCTGCCGCGCTTAATGAGGCCATGGTGGGTGCCACTGTCTGCCAAGTAAGTACGTCTTTGCATCCTGATTTTGAAGTAGGTGAGTGGGTTTTGGCTTATACGGGCTGGCAAGCTTACGCTATCTCGAATGGTGAAGGCTTAATGAAGCTCGGCCAAAATCCGAAAAATCCTTCATTTGCGCTTGGGATCATGGGCATGCCAGGTTTTACCGCTTATATGGGCTTGCTTGATATTGGGCAACCGAAAGAAGGAGAAACATTGGTCGTTGCCGCGGCGACTGGGGCGGTCGGCGCGACAGTTGGACAAATTGGCAAGCTGAAAGGTTGTAACGTTGTGGGCGTTGCCGGTGGTGAAGAAAAATGTCGTTATGCCGTTGAAACGCTCGGTTTTGATATGTGTATTGATCATAAAGCCGATGATTTTGCTGAGCAACTTGCAGCCGCTTGCGATAAAGGCATCGATATTTATTATGAGAATGTCGGCGGTAAAGTGTTTGATGCCGTTCTTCCTTTACTCAACAATGGCGCGCGCATTCCTGTTTGCGGTTTTATTTCACAATATAACGCGACCGAGCTTCCCGCAGGTCCTGATCGGATGTCTTTACTTGTGGGCACCTTGCTTATTAAGCGTATTAAAATGCAAGGATTTATTATTTTTGATTATTACGCCGATCATTACGAAGAATTTTCAAAAACCATGGCAAATTGGTTGGACGAAGGAAAAATGCAATATAAAGAAGACATCGTTGATGGCTTAGAAAATGCTCCTGATGCCTTTATTGGTTTACTTAAAGGGAAAAACTTCGGTAAATTGGTCATTAAAGTGGCTGATCCTCTTTAATTCATCCCTGAAAACACATTACGAACAAAACAAATAAAAGATGCACCTCTTTTAGTGCATCTTTTTGCGTTTTAAAAAATAATACCATTCGAAGTCAATAACGGGTCAGAAAGTGGCGAAAGACAAATCATTCTGTTTAAGGCGTGAATTGCAAACGCTCGTTGCTCTCACGACAAAATACACAACGAAAAAAAGAGGGATTTTAACCAGCGAAAATGCTCCGATATTTATTTAAAATGCCATAAGCAATTACGCACTCCAGCGTGTCTGATTCATGCCACCATCGGCTTGTATTTCTGCGCCATACATAAAAGAAGAATCATCATAGGCTAAAAATAATGCAACGGCGGCCATTTCCTCTACGTGTCCCATACGCCCGGCGGGTCGTTTTTCTGAAAAGAGTTGTCTGAAATGGTTAATTTCTTCATCGGATGCCCCTGCATTTTTCATTGCAAGATCACATCGAATGAGTGGATGAAACGGGAAGAAGAATCCGCGATGATAAAAGGGCCACATCACTGAAAACAGTGCGAAGGTGTTGAAAAGGCTTAATATTTCACAAGGAAATAGGTTAAAGCTCACCCATCAATTTGGCTCGATGTTCCATGGCCCTGTGGGTTCACTGGAAGAGCTGACCCATTATTGTGATCATTTAGAAAAGCGACGAAGGCATTTTG
>CAMRDW010000319.1 GCA_947041315.1 uncultured Enterovibrio sp.
CCGAGCCTGAACCAGAGCCTGAACCAGAGCCCGAGCCTGAACCAGAGCCTGAACCAGAGCCCGAGCCTGAACCAGAGCCTGAACCCGAGCCAGAACCAACACCAGATACTGATATATCAAATCCAAATCCTCCAGGTTCTGTTACAGGTGCCTTATGTAAGGATTTTAATGTCTATCCTGATTGGACTCGTGGAGACCATTCCACTGGCGGAGATGTCATGGTTTACAATAATATCGCGTATTCTGCGGTATATTGGACTCAAACTATTCCAGGTAGTGACGGTTCATGGAATCTACAAGTGAATTGTGATGGTTCTGAACCCGGCTCTGCGCCACTTCTTTCTTTACAGAATCCAATGGACCCTATTTCTTTAGAGCTCCCTGGTTGGCCAAATACTTTGGTTGTCGCAAGCCCAGACTCTGAAGCTCCTCCTACATTAGAGATTCAAGCGAGTAGCAGTGAAAACTTAGGTAACGTAGAGATTTTGACCAACAATTTTGAATCAGCCATAAAAGATGCTCAAGAGGCGGGTTTTTCAACAATTCTAATCATTAGCGATGTGCTTGATAAAGCCACTTCAGACCTTGATCAATTTGGATCTATCCCAGTTAAAGATGCCTTAATTAAGGCGCTTGAAAATACCAACGCTGAAATTGATTCGGATCTTGTTAATACACTAGGAAACGATCTAAAAGGATGGGCTCAAGCATATAACCTCATACTTTCAAAGCTCGCGCCAACGGCGAATCATGGCTGGTCATTAAATATAGGTGATTTTGCTTATGATAAGCATTCTGGCAGACAGTCCGTATGGGATAAAGCATCGAGTTATACTGCAAATGTACTTGATCAATTTGAATTGTATAAACCTGATAGTGACACACGCGCTGATTTTGTTGCTTTCAGAAAATCAAATGAAACAGAAGCCTTATCTGATGATCAATGGCACAACGCATTAGAATACGTGAAACAGGTAACTGATTTTATAAAAGCTCCTGCAATGTTAGCGACAATTCCGACCAACCAAGCGACAAACTATTTTATGGGAAACACGACAGGAGATCAGAAAATTCGAAAAGCGGCTTACAGCAATGTATTTGCTATTTTGTTTGACAAAGATTCATCTGCTTTAGGGTCGAAAATTGAACATTATCAAACCACAAAAATGCCTTTATATTCTGTTGCTGATGCTAATAAAGAAGGTGCTTTAACCATCATTCCAGCATTAAATATTGATTTAGCGAATGCTGAAAATGTGATGGATAACGAAGTTTTTCTTTTTGAAACTCCTGAATCACAGTGGATCCCTTCCACTGTTTATAAGTGGGCCGATTTCTTAGAAGGCCTAAATGCAATGCATAATACGGGTGTTGCCGGCAATAAGTACTGGCTACTTGATAAAAATGCAGATGATGCAACGAACATCATGTATGCAAAAGTCGCTATTGCAGCTTTTTTAGCACAAAGTATGCAAGAGACTATTCGTTACAATGCATGTGACGAGAATAACTGGTCTGAAACACGCTTTGGTGCACCTACAGACTATCCTATGTCTGCAAGTTGTGGTCAGTTAGGCCAAAAATACGCTGATTACGGCTATAACGCTGTAACAGGTCAAGATCACCCCTATTCTTGTCCTCGCAATGAGAAAATGGAAGTCAGTGCAATAACGCATGCTAAATGGTATGGCGCACCCGCTCCTGTTTTTGCGGTGCCTGATGCTGTACTTGAAGAAAGAGGTCAACTTATTAATGGTTCAGCCGGTCGTTGGACAAACCAAGGCCACTGTAATGACGTCCCTGATAAAGTAGACACTTCTAAGCAAGTATGGGAGCGTGACGAGTGTAAAGTGTACGTTGGTCAGAAAGCAGGGAAATTTATCTGGGATGGGAGTAGTCAAGAAAGCGTTCAAGGTTGCGGTTGGTGGGGACGTGGTGTTATTCAAACAACAGGACGTCAAAACTTCGGTACTCTCAACCATTACTTAGGACGCTCACATGTTAATGCGGATCTGATTGGTCAAACAGTTGAAGGTGTGAAAATTGACACACCACCTGCTAATCCATTATATCCAGAACTTGATTTCTGTTCAGATCCTGGTCTGATTTGTAGCTCAGAGGAAAATCGGGAAATTAAATGGATTGCCGGTCTTTTCTATTGGGTTACCTCTGTACAAGCATACACAAATGAAGGTGGTCCATATGCTGATTGGAACTATTATGAAGAATTGAAAAAATACGTAGATGGTGGTTTAAAAGGTGCAGAGTTCATTAATGATGTTTCTGGTATTGTTAACCGTGGCTGCCCTGACGTCGCTTGTGAGACAGGTGAAGTCCATAACATAAAAGAACGTCAAGCTAATTTTAAGTTAGTCTTAGAAAAATTAGGCCTTAATCCACAATAACCAAGAGAGTGAATTATTTTTCGTTCTGACTTAATAGAACGATTCAATATAAAAAAGCCCTGCTTTAATAGAACAGGGCTTTTTTTGGTAGGGCTCAAATCTACATTTGAGCATGAATATCAATCCCAGATTCAACGGCGTTATACCCGTGACCATTGAAGATGCTTGCTTTTTTGGGGCTCGAAGATCATGCTAGTGCAGCGAAGCTCTAATACCAACACACCCAAACATATGCGTT
>CAMRDW010000320.1 GCA_947041315.1 uncultured Enterovibrio sp.
CGAAACGAGTTTAATTAAACCGATTATTGTTTAAAACAGGTTGATTCATTCCGGAGGGTCAGTCATTTTTTCAAAATAGGTGATAAAGCTTGTATTCATAGTATTTAAATCATATTGACAGTAATTAGCAGATCTGATCTTCTAAAATCCAAAAAGTTCAATCATTTATAATGATCTTGTCGTGGCGTAACCACCAATCTTGATGAATTAATCCAATGGTTTGCGTCGTCAATGTATCGAGCAATAATGTTGAGTGAACCCAGCAACCTCGGGATTTATCCGTCGTTTTACCGAGCTTACCTAACGATTGCGCAACACTGTGTTTGTAACTTAATGAAGTTGTATCTTCAATAGCCAGTATTTCATCAAAATTCCGCGCTTTTTTAACCGAGCATTGAAAGCCTGCGCGGCGAATAACAGAGGGAATAACATGTTTATTTCTAATCAAGCGATAAGATCCTTCACGTTGAGCATCAATTCCATTACATGTCCTTGCTATTGATTTACCAGAGAAAGTTGCTATTTGTTCGGCGAGGAGCGTTAAACGATTGGTTCTACGAATATCACCGAGATCTGCATGAGCAAAATGCTCGATAGACCATTGTTTAGGTTGAAATAGGGACATGAATGAGTCTGATGTTATTGGTTTGCTAGATCAGATCCTATTTTAAACAAAAAGTTCAATTATTAAATGTGCAGAAGAGACAGGCTTGAACGTTTACGTTGCAATGCCTGTGGTCAATATTTTACCGCCGAAGTGTAAGCGCGCAATTAAGCAGTAAAACTCCTTTTCATGATGTCTGTATTGCCGCATTCTAGGCAATGAATTGTTTGATAAATTGTCATATCGGCATGATACAGTAAAAAATATAAATCACATATATGAACCACTACCCTTGTTCTTTTCATGTACGGAATGACGGTTTAATAACGCAGAATAATAATATTTTGCAACATCCTTCATGGATTTGTATTTGGTGAATCCTCTTTTTTTGTTTGAACCCATACAATAACATTAAGAAGTGATTATCTCATAAGGCAAAGGAAGGCTGTGAAAATACAAAAAGTAGGGCTAGCAGGACTTTTTCTGAGTTTTTTCTTCTTCTCGCCTGTATTGAAGGCATCTAATTTTAGTTACACCAATTTTGAAGTCGGTGTAACAACGAATCCGTCCAGTTTTGCGGGAAAAACGAGATTGGCCTTTACTGAAAATGCATATGTGCTTGCTGAAATTATCAGTCAATTCCAAGGTGACTGGTTGGCCGCTTTCGGTACAGGGTTTCATGCCCCAATTAATACCTTGGTAGATGTCCATGGTGATGCTCGTTTATACAGTGTTAAATTTCCAAACAATGATAAGCATGATTTTGGTGAACTTGCCTACTCTGTTAATGTAGGCTTAAGGGCTTGGATTTTACCTCAAATAGAAGCAAATCTTCTTTTTGGACAAATTGCGTTTGATGCGAATGATACGAGAAGTGTCGTTGAATTTGGTGGACGTTTTCATAGTACGGATGCATTATCAATTGGTATAAATTACTACGCAAATGGCCTGTATAAAGAGCAGCTTTATTTCAGCGTGCGTTTTGAAATATGATTACTTCTTCATTAAAATCATCGGGTTCTAGAAAAATAAAGCTTGCTCTTCTGACATCACTTGATATTCAATTGCAGTTGAAAGTCAGAGATATTAGAAATGAAGACAATGTTCGAAAGTGGATGTACACAGACAATATAATTGACGTTGATGAACATCTTAATTGGATAAAACAGCTTAAACACGATGATAAGCAAATTGTTTTTGTCGTTTTGGATGAAATCGACGCTCTGTTAGGTCTTGTCAGTGTGAATGCATTGAATCTACGTCATCAAACAACGAATTGGGCCTATTATTTAACAAATACAGAAAGACGAGGCCTTGGTTCTGCTATTGAGTTTAGTTTTATCAATTTTGTCTTTAATACTCTGGGAATAAAAAAGTTGAATTGTGAAGTCATCGAAGGAAATAACGCTGTTGTAAAAATGCATAAAAAATTTTTGTTTAAAGAAGAAGGTTTCAGACGCTCAAATATATCAAAAAACGGTGCACGGATGGGGGTTCATTTTCTTGGATTAACAAATGAAGATTGGTTAGAAGGAAAAACTTATGTTCAAGAAAAATATAAAACTGTCTTTGATAAATTCGCAATATCGATTCAATGGAAGTCCTAAGAACTGGCTGGCTAGTTACTTACGTGAATGATAAAGAATAAAGCCAATCACCTACTAAATACTTACAATTCCTTTATTTATCTGTATGTTGCAGATTATCGATTCTGCATTTTCTTTTTTTAAACTTTATTTCGATATAGCCTCTTATTTACAACTTTCTAATTTGATTGAGGTACTGATTTTAAATTCATTTCAAGCCGACATTCCGCACCACTTTCAGGAATAAACCTGTTCATAATTCTTTCCGAGTAAGGTAGTGGCTCAAATCTGCATTTCAACATGAATATCAACTCCAAATTCAACGGTGTTAATATAAAAGCCAATATCATGCATCAATTCGCTCTTTGAAAAATAAATTGGCTAGATCTCAACAATAACCGACACACGATAACCTTTTAAAGATTCAAAGGGATT
>CAMRDW010000321.1 GCA_947041315.1 uncultured Enterovibrio sp.
TCAACATCATTGACAAGCTCAAACATTTGCTCAGCACTGAAATTCACCAGTGCGCTGCGGATTATTCGTGGCATCGTTTTTCCTCTTCAGTCTTTCGCATCATAACACTCACCAAGGATTTTCCTCAAGAATCGATATAACCTTGAACACGCTTTTCAACACGATAGATTGCATCAAAGCAAGAACAGAATTAACATTCCTTATCCAAGACAAAAAAATGAACAAAAACGATTTCCTCCCCTTTTCCCCCTACGTAAAATGGCGTGATTATGGTAAAGAAAAATTCAAATAAATCTGGCAGCAACACCATTGCCCAGAACAAAAGGGCTCGCCACGAATATTTCATTGAAAATGATTTAGAAACAGGGCTTGAGCTACAAGGCTGGGAAGTAAAAGCAATGCGCGCAGGAAAAGCAAACATCACGGAAAGCTATGTTTTCTTCCGTAATGGCGAAGCGTTTATTTCCGGCGTCACGATAACCCCACTGGAAAAAACATCGACACACATCGTGGCCAACCCGACGCGCATCCGAAAATTGCTGATGAAACGCCGCGAAATTGAAAACTGGATGAGTAAAGTCGACCGTGACGGATACACCGTTGTGGCGCTCTCTCTTTATTGGAAACATTCTTGGGCCAAGTTAAAAATCGGTTTGGCCAAAGGTAAAAAACTCCACGACAAACGTGACAGCGTGAAAGACCGAGATTGGCAACGGGATAAAGCCCGCATCATGAAACACAGCTCACGATAAATTCTTCAAAATGAGTTTAAAAAACAAATAACGATTGACGATGCAAAAAGTTATGATACATTTGTTTAGTATTCAGGGGCTGATCTAGGATTCGACAGGATCATGAGGGCTCGTGGAGCATGCCGAGGGACGGTTTGCCTCGTAAAAAGCCGTAAAAATATAGTTGCAAATGACAACTGTTTTGACTCCGAAATGCGCCTCGCGGCGTAAACTGTAGATTAAACCCCTACCGGAATCTCTCTTGCCCTAGCTTTCGCCTGTAAGACGGGGACCAACAAGGGATCAAACCCAAACAAGCTCGCGTGGAAACTTTGACTCGATAGTTGAAACGTTAAATATAATTCGGGTATGGCTTTGTGTGGCGTGTCTGTTCGCAGCACACTGACGAGAATAAAGACAGACTAAGCATGTAGTGCCATTAGTTTGACTGTTTTTGGACGCGGGTTCGACTCCCGCCAGCTCCACCAAACGTTTGGAAAAGGCCACCTCAGGGTGGCCTTTTTTATGCCTGAAAAAATGGTTTGATTGGGCAGAAGGAATCTAGCCAACACCCACGCACCTTCAAAGGCGATGGGGATATCTGTTACAATGCGCGCCATTATCTTATTGATATCTTGATTAAGAAGCCTTCATGCCTAATTCTAATTTTACTCAAACTGCGGCCTTCATTTGGTCTGTCGCAGACTTACTTCGCGGTGATTTCAAGCAATCTCAATACGGTCGCGTTATTTTGCCTTTTACTCTCTTGCGTCGTCTTGAGTGTGTACTGAATGAGAGCAAAGAGGCGGTTGTTGCCAAGGCCATAGAAGTCAAGGCAATGAAGCTGCCAGAAGAGGCGCAGGAAAAAATGATCCTGCGTGCAACCCTTTCTTCTAAAACCCCTCTTTCTTCCGAAATAAACAGGGGCTTGTCCTTTTTCAACACCTCCCCGATGAACCTCGCCAAGATGGGTCAAAGTGACATCAAAGACAACCTCGAAAATTACATTCAATGTTTTTCTCGTGACGCCCGTGAAATCTTTGAACACTTTAAGTTTGATGAATTTGTGGGTCTACTCGATGACGCCAATCTTTTGTTTAAAGTGGTCAAGAAATTCGCAACAACAGATCTCAGCCCAAGCAAGGTATCAAACCATGAAATGGGCTTGGTGTTTGAAGAGCTCATCCGCCGTTTTGCAGAAAGCTCGAATGAAACCGCAGGTGAGCACTTTACCCCGCGTGACATCGTGCGCTTAACCACATCCCTTGTGTTCATGGAAGACGATGAAGCCCTTACGCAAGAAGGGATCATCCGCACTGTTTACGATCCAACAGCGGGCACGGGCGGCTTTTTATCCTCCGGCATGGAATACGTTCACGAATTAAACCCAAAAGCGGTGATGCGCGCTTTTGGCCAAGAGTTAAACCCAGAGTCTTACGCGATTTGTAAAGCCGACATGCTCATCAAAGGGCAAGACGTGAGCCGTATCAAGCTCGGTAACACCCTTTCGAATGATCAACTGCCACGCGATCAATTCGATTACATGCTGTCTAACCCCCCGTTTGGTGTCGATTGGAAAAAAATCGAAGGCGAAATCAAAGACGAACATAGCCTAAAAGGGTTTGATGGTCGCTTTGGTGCAGGTTTACCCCGTGTCTCTGATGGCTCCTTGTTGTTCTTGATGCACCTTTTAAGCAAAATGCGTGAGCCTCACTCAATCGATGGCACACTCTCCGATGGCGGCCGTATCGGCATCATCCTCAACGGCTCGCCCCTGTTTACAGGCGGAGCTGGCAGCGGTGAAAGTGAAATCCGTCGTTACATCCTTGAAGCGGACTTATTAGAAGGCATCATCGCCCTGCCGACCGATATGTTCTACAACAC
>CAMRDW010000322.1 GCA_947041315.1 uncultured Enterovibrio sp.
GATTGAATAAGCAGAATTAATATACATCATTACCCACTCGATTTTCAAAAGAACCAAATCTTTCAATTTTTAGAGTGAAAGTCAACCAGTGCGACATGAATCAAACTGGGGATCTCTATTGGATCTGTTACCCGAAAACCCCTTTAAATGATAGGTACCGAAAAATAATCTAATTTTCATCGCAAGCTAGCTGTTTCATTACACAAAAACGCCTGTTATACTCCTCGCCCATTAATAAGCCAAAAATTGTTTATATAGAGACGAGCAATGACAGACCTAACGAAGTACAGAAACATCGGTATTTTTGCACACGTTGATGCGGGTAAAACCACAACAACTGAGCGTATCCTAAAGCTAACTGGCCAAATCCATAAAACGGGTGAAGTTCACGATGGTGAATCTACAACGGATTTCATGGAGCAAGAAGCGGAACGTGGTATAACCATTCAGTCTGCAGCGGTCAGCTGTTTCTGGAAAGATCACCGTTTTAACGTTATCGATACTCCGGGACACGTTGACTTCACTGTGGAAGTGTATCGTTCACTGAAAGTGCTGGATGGCGGTATTGGTGTTTTCTGTGGTTCTGGTGGTGTTGAGCCCCAATCAGAAACAAACTGGCGTTACGCGAATGACTCAAAAGTTGCACGTATCATTTTTGTAAACAAGCTTGACCGCATGGGTGCAGATTTCTTTACCGTAACTGATCAAATTAAGAAAGTGTTGGGCGCAACGCCTGTACACATGACACTGCCAATTGGCCGTGAAGACGATTTTGTGGGTGTTGTTGATGTTCTAGAACGTAAAGCCTACGTTTGGGACGACAGCGGTCTTCCAGAAAATTATGAAGTTAAAGATATCCCAGAAGACATGGTTGATCTTGTAGAAGAATACCGTGAATTGATGATCGAAGCTGTTGTCGACCAAGATGACGACATCATGATGGCTTATATGGACGGCGTTGAACCTTCTATTGAAGAAATCAAACGTTGTATCCGTGCAGGGACTCGTACTTGTTCTTTCTTCCCAACTTTTTGTGGTTCAGCCTTCAAAAACAAAGGGATGCAATTGGTTCTTGACGGTGTAGTTGACTATTTACCTTCTCCTACTGAAGTTGATCCACAGCCTTTGACTAACCCTGAAACGGGTGAAGCGAACGGTGAATTTGCAATTGTTTCTGCAGATGAACCACTGCGTGCACTTGCATTCAAAATTATGGATGACCGATTTGGAGCACTGACCTTTATACGTATCTACTCAGGTATCTTGAAAAAAGGCGATTCAATTCTTAACAGTGCAACCGGTAAATCTGAGCGTATTGGCCGAATGGTTGAGATGCAAGCGAATGATCGTAATGAACTCACTTCTGCGCAAGCTGGTGATATCATAGCAATTGTTGGCATGAAGAATGTGAAAACAGGCCATACACTTTGTGACCCAAAACATGAATGCACCCTTGAGCCTATGATTTTCCCTGAGCCTGTAATTTCAATTGCAGTGGCACCGAAAGACAAAGGTGGCTCTGAGAAAATGGGCATCGCTATCGGTAAAATGGTGGCAGAAGATCCAACATTCCAAGTTGAAACGGATGAAGAGACCGGCGAAACCATCCTAAAAGGAATGGGCGAACTTCACCTTGACATCAAAGTCGATATCCTAAAGCGCACTTACGGTGTTGATCTGATGGTCGGAAAACCACAAGTTGCCTACCGTGAAACCATCACGAAAGCCGTTGAAGATAGCTACACCCACAAAAAACAATCTGGTGGTTCAGGTCAATTTGGTAAAATCGATTACCGCATCAAACCTGGTGAGCCAAATTCTGGCTTCACGTTTAAATCAAGTGTTGTTGGCGGTAACGTACCAAAAGAATACTGGCCAGCTATCGAAAAAGGTTTTGGCGGCATGATGAACACAGGTGTCCTTGCTGGCTTCCCGGTTCTTGACGTTGAAATTGAGCTTTATGATGGTGCTTTCCACGCAGTGGATTCATCTGCACTGGCGTTTGAAATTGCAGCCCGTGGAGCATTCCGTCAAACCATGCCAAAAGCAGGTGCTCAACTTTTAGAGCCTATCATGGCTGTTGACGTTTTCACTCCAGACGATCATGTAGGTGACGTTATTGGCGACCTTAACCGTCGTCGTGGGATGATCAAAGACCAACAAGCGGGTCTTACTGGTGTGCGTATTAAAGCAGATGTTCCTCTTTCCGAAATGTTTGGTTACATCGGAACATTACGTACCATGACTTCAGGTCGAGGACAGTTCTCTATGGAGTTCTCTCACTATTCACCTTGTCCTATGAACGTGGCTGAAAAAGTAATTGCAGAACAAAAAGAAAGAAATGCTAAAAAGTAATTTTTAGTCTGTCTCAATAAAAAAACCGCAGATAATTCTGCGGTTTTTTATTGAATTCGACATTCTGCACCACTTTTAGGAATAAGAGCCTAATCAACCCCAGGTTCCAAAATTAAAACCGTCATTCCGCACCTAATAATGGAATTATACCATTCTGTAAAATTAACTGATCAGATTTGCCCGGTCTCTCGAACACATTTTTCTCACTCTTTCTGTGCTTTCTAAAAAGCTATTCCAT
>CAMRDW010000323.1 GCA_947041315.1 uncultured Enterovibrio sp.
GCTTTCCGCGCCCCGAACGCGTTCAGCCTGTAGGTGATTTGGCGTGTATTTTAAAGCGAGGGATCTTTTTGAACAGGGCTCGGGTGATCCAGGTACGCCGTTGAGCCCCCCGGATGACGTTTTACTCAGGTGTGGGCAGAAAGCCCACGATCTTTAAAGGTAAAAAGACCCGTCAATGTACCCTCATTAAGGGGACTCAGATTTATCCTTTATCGTCATCGCCTTTGAAGCGGCCTTGGGTCTTGCGCCGTCTCTTTTAGAAAAATCACGGAGTTCATCGATGCCAGGGGCTTTACTTGCTTGGAAAAGGCGCGCAATTTCAATTACGTTGAGAATAAGAGGTAAAATATCAATTCTTGTAAATGAATAAGGGGCGTTTCGATGAATTCAGATTAATCATCTCAAAATGAACGTTTGCCCAAGCCTCTCCCCCTATCAATAAAAACAATCTTCAAGCATAAAAAGAGACGCTTAACCCTTTATATACGATCAAATTCAATCCGTTGGGCATGGCGCTCTTGAGAGTGGATCCCATTTTCAAAGACAATATGCCCGTTCAAAATGGTCATCTCGATGGAAGACCCAAAAGTGTGTCCTTCAAAAGGCGACCAACCGCATTTGTAAAAAAGGGCTTCTTTTTCTACTGTATTGGGTTTTTTTAAGTCAACAAGGACTAAATCAGCAAAATACCCTTCACGAAGAAAGCCTCTGTCTTTTATTTGAAAACGAACAGCGGGAGCATGCGCTGTTTTTTGCACAACAAGGCCTAAATCAAAGATACCTCGATGATAAAATTCTAATGCGCCTTGTAAAGCGTGTTGAACCAAGGGCAAGCCGGATGGGGCATTAAAGTAGTCATTTTGTTTTTCATCCCATGTATGAGGGGCGTGATCGGTCGCAATAATATCAATGATCCCGTCTTTTACCGCTTGAATTAACGCATTTTGATCTGTTTCTTCTTTAATTGCAGGATTGCATTTGATGAGGCTCCCTAAACGGGCGTAATCTTCTTTATTAAAGAAAAGATGATGAACACACACTTCGGCTGTGATCTGTTTTTTGGAAAGGGCTTCCAGTGTTTGCGCTTTTTCAAATTGATAGAGTTCGTCGAGGGTTGTTAAATGCAGAACATGCAAACGTGTTCCATGTTCTTTGGCGAGTTTGATGGCCAATTGTGAGGATTTTAAACAGGCTTCTCTCGAACGAATGCGTCCATGTTGGTTAAAAGGGATCTTCTCTGCGTATTTTTCTCGAAAAATGTTTTCAAGCTCGGTGATGAGGGGAGTGTCTTCGCAATGGGTGGCAACTAAAACGGGACTTTGAGCGAAGATCTGTGCCAAGGTATCAGGATCATCGACAAGCATGTTTCCTGTGGAGGCACCCATAAACACTTTGACGCCACACGCTTGATTGGGATGAAGTTTGCGTATTTCTTCAATGTTATCGTGTGTCGCCCCTAAGTAAAACGCATAATTGGCATGGCTTTTTGTGGCGGCAAGACGGTATTTTTCTTCTAATGCATCAAGGGTTGTGGTTTGAGGGTTGACGTTGGGCATTTCCATATAAGAGGTGATCCCTCCCGCCAATGCTGCTTTGGACTCTGTGGCTATATCGCCTTTATGAGTCAGTCCTGGCTCACGAAAGTGGACTTGATCGTCAATCATACCGGGCAATAAATGCTTTCCTTTGGCCTCGATGATCTGGGCCTCTTTTGGAGCCTCAATGTTTTTTTCAATCTTGGTGATACGCCCATTTTTAACGAGTAAATCAGACTCAAAAATTTGGTTTTCATTGACCAGGGTCGCATTTTTAAAGAGCAAGATGCTCATTGTGTCTTCCTTATATAGAAAAAATGAAAAATTTATCTGAGGAGGTGTTTTTTTCCATCATGTAAATGAAATTGTGCTTTTTATTGTAAGAAAGAGAGGTTGTTTGAATGCTTTTGAATTATCTCTTTAAAGAAGGGGAGGGTGCAAATAGCAGACTGAACTTTCTGAGCTCAATAGCAAAAAAAGAAACGAATGGAAAGAAAAAAGGCTTTAACGCTCCATTTTTTTATGAATTTTTCTTTCTGTGACGCAAGATAAAACGGCGATTTTCTTTTATCGCCATCGCCTTTGACTATCTTGGATTCTTCTTTGCGTGGTTTTTTGAGTTGTTGGATGCCTTTTAAAAACCCAATGACAAACTGCATTCTTGCTTAAGGAGGTTTGTTCTCTCGGCGTCTGGTTGCATCTTCAACTCGAGCTAAGGCTCTTGAAGATGCGTGTCGGTGGCAAACGAGTGAAGTCCCTGAGCATAGATTGACTCTGTGATGGGCCTGAACGAGGGCAGCCAACCCCCACGCAGTTTCAAAGGCAAGAGGTATATCAGGGATACAAGGTGAGGTTGGTTCTTAGAGGGAGACAAAGAGTAAAGGATGTAAATCTGAGAAATACAGAGTACAGCACGGTGTTTTTTTGCTTTTTTCCTTTCTGCTGCTCTTTAGAGCGATCTTTTTTAGCTCAAGCCTTTCTCTTTGGATTGAAGCGTCATTTTAGCGTCTTTTT
>CAMRDW010000324.1 GCA_947041315.1 uncultured Enterovibrio sp.
CCTGAGGGCAGGGAGGTTTATAAACATTTTGCGGGTTTAGGGAGCCCGGCTAATTTGGTGGCTTGCTTGGCGGGTCCTTTTGGAAAAAGCTTAAAAAGAGTGCGGCTGTTTCCTTTTTCGGGTCCAAATTTTTGTTCCATCGACTTTACCAGTAAACGCACCGCAGGCGAGGTGTTGAATTCTTTGTAAAAATCTTGCACAAAAAAGATCACCTCCCAATGGGCGTCCGTCAATTGGATCCCTTCTTGTTCAGCCAGTAAAGGCACAAGAGGTTCACTCCAGGTTGAAAAATCTTTCAAATAACCGAGTGCGTCTGTTTCAATTATTTCACCATTTAAAATCAACATATTATCTCTTTTTTATTCAATGAGGCGTGTTATTCATTGGGACGTCGGCTCTTTTTTACTCTCGAATTGTCTTTTCGAATGTCTTTGGAAAAAGCAAAATCCGGCTTGAAAACGGCCTGTATTTTATACTGAAGCGTCATCAATAGACAGGCTTTAAGTGAGCCGAAGAAGGTTCAAAATGAGTGAGTGCACTCACGGATCACAAAAGGAGACCGAATGCTTTTTTTATTTCCTATTAAACTAATAGGTTTATTCTATTTAACAAAAGGAAAAAGAAAGGCCATATTGGTCCATGGTTTTTATTGTGTTATTTGTTAACTAAAGGTTGGGTTAAATGAATAAATATATTTTTGGTTTTTTGCTGAGTGCCATCTCTTTAAATGCGCTGGCCAATGATTTAAAAGTGAATATGACGGATTTGAATACAGGAAAGTCAGTAGGGGAGATCAAGGTATCACAAAATAAATACGGTACTCTTTTTGTTCCTGCACTTTCTGGCATTTCCGGGGGATTACATGGTTTTCATATTCATGAAAATGCCTCTTGTGAGCCCAGTATGAAAGGGGATGTAAAAGTATTGGGGGGCGGTGCGGGTGGCCATTTTGACCCAAGTAAAACAGGAAAACATGGTTTTCCTTGGACCACCACCAACCACCTTGGCGATTTACCTGCGCTCTACATCGATGCTGATGGAAAAGGGGAATATCCCGTCTTGGCACCTCGCGTCAAATTGAAGCACCTCAAAGGGCGCGCTTTGATGATCCACGTGGGGGGTGATAATCATTCTGATCATCCTCATGCATTAGGCGGTGGAGGGGCGCGTCTTATCTGTGGCGTTGTTGAGTCGAAAAGCCCTAAAAAATAAACACTATCCCCGTCGTTTTTAAAGGTGAGGGGTTTTGTTTCGCCTCGCACCTTCAATTCCCCTCATCTTGTTTATCTCATCACAGTGTCTATATAATGGGTTTCACCCTCGCCTCTTTAGATTTCTAAGATTAAAGAGAATAAAAAAACCAGCGTTATTTTGAAATTAGCGGGTTAAATCAGAATGCGTCTGTAATATAAGAATGTCTTATCTCTTTTTATCTTGATGTTAAGGGTTGGATTTTTAATTAAAATTTAACATGATTATTACAACGAAAATAAAGGCAAAGATTTGTTTTAGATACCCTATTTTTTGATTTGATTTTATTTCACATTTATTGAATGTTTTTTTGATTTTATTATGTTAGATTGATTTGATAGAAAGTCAGTGTTTTCTTTGGGTCTTTTACGTCCATAAATAATACACTTTTCATTTGATGTAATCAAAGACCCTGTTTTTTATTGTACAAATAATAAATCTTAAACACCATCATTAAATGATGATGCTGACGTTTATTTCAATAATTTCATCAATAAAGGTATTTTAATGAAAAAAGGTATTTTAGGTCTCTTACTGAGTGTCAGTCTTTTAACTTCTGTCACGGCTGAAGCGAATCCGTGGGGAGAGTGGGGCGTTAAAAAGAAAGGGCGCGTTGAAAGTGCGCGAATTTGTGGTAAGAATGGCTATATCTTCCATGTTGGCGATTATTTTTATGCAGCAAAGTATATTTCAGGAAAAAGATTTGCAGTCGGCGTGCCAGTGAAAGCCTCTTTTGGTAAAAGTACATGGCTTAGAGTTCAAGGATTGAAAAATGAAGGTGTGTACCAAATAAAACGTAAGTATTTGAAATTATCAAATGCGAAATTAAAATCCTGTGGACTCGCCTGGTAATCGGACTTTAAAAAAGATCATTCATATTGAATGCGCTTTCATTTAATCGGTCGTATTTTACGGCATTTTCATTTTCACTAGGTTATACCCATCGCCTTTGAAGGTGCGTGGGTGTAGGCTTCGCTCGTTTAACCCAATCACATAGTCCATCTATGCTCAGGGGGTTCACTCACTTGCCGCCTACACGCAACTTCAATTCCTTTGGGTATATTCATCTTCTAAAAAACGCGATTTTTTAATTTCATAAAATGACATTTTTTTATCCTCTCAGCGCCTTTCATCGTCAAAAGATTTAACCTTATATCCGTTGCCTTTGAAACTGCGTGGGGGGGGGCCTAAGCTTGTTGCGCTCCATCACAGAGCCATTCTATACCCGTCGCCTTTGAAGCTGCGTGGGTGTTGGCTGCTCTCATTCAGACCAAT
>CAMRDW010000325.1 GCA_947041315.1 uncultured Enterovibrio sp.
AAGAAAGATTTCCATAGATCTTTTCGCTATATAGCCAATAAAATTTGAATGATTTAAAAATAATACCCATTCAAATAACTCGTTAAGCAAAAATGGCACTTGAAAAAACAATGAAAACAAGGCGTGAATTTTCGATAACGCTTTCTCTCACGCTCATCGGCATTTTAAAGAGGACGTCCTTATTGAATTCAAAGAGTGGGTAATATATAAAGAGGGGCTAAATATGCATTTGAATTTCAACCTAAATCAATCACGGCACTCACAAATAATCATTCTTATTATCAATAATTTAATTCTGTTATATCTGTTTACCCTTTAACATCCATTGATAAAACGGACTTTCTTTTTTATCAATGAAATACCTTCAATAAAAAAGGAAGCTCGCCTTAATGCATACAATCAATTCGATGCAACACCGAAGAGCAACTGGTCAATTTGACGCCTCAAAGCTGAAAAACAAAGAGGCATTAAAATTACGCCAAGCAATGGAGGTTAGGGGGATTCGGCAAAGCTCTGAGTATCCTTCAAGATTTGATCTTTCTAGAAGAAGTTTATCTTGTAGTTCAGCAGGCTGTGTACTTCTTGGAATGATGGCCTTGTCCATTATTCCGGGTGCAAGTGGCGCGCCTGTTGTGCCCGCTGGCAATAGAAACCGGCCCGACCAAGCCCCTCCAAACAACCCCTCTCCTAGAGAGCCTCAAAATCCAGACAACACAGATTTATCTGTTCAGCCTCTTTCAAGCCCCTTGCCTTTACCTTCGCCTCATCCGAATCCAGAGGGTATAAATCAGCATCAGGCGCCGAATTATGAAAAAATGGGCGCCAAACCCAAACTAAAACCAGCTCCCCCTGAAAATACGCCGCACAAACGTGTGCGGCGCGTTATTGATGGTGCCAAGGTATCAACAAGCTCTGAATTAAAGCACGCGATGGCCTTCATTAAAACTGAACTAGGGAACACTTGCACAGGCTCCGTGATTGGCCCCAATAAAATCATTACCGCGGCCCATTGCTTTACTAAAGAATTAAAAGAATGTGAACCTGTCGATAATTTTTTAGCATCAACCGCCGTGGTGAATAATGAAGAATACAAATGCGTGAAATACAGCATGCCCAATCAATGCGTACAAATATACCAGAAAGACTCATTCACTTCCGTCCCCCCTCAAACGCCAGATCGCAGAGACGCTGTCATTTGTACAACCGACCGGGAGATAGAAAATGCGGTCATTTTACCCTTCATGTCAAAAGCGGATCACAATCAACACATTTGGGGAACGTATAATAAGGATAGAACTAAGGGAGGAAACTATGATACTCCTCAAGAAGACGATGCGCCTTGCCCTAAAGTCTGTATTATCGGGATTGGCAGAGAAGGGGAAGACTGTTACTATGAACCCCCCAATTATTATCAACTTGCTTGGCTAAATTTAAAAGTAGAAAGATCTGGTTCAAAGACAAATTCAAAGCAACTCGAATTAAGCCTCTTTGGAGAATCTACTGCGAATGATGCCCAAGGAAATCCTCCCGCGAGAAAGAAAAATAAGCATTACGGTTTATGTGTAGGCGATTCGGGTGGCCCGGTGCTCTTTTGGAATAAAGTAGCAAGTAAATTTGAATTAGTTGGCGTTTATTCAACGGGTGATACAGAACATGAATATGCTGAAGGTTTAGTCTCTGGAGAACATGATATTTGGCTTAATTCCGAAGGGGTTTTAGCTCGAAATTCTTCATTAACCTATTACGACATGACACAAGACACTCACGTGGATATCCCCTATCACACCCCCACCGAGGGTATCTCATTTCATCAAGATTCATTGAAACATCCCCAAAAAATCACCTTTAGCAATGAAATACCCAAGGCTGAAGATAAAAATAACAATGAAAACGGCGCAGTCCAAAAATCCCGTTCTCCCATTTTCTTTAAAAAAGTGCTCTTCAAAAATGAAGTAAGACATTTTTCCTTAAATAAAACCGTGATTGCCAGAGCGAATGCGGGCAACAATGTGACACAGCTTTATGTTAAGGGCAATCAATTTGAAAAGTTCCATATAAACAACGGCACAAGAACCTGCACTTGGACATGGAATATGGATAAAATTAAAAATCTGCCCAAAGATTCTTCCATCAATGTCAAATTCAGTACTGATGGAGAAAACTTTACTTTATCAACCGTCCCTGAAAACCTATTTGATAACAATCAAAGCACTTGCAAAAATGAAATAGACCCTTTATTCGATGGTCATCCTTCTGTAGTTCCTCCTTCAAAGTCATTGACGTTTTTTTTGGCTTTACTGACTGCGGGCTGGATCATACAACAAGAGTGATGTTTTTTTTCGAGGGGTTAATTTGATTGATTGAGTAAGTAGCAAAAAGCAAGCCTATATACCCCAAAATAGGCACAAAAAACAAAAAAAGAAGCGACACAGCGACTTAAAAATAAAGAAAACGGGGAAATAAAGAAAAGATAAAAAATGAAAAAACAAGGCGCCATAAAGATCGATGACGGGTAACCCCGTC